>JBGQHM010000470.1:0-4950 GCA_041497995.1 Binatia bacterium | reverse complement strand
TTCAGGATCTCGTCCACGGTCACTTCACCGTTGCCATCGCAGTCGCCGCCACACGTAGCTGCGGGGGTCGGCGTGGGCGTCGGCGTCACGGTCGGCGGCGGCAGGCAGTCCGGAATCGGCGTGCCCACGCACGTTGCACGCGCCCCGCACGTCTCGCCCGTCGTGCACGCATCGCCGTCGTCGCACGCCCCCGAGGTGCGCTTGAAATGGAGACACAACCCCTCGCGGCAGCTGTCCGTCGTGCACGGGTTGGTGTCGCTGCAGTCGAGCGCCCTGCCGGTGCACTGACCGGCTGTGCACGTATCCTGCGTCGTGCACGGATTGCCGTCGTTGCATGACCCACGGGACAACGGCAGGTGTTCGCACCCGCCGCCGCGGCAGAAGTCGGTGGTGCAGGGATTGTTGTCATCGCAGTTTGGTCCCACGTGTCGGCATTGCCCGGCTGTGCAGGTGTCCACCGTGCACGGGTTGCTGTCGTCACAATTGACCGGAGCACCGGCGCAGATGCCCGCGCTGCACGCGTCGCGAACCGTGCACGGGTCGCCATCGCTGCAGACGCCGCTCGACGTAGGCAGATGCACGCAGCGGCCCGAACGACACGAGTCGGTGGTGCAGGGGTTGGAGTCGTTGCAGGCGAGCGGCGTGTGCAGGCACAGACCGCTACGGCAGGAATCCACGGTGCACGGGTCAGTGTCCGCGCAATTGAGCGGGGCGCCTGCGCACACACCGGCGGCGCACGTATCGCCCGTGGTACACGCGTCGAAGTCATTGCAGGCGGCGCCCGATGTCGGCGTGTGTACGCAGGCACCCGTGGAGGGACTGCAGGAGTCCGCGGTGCACAGGTTGTTGTCGCTGCAGTCTCGCGGCGTGTGGGCGCAACCCCTGGTCGAACTGCACGTATCAATGGTGCAGGCGTTGTGGTCATCGCACGGCACACAGACGCCCTCGGAACAAACCGTCCCGTTGACACAGTCGCCGTCGTTGCTGCAGGCGAACAGGATCCCGCTGCACGTGCCGTCGAGCCGGCAGGTATCGAAGCTGTTGCACGGGTTACCGTCGTCGCATGGGACCTCCAAACCGAGCGCCGGCAGATGCTGGCAGTTGCCCAACAGATCGCAGAAGTCAGTGGTGCACTGCTTGCCGTCGTCGCAGTCCTTGGGCTTGTTCACACAGCCGGTTCGCGGGTTGCACGAATCGCTGGTGCACGCGTTGTCGTCGTCGCACACGCAGTAGCCGAGAACGCAGGGACCGTCATCTGGACAGTTCGCGCTTGTCTCGCACCGGGCCAGCCCTATCGGAGGGAAGAGAGAATCGCGGGTGCACACCCCAAGAGCGCACGTGTCGGGCGTGCAGGGGCTGCCGTCCGCGCAGTCTTGATCGCTGAGGCAGAACGCCTGCGCGCTCGATGCCACGCCGGCCACGAGCGTCGCCACGTAGAGCAAGCCTGTCGCGGCTCCCAGAAGCAAACCAGCACGCGCCTTGCGCGGTCCCTGCCCGTGCCCAATCCCTCTGCCAACTCCTCGGCCGGTCGATCTTTGCTGCGCCATCATGAGCGTCCTCCACGCTGACGGAGTGCGCCAGCAGATCGGTGCTGGCTTGCGAGGTCTCACGTCGAGCGTCACTACCCCTTAGGCGCTACTTACGGCGTAGCGATGCTACGAACTGCGGAGCAAGTGAGATGGCTCTCGGTCGCTACCTCCGATTCTGGGCGGCACGACAGGACGGCACATCCGAACCAGAGACCAGAGGCTAGAAACCGGAGACTTCCCAGTCCGTCGGCTTTTCAGGCTCGTAGGTGCAGAAGGTGCCGGTCTTGAGGGAGTTGCCCAGATGCTGGCCGAGGGTCGGGTGCACCGTGCGGATCTTGGCGAGCTGATCGCGGATGCGGTTGGTGACGGCCTTGCGCAGCTTCTCAATTGGTTCATTGCTCGCCCGCGGCTTGCCCGCAAAGCCGTAGGCCGCGGTCAGCTCGCCGGTGATCTGCTCGATCTCGTCCTGTGCGCGCCCGGCACGGCCCGTGTCGTTGAACTGCTCGGCCTCTTCGAGCTCGTCCTGCAGCTCCCGCAACCGGCGTTGATACGCAGTCCGGGCGCGTGCGTCAGGGAGCGTGTCAGAGGGTTGCGGTCTGGAGGCGCGCAGGCCGTCCGCCAGCTTCGCCTCGCGGCCCGTCGCGCCTCCCTCCGTCATCGTCAGCAGGTCGGCAACGTGGAACTCCCTGCCGGGATGCTGGAGCAAGCGCGCGACATAGCGCAGCCCCTTCGCGTCTTTCAGGCGCAGCACTTTGCCGTCGTACGCAATGGTCCAGTAGTCGGTCTCTCTGCGAAACGTATTGGCCGCGGGCTGTGGATTCCGAGCCTCGGCAATTGGCGGCGCGCTGACTGCGAGCAGCGCAGCAGCGCGCTCGCCGTAGCTGGTCATGCCGAGCGCTTCGTAGGTAGCGATGGCGTGAGACAGCAACGTGTGCGCTCTATCGGGGTCGCCGGGCCGGTCGCGTCTGAGGAGCACGGCGGCATACTCGCGCTGCGTATGCGCGACGTACGGCCGCGCCCCCATCTTCGCATTCATCGACAGGGCATCTTCGAAATGCCCCGCCGCGTCATCCCAGCGGCCCATGGTAGCGGCGAGCATGCCTAGACTTCGCGACGCCGAACCAAGACACGCAGCCATGTCGGCAAGCACGACGTTCCGGCCACCGTACGGCAGCAAGAGATCGTAGAGCTCGCGGGCCCGCTCGGCGTCACCGAGGAATGCGCAGACCTGCGCCAGCAGGACGACGGCGATCAGCCAATCCGGATCGCGCGTCATCGCCTGCAGACCCTTCGCGGCCAGGTGCTCGAACTCGCGACGGGCCTCGATCGTGCGACCCAGCTCGCAGTAGACGTATGCCAGACCGGCACGCCAGCCGGGCGTCGTTGGATAGCGGTCGACAAACGTCTTGACTCCGTCCTCGAGCTCGGGCAGGCGGCCCTGCTCGCCGCGCAGGACGAACATCTGCACGCCGAAGATCGGCGTGGCGGCGTCGCGTGCTACACGCCCGCCCATCGTGAACGCTTCCAGAATGAGGCGCTCAGCCTCTTCAAACCGTCCCTCCAGAAGCGCCTGCATGGCGCGGTGCACCACGGCAATCCACCGATAGAACGGCTGGCGCAGCTCGGCCGCCATCTGCGCCTGAGCGCGGATCTCGGCATCCACCTGTGGCATGTCGCCGAGCTCCAGCAGCGCAATCAGCCGGGCCAGGCGATTCCACAGCACCATCTCGATGTCGCTGGTCTGCTCGAGCAGCGCAGCGATCTCGGCCGCAATGACCAGGCGCTCCTCGCTGTTCTCCGGTCGCCACCGCACGAACCGCAGCGCATCGAGCGCATAGGCCAGCGCCACCGGCTCGCCGAGTACCCGCCCCAGCTGGACCGCCTCCTCACCGAGTCGCACACTGCGTTCCTGCACACCGCTGAGACGCAGTGCCATTGCCAGACGGCTGGCCACCTCCACGTGCACGGCGTTGACCTCCTCACCCAACGCCGCGGCGGCCTCTTCGAGCAGCGCCAGCGCCGCAGGATCGATGCCCGACCGCACACCCCAGCGGCCGGCCACACCCAGCGCCGCGCGGCCGAGTACGTCTGCGCTACTGGTCCGGCGCGCGTAGTCGGCAACCGCTGCGAAGGTTTCTCGGCCCGTTGTCACGTCGCCGGCGCGGAATTGCGCCTGCCCAAGCGCCAGCATCAACTCACAGTGCTGTCGCACGAGCGCGGGCTCCGCGCCCTCCACGCCGTGGTTCCCCGCCATCAGTGTGCGCGTGTGAGCCTGCACCGCGAGTTGGTACTGCTTCGCGGCCTCCTCGTAGGCGAGGCGCCGGTTACACTGATCGCCGGCTCGCATCGCGTAGTCGACGGCCTTGGCGACGGGTCCCCCCGCCGTACACGCGAAGAAGAAATGATGCGCAAGCTCGGCCAAATGCGGCTCCGCGTTCCCAACCGTCAACGCCTCCAGAGCCGCACCGATCTGCTCGTGCAGGTGCAGGCGCTCTGCCGTGGGCACATCGTCGTAGAGCGTTTCGCGGACGAGCGCATGGAAGAAGCGGTAGCGTCCCCCGGCCGGCGGGAGCTCGGTCAGCGCCCCGATGGCGCGCGCCGCGTCCAACCCCGCGAGCAACTGACCGCGCGCTGCCTCTCCGGCGACGCGCTCCAACAACTCGACGCTGAACTCGCGCCCAATCACCGACGCGATCGAGAGGAGCCGCCGCTGCGACTCTGCGAGTTGATCGAGGCGGCAGAGGATTGTCTGCCGAACTCCGTGCGGTACGCCTTGTACCCACGCCACGAGCTCCGCCGCGTGCGTCGGGCGTGTCTCAGACGCCAGCAAGCGAACCATTTCGCTGACGAAGAACGGGTTGCCTTCGGTGCGCTGATGGACGGCGACGACGAGACTTGGCGGTGGCGTAGCTCCCCAAGCGCTCTCGATGAGTTGCGCAACCTCACTCTCGTTGAGACCGCGCAGGGCAATGCATCGGCTGTCGCGGGCCAATTTGCCGATCGCGGCAGCGAGAGGATCGTGACGCTGGAGATCCACGTCACGGTACGTCCCCACCACCAGCAACCGCACCTCGCGCATTTCCCTGGCCAGGAACTGCAGCAGGAGGAGCGACGGTGTATCCGCCCAGTGCAGATCGTCGAGGATCAGGACGAGCGGCTGGCTGCTCGCAGCGGTCTTCAAAAACGTCGAGACGCTATCGAAGAGGCGGAAGCGTGCTTGCGCCGGTTCGAGCGTGCTGGCTTGCGGGAGATCGGGCAACCGCTGCTCGATTTCTGGAACCAGCCGGGCGATATCCGACGCTCCGGGGCCGAGCGTGTCGCGCAACGCCGCAGCGTCGCATTCCTGGAGGTATGCGCGCACTACCTGCAC
Organism: Binatia bacterium; assembly: GCA_041497995.1. Taxonomy (GTDB): domain Bacteria; phylum Desulfobacterota; class Binatia; order HRBIN30; family HRBIN30; genus DATKMS01. Next base: position 51 of record JBGQHM010000470.1, on the reverse strand, counting down.
CCAGGGCCAGAAGGCTGGGGCGCCCTCACCTTCCCAGCACCGTCCCCACAG
>JBGQHM010000469.1:0-4966 GCA_041497995.1 Binatia bacterium | reverse complement strand
GCGTTGAAGCTGGAGCTTTGCGGATCGTCGGGGTCCAGCGACGTGGAACGCCGATGCGCGCGTGCCTGGACGAGGACAAACATCGCCGGCAAGACCAACAACGTTGCCAGCGTGGCCACAGCCAGTCCGCCGACCACGGCGCGGCCCAGGGGAGCGGTCTGCTGGCCGCCCTCGCCCAGACCCAGCGCCATCGGCACCATGCCGGCGATCATCGCCAGACTGGTCATGAGGATGGGCCGCAGACGGCTGCGCGCGCCTTCTACCGCGGCGTCGTGTGCGGAGGCGCCGGCAAGGCGGCTGCGTTCGGCAAAGGTGACGAGCAGTATGGCGTTCGACACCGCCACCCCGATGGCCATGATCGCGCCCATGAACGATTGAATGTTGAGCGTCGTCCCCGTCACCCACAGCATGAGGATGACGCCGGCGATGACCGCTGGCGCGGTAGAGACGACCACGAAGGACAGCTTTAGCGACTGGAAATTCGCCGCCAGGAGCAGGAAGATCACTACCACCGCCAGCAGCAGACCAGTGCGCAAGCCATCCATCATTTCTTGCAGCGGCACAACCTGGCCACGCACGGCGACGCTCACTCCCGGCGGTGGTTGGCCAACCTCCTTGAGCGCGTCTGTCACTTGCGTGGCCACGCTGCCGAGGTCGGCGCCGGCGATGTTCGCGGTGACGGTCACCAGGCGCTGCATGTTGTAACGCGCGTATTGGCCGGTGGCCGTACCTTCGTTGACTCTGGCAACGTCGCGGAGCAGCAGCCCATGACCGTTGCGATTGATGACCGGCACGTTCCGCGCCTGTTCCAGCGAATCCATCCGCGCTTGGGGAACCTGCACTTGAATCTGGTAGGCGACGCCGCTGTTCGGGTCGGCCCAGTAGTTGGGGACCACAAAGCGGCTCGACGATGTAGCCGGAACGAGCGAGCGTGACACGTCTACCATCCGCACCGCCATCAGTCCGGCCTTCTCGCGATCGACGTTCACATCCACCGTCGGATAATCCAGCGACTGGCCGAACTGCACGTCGCGGAGGTCGGGAATCCGCTGCAGCCGGTCTTTGACGAGTTGCGCGAAGGCGCGGTTGGTCGCCAGGTTGGGGCCGCTCACCGCCACTTCAATCGGCGTCGACGCACCAAAGCTCATGACGCGACTGACGATGTCGCTCGGCTCGAAGGAGAAGCTGACGTTCGGCATCTGCTCGCCAAACGTCTGTCGCAGCCGCTCCTTGAGGGCTTCGATATGGATCGACGTGCCGGGTTGCAGCTGGACCTGCACCACGCCTTCCTCCGGACCGCCGTTCCACAGGTAGATGAAGTTGATCGGATACGCTGATGCATGCACCCCGACAAACCCCAGAGTGATGGCGACGTTTTCCGGACCGACCGCCTTCTTGATGATGTCGAGCGTCTGCAACGCGAGGGCTTCGGTGCCGTCGATCTGTGTGCCGGCGGGCGCGCGCAGCCGCACCTGCAACTGGCCCGCCTCCGTCCGAGGAAAGATGTCCGTGCCCAAGCGCAGCCCGACAAAACCGATGACCCCTGCCGCCGCTACCACATAGCCTGCCACCACCAGCCAGGGCCGACCCGCGGCCCGGTGCGCGATGCCGGCGTACGCTTGTTGAAATCGCGCGAACCCACGGTGTCCGGCCGCTTCACCTTCGACCAAGTACTCGTGACCGCGCAGCACCCAAACCGAGAGAATTGGAACCAATGTGCTCGACAACAAGTACGAGGCGACCATGGAAAAACCGACCGCCAGCGACAGCGGGAGGAACATCGCCTTCGCCGCGCCCACCATCAACAGCGTTGGCGTGAACATCGCGAGCACGCAGAGCATGGCCAACAGACGGGGTCCCGTGGTTTCGGCCGTGGCGTCCAGCGCCGCTCGGCGCAGCGACTTGCGGCGGGCAAGATGGACGTGGATGTTCTCAATGGAGAGTGTGGACTCGTCCACGAGAATGCCCACCGCGAGAGCCAGCCCACCCAACGTCATGATGTTCACCGTCTGCTTGGCGATCCACAGCGCCAGTACCGCGCACAACAGCGACAGCGGAATGTTGATGACGACGATGAGGGCGCTCCGCCAATCGCGCAGAAACAAGAGGATCATCAAACCCGTGAGCACAGCCCCCAGTGCCCCTTCGAGCGTCAGGCCTCCAATCGCACGGCTCACATACGGCGATTGGTCAAATTCGTAGCTCACCTGGACGTCGGACGGCAGCACACTTTGAAACTTGGGGAGGCTCTTCTTGACGAGGTTGACCACGGAGAGCGTCGAAGCGTCAGCACGCTTGGTCACCGGTATGTAGACGGTCCGGTGCCCGTTCACGAGCGCGTAGCTGGTGACGATGTCCGAACCATCCACCACCGTGGCGACGTCGCGCAGGAAAACGGTCGGATACACGCCGGTGCGAATCGGCACATCTTCCAAGTCCTTGATGTTTCTGACGACGGAGTTCAACGGCACCATCGGATATTTGCCGGCAATGGGCATGTTTCCGGAAGGGCTGATGAGGTTGCCGGCGGTGATCGCGGCGACGACTTCGTCCGGCGACATATTGGACGCGCGTAGTCGGTCAGGCCTCAGGTTGATGACGATGGTGCGTGCGCTGCCGCCGAAGGGCGGAGGTGCCGAGACACCCGGCAACGTCGCAAACAGCGGGCGTACTCGGTTCAAGGCGAGATCCTGCATCTCGCCCACCGTCCGCGTCTGACTCGAGAAGACGAGGTCGCCCACTGGTACGCTGCCGGCGTCGAACCGCATCACGAACGGCGGCACGGTGCCCGGCGGCATGAAGGCGCGGGCGCGGTTGACATACGCGACCGTTTCGGACATCGCCTGCGACATGTCGGTGCCGGGATAGAATTGCAGCTTGATGATCGCGGCACCCTGGATGGATTTGGACTCGACGTGCTCGATCCCGGTGACGTAGAGGAAGTGATACTCGTAGTAATAGGTCAGGTATCCTTCCATCTGCGCTGGGTCCATGCCGCCGTAGGGTTGCGCCACGTAGATCGTCGGGATCCCGAGCGTCGGGAAGATGTCGCGTGGCATCTGCAACAGGGCAAACACCGCGCCAAAACCCACGGCCACAATGCCCACGATGATCGTGAGCGGACGGCGCAAGGCGAATCGGACGAGGTTCATATCGGTCCTACACCCGCGGCCGCGGGCCCGTCGGCATTCGCGCTCGACCCTTCCATATCTCCTTCCCACCCTTGGCGAGCCACGTTGTACATCCCGAGGGCCACCGAGTCACGCCGTGCGCGCCGTCGGGTGAGGAGCCTGATCACAGCGTGGATGGTCTTAACCGAACTGTAACCGCACCGTAACTCTGTCGTCGCCGTCGTGACCTACCTTGAGCGTGGTCAAGCACCACCCTATCCAAAAACGGAGGAGGCGCGCATGAGAAAGGGGCAAGCTTGGTTTACTGCTGTGCTGGCGGCGTCGATGATCGCCAGCGCGGCACACGCCAAGGATCTGGGGGACATTCTGCTGAAGAAGGGCCTGATTACCGAAGACGAGTTGAAACAGGCTCGCGAGGAGGAGAAGCAGAAGACGGCGGCGCAGGAGTCGCTGCGCGACGCGGTGGCGGCGAAGATCCCGAAGTGGCTGGACTCGATCAGCCTGTTTGGCGATGTGCGGAACCGCCTCGAAGGCTTCTACGGCCACGACTTTCACGCGCAGACTCGCGACCGCGTACGCGCCCGTGTTGGTCTGAATGCCAACGTCACCGACGAGGTTTCCGGGACAATTCGGTTGGCCAGCGGTGATCCGAACAATCCGATCTCCACCAACCAGACGTTCACGAACACCTTCACGCGCAAGCCCATCAACCTCGACTGGGCGTACCTGACAATCAAACCCGGGAAGACGTTTGGCCTCGAGCCGGGATGGGGACAGATCGTCGCCGGCAAGTTCGGCGTCAACCTCGCCCGGTATTCCGAATTGATCTGGGACGACGACCTGTCGCCCGAGGGTGCGACGGAAACGCTCAACCTGTACGAGCAGCGGGAAGGCTTCTACCGCAACTTCCGCATCAATGCATTGCAGTGGATCATGAACAGCGCCTCCGCCAACAACGATTCGTGGATTGCCGGCGGGCAAGCCGTGGTCGATGCGGCGATAGGACCGACGGCCAATTTGACGGCTTCATTCGCCGACTACAACTTCATCGGCATGAACCAGGTGGCTCGCACGTACCTCAGCCCATTCACCGGGACTGCGAGTCCCAACAACTGCAGCGCAGCCCAGCTTGCCAAGGACCCGTCATCCAGCTGCTATGCCGTCAATACGAGTCAGAACCCCTCGCTGGCCAACAGCAACAGCGTACTCTTGTCAGGCAAGGACTCCGCCAACAATCGAAAGATCACCGGTTACGGCAACGGATTCAACATCATCAACTTTGGCTCCGAGCTGGACTTCCCGAACCCCTTCGGCTTGGGCATCCCCGCGGGCTTGTTCGGCGAACTGGCGAACAACACGCAGGCGGAGAGCCGCGATACCGGCTTCGCCATTGGCGTGGGCGTCGGCAAGGCGCAGAGGGACTGGTATCACGACTCGCTGAAGAATCCCGGTGATTGGGGCGTGTCATACACCTGGGAGCGGGTCGAAAAGGATGCCCTGGTGTCGCTCTTCAGCTATGATGATATCAATTACCAGCAGAATCAGACGTCGCAGAATGGCAGCACGAACGTCGAAGCCAGCATCATCCGCCTCGACTATGAGCTCTTCCAGAACTTCCAGCTGACCGCGAAATCGCACTTCATCAACGCGCTCGACCGCAGCATTGCGACGACCAACAACGGCAAGGGACTGATCGGCAATCCGACGCTGACCCGCTTGCAAATCGATATGCTGCTCAAGTTCTAGGGGGCTGCGCCCGGCGTCTTTTCTATGGACCGCTCCCGTTGGTCGCTAGGGGCTGCCCCCGCAAACTTGACTCGAGTGCGATGAGTTTC
>JBGQHM010000468.1:0-4967 GCA_041497995.1 Binatia bacterium | reverse complement strand
GGGAGCTGGGGCGTCCAATCGACGCTGCCCACGTGGATTCCCGGGATCGGACACACGAAGCTTGCAAAGCTGAAGCTTTCAGACGTCGGGATCGACGCGGCGAACTACTACAACCCGCGTGTCGACTTCGTCCAGTACACAACCTCGTACGACCAAACGCAGTCGACGTTCTACAACCTGATGGTTCGGGGCGATGCGGATCTCGCAAACTTTAATAACTGGTGGCTCAGCGCCTGCGACTGGAACTCCAAGATGGTTACCAACCTCACGACCGTCGCGGGACCAAACTATCGATACTACATCGGCGCCGGCGACACGCACACCGTCTGGGGCAACAACAAGGTCTACACCGACACCATGGGCGGCGTGCCGCGGCTGGTGGACTGGGTCAACGCGATGTTGAACGGCGATACGGCCAATTGGACGAACGCGCAGTGTACGAACTGCAACCTCGAGCCTGGCGACAGCAACCCGCACCAACCGCCGTTCGCCGCCGACGGCTCGGTCACCTGCCCGTAGCCCGTCTCGAAACGACCTGCTGACCTGGGGAGGGTGGGCGTTGCCCACCCTCCATGTTTTTCTTAGTGCCCCGACTCGATGAGGTGGGCGATCGTGAAGAACTCTTCGGTCAACCCGGTCTTGTCGCCCTGGTTGAAGTACCAGCCCTGCTCGCTTGGATACTTGGGGCTCGGCAGCGCGGCGCGCGTGGCGTGGCGCAGCTGCATGTCCACCATGGTGATGCTCGGGTTGAACGGCATCTCGTCCGGATACTCGATGGCACCACTGACGGGTGCCTTGTTGCGGAACGAGTACTGGTTCATCCACACCTTCCAGAGCTGACCGGCGCGATCGTAGATGTCGCTGTAGCTGATGAGATAGGTTTCCGTGTCGATGAACAGGACGCGCTTGCCGTAGGCATACTGCGGCTGCTTCGCCACCCCTTCGATGACGTAGACGTCGCGCTTCTCCCAGTTGTCGCAGAAGGCAAAGTCCCCGCTACCCGGGCAGTACTCGACGGGAAACTTCTCGGAATGAAAGGAGCTCAACATGCTCTTCTGGCCGAGGAACTTCCAACTGAACCACCCGATCTGGCCGGCGTAGCCGCCGTAGCTGTCCACATCGGTGTCCTGCCCGAAGAGCGCGTCGGAACGCTGCGCGCTGGACAGACGGCGCACACGCCGCAGTGTGGGCAAATAGAGCCAGGTGTCATCTTGGCGGTCTGGATCGAGGTAGCGCGTAGCGGTGAGGCCGACGCCCTTGAGGTCAAATGGTTCGAGGATGGGGTGCAAGGAGGTCTTGCCGCGTACCTTATCCGGGTTGGGGAGGTCGGGCTTCGGGTCGACGTTCAGCCGCGAGTTGTAGAAGAGCGTGCGCAAGTGGTCGAGCAGGTAGTGCCGCTCGATGCCCATGGGGCCGTCCCCGAGCGGACCGGTATCGGCGTCGAAGTTGCGCAGATCGCCGTCGTCGGTGACGTACGGCTTGTACTCATAGTTCCACATGATCTTGACGGCGACGTTTGGATCGTTGGGGTCGATCTTGGGGAAGGGCATGCCGGCGACGTGGCTCTCGATCGAGCGGCCGTCGGCGCCGAGCTTGACCTGACCGGAGTACTTCTCGGTGGCCTCGCGGTACGCCTTGTTCCACTCGATCTTCTTGTACGGCGTCACCTTCAGCTTGAGGCCGCGCTCGATGCACCACTTGACGCCGGGCGACACGAGGTCGGTGACCTTATCCATGTTGTCCTTGCCGATCGCGTCGCCGGGTTGAACGTCGGCGCGCGCCGTCGCGGCCACACCCATAAGCAACGCGGTGGCAACACCGCAGACCCAAACCCGCTGTGAACGAATGATCATGCTGTCAGCCTCCCACGCTTCGATTGGCGCGTACGCGCGCGCTGTCTCATTGCAACCCCGACGCACCGCATCGGGTGACTGGAGTCTCTCGGGACGCCAAGCCGCTTAGCCTTGCTGATAGGACGCTCTGCAACCAGGCCTCCCATTCACCAGGGAAAAGCCCAAGAGTCAAGCCGCCGCAGCGTCATTGCACGACCGGCGGCAACACGGTAGGCACGATGAAGCATGGACGCTCCACCAATCTGGCGTTGGGTCGGGAGCCCGGCGGTACGACCCGCCGGCCATCCCGAGTTCGCGGAGATTCTCCCGACCCTGCTGGTCGGCGAGTACCCCACGCCGGACGACGCGCGCTGGCTGCGCAGCGCTGAGCGGGTGACTGCGGTGCTGAGCCTGCAAGACGATGCCGACTTGGCTAGCAAGGGGCTGGTGCTGGCCGAGATCGAAGGTGCCTACCGCGCCCACGGCTTGCGCTTCCATCGCATGCCCGTGCCGGACTGCGACAACGACTTCCTGGAAGCGCGCCTGGACGCCATCGTCGGTCAGCTGCGGGAGCTGCACGACAGCGGCGAGCGCGTCTACCTGCACTGCAACGCCGGGATGAACCGGGCTCCGACGGTAGCGATTGCCTACCTGCACGTGCACCACGACATGACGCTGGGTGCGGCGCGCGACTTCGTCAAGCAGCGGCGCCACTGCGTGCCGTACATGCGCGTGCTCGAGGCGCGCTACCGCAGCGAGTAGGCGCTGCATGCACGTGACCTTTCCGAGCGGGACGTTGACGCTCGAAGGCGACCTGCACGGCGTCAAGGACGCGACCGGTAGCGCAGTCATTTGTCACCCGCATCCCCAGTACGGCGGTGACATGGACAACTCGGTGGTGCGCGCGGTTGCTTCCGCCTTGGTTGATAGCGGCCACGTAACGCTCCGCTTCAATTTCCGCGGCGTCGGGGCGAGCACCGGCAGCTACGGCAGTGGGGTGGGAGAAGCGGAAGACCTCCGGGCTGCCGTCCGCTTCCTCCACGACCACACAGCGGCGCAGCGGGTGGCGCTGGCTGGCTACTCGTTCGGCGCCATGGTCACACTGCAAGCGGGCCCGACCATCGCAGCGGCCGATCGGTTGATTGCGGTCGCGCCACCGTTGTCGTTCTTCAGCCTGACCTGTGTCTCGACCTCCACGCAGGACAAACTCTTCATCGTCGGCGACCGTGACCAGTACTGCAGCGTCGCTGACCTCGCGCAACAGCTCGCGAGTGTGGCGGAGCCGAAGAGCCAGCGTATCGTAAGGGGTGCCGACCACTTCTTTGTCGGCCATGAGACGGCGCTGCGCGAGGCGGTGCGGTCGTTCACGCGGCCGCAACCCAATGAGAGAAGGAGAGGGACTACAACGGATTAAACGGACTAAGCGGATTGGCCGGACAGGAATGGAATCAGGCCGTGAAAAATCCGTTCAATCCGTTCAATCCGTTGTAGATCCTCTCAGAATCTTCGGATCGCGGATTGCGCAATCCACATTCACGGCAGGCGTTTCCCTTGCGAGGCGACGAGGATCTCGTACCAGTCGGCGCGGGTCAGCTGCACCCGCAACGCGGCGATGCTCTCGCGGATGCGCTCCGGGCGCTGCGTGCCGATGATCGGTACGATGCCGGCGGGATGCACGAGCAGGAACGCGAGTGCGATAGCGCTACGCGGTACGCCCTCGCGCGTCGCCAGCCGATCGAGGCACTCGATCAACGCGGCCAGCCGCTCGCCATCGGTCTTGCCACGCGCCGCCTGCGGCGACAGGCCGAGGTGCCCGCCGGCGAGCGGGCTCCAGGCCAGTGGTGTCACGCGCGCGCGCATGCACTGATCGAGCAAGCCGTTGCGCAGTGGCTCGAGCCACCAGCAGCTCAGCTCCGGCTGGTGCGCGGCGATGGGGAAGGGGAGGAAGGTCTGCAGGGTGTCGAACTGCACCGCCGTGAAGTTGGAGACTCCCACTTCTCGAATCTTCCCCTCGGCACGCAATTGAATGAATGCGGCGGCAACTTCCTGTGGGTGCGCCAGCAGGTCGGCCCGATGGATCTGATACAGATCAATGACGTCGACGCGCAGCCGCCGCAGCGACTCTTCAGCGGCGCGCAGGATGTGCCCGCGACTCGAATCGTACGGCACGCCGGGAACGATGCCGCATTTCGTGGCGATGAGCATCGTGTCGCGGAGGTGCGGTACTTCTGCGAGCACATGACCGAACAGCTCCTCGGCTGCGCCGTTGCCGCCGTAGATGTCAGCGTGGTCGAAGAGGTTGATGCCGACCTCGACCGCCGTCTCGATCTTCTCGCGCGCCGCGCGCACGTCGGTGCCTGCAAAGCGCCAGCAGCCGTAGGCGAGCGGGAAGGTGCGCAGCGATGTCTGCCCGATCGGGCGCAGTGCGGTAGAGATCGGTATGGCGTCCATGGCAGCCGTCACTTCTCGTCGGTACCGAACTCGCCCATCTCGCCACTTGCCAGTATCTTCAAGACGTCCCCGTACAGCCCGCGCTTGAGGGCGCCATACGTTGCGCGATCCTTGTCGGCCAAGGCGGCGGCGCGGGCGATGGCGTGTGGCAACACGTCGGCCGCTGGCACCGCTTCATCGACAATGCCGCGTCGCACCGCATCGTCGCCGCCGATGCGCGCGCCGGTCAGCACCATGTCGCGCAACGTGGACCCGTTCAGCCGGCTCTTGACCAGAGCGGCCATTCCCGGAGCCAGCGGAATGCGGATGTCAATTTCGTTCAAGCACAAGAAGCCGCGGTCGGCGCGCATCACGCGGAAGTCGTGTGCCAGACTCATCATCGCGCCGGCAGCGAAGGCGTGCCCGTTGATGGCGGCGACGGTCGGCAGCGGCGATGCCATCACGCGTCCGAGAAAGCGCATGACGTCGCTGACGAAGGCGCCGCCTTCGTGCTGCCCGTCACCCGCGATCCACGCCAGGTCGAGACCGTTCGAGTAGAATTTCTCGGTCCCACCCGTGGTCACCAACGCTGCGGGCCCGCTCGATGCTTCAATCGTATCGAACGCTTCATTCAACGCATCGAGGAACGGACGGTTGAAGCGATTCTCACCGTTCTGCATCGTCAGGATGAAGACAGCGCCGTCG
>JBGQHM010000467.1:0-4978 GCA_041497995.1 Binatia bacterium | reverse complement strand
ATCGCCTCACCGACGTCCCATGCCTGATTGGCATCGACCATCAGCCACGAGTTCGGACCGATCTCTTCACGCACCAGCGCGCAGCGGCGGATGTTTTCTTCCGTGTCGCGACCGACCTTGATCTTGAACCGCGTCCACCCGGCGCGCAGCGCCTCACGGCAGAGCGCGCGGACTTTGTCGTCGGGATACCCCATCCAGCCGGCCGATGTGATGTACGCCGGGTAGCCATCGCGGCGCATCTCGGCTTCACGCGCGGCGCGTGTCGTTGCATTGCGGCGCAAGATGTCGAGAGCCTGATCCGGCGTGAGCGCGTCCGTCAGATAGCGGAAGTCGATGCACGCAACGAACTGCTCCGGCGTCATGTCGGCAACCAGCTTCCACACTGGTTTGCCTTCGACCTTCGCGTACAGGTCCCAGACGGCATTGACGATCGCGGCGGTAGCGAGATGGATCGCGCCCTTCTCCGGCCCGATCCAGCGCAGCTGCGTGTCGCCGGTGAGCCGGCGCCAGAACGCTGCCATGTCGGCGGTGACCGACTCGAGTGTCAGGCCAACGACCAGCGGCGTCAGTGCCGCGATGGCCGCGATGCACACCTCGTTGCCGCGCCCGATGGTGAAGGTCATTCCATGCCCTGCCAGGCCGTCGCGGTGGTCCGTCGTCAGCACCGCGTAGGCGGCGGAGTAGTCGGGATCGGCGTGCATCGCGTCGGAGCCGTCGAGTGTGCGCGACGTCGGAGTGCGGATGTCGCGGGCGCGGAGTGCGGTGATGGTGTGCGGCATGGTTGGACCTCCGGGCGGGATGCTAGCACGGTCTGAATAGGGCGGAGCAATCGGGTTCGTCCCATCATGGCTCTTCCCCCCTTTGAAAAAGGGGGGTAAGGGGGGATTTGCTCTGATGCTCACCTACAACTCGCGCCTCAAGCAGCCAGCTCGGACGCTGCGAGCGAATATGACCGATAGTGAGTTGCTACTGTGGTCTCGATTCCGCAGGAAACAGATCCTCGGCGTGCAGTTCTACCGACAGAAACCCCTCGGGACCTTCATCATCGACTTCTATGCGCCGAGCGCACGGTTGGTGATAGAGGTCGATGGCTCGCAGCATTCGGAAGCAGGGCAAGCAGAGCGCGACGCGCAGCGTACGATGTATCTGAGGCAGCAAGGTCTCCAAGTGCTGCGCTTCAGCAACCTTGAGGTTCTTCAGGCGCCGGATGCAGTCGTCGAAGCGATATTCCGGGCAGTGGCGCAGGGAAGAAATCCCCCCTGCCCCCCTTTTTCAAAGGGGGGGAAGAGGTGAGCCCCATTTCCCTCCCCTCCCTCCGGCAGCGCTGGCCCCTTCCCGCCGCGCCGCGACCGATTGTGGTCATCGGCGCGGGCAGCATCGTGCGCGATGCGCACTTGCCGGTGTACGCGCGGCTCGGCTTCCCTGTTGCCGGCATCTTCGACGTGAATCCGGCGGCAAGCCGCGAGAGAGCAGAGGCTTTCCGCATCGCACGCGTCTTCGATTCGCTCGACGACGCGCTCGCCACGCGGGACGCTGTGTTCGATGTCGCGGTGCCGCCGGCGGCAATCGCCGGCATCCTCGAACGCATGCCGGCGGGTGCCGCGGTACTCATCCAAAAGCCGATGGGTCGAGACCTTGCCGACGCGCGACGCATCCGCGACCTGTGTCGTGAGCGCCACCTGGTTGCGTCTGTCAACTTCCAGCTCCGCTTCGCACCCAACATGCTGGCGCTCCGCGATGCGCTGACATGCGGACTGCTCGGGTATGTCACGGACGTCGAGGTCCGCCTCACCCTGCACACGCCGTGGGGCTACTGGGCGTTCCTCAAAGGCGTGCCGCGGCTCGAAGTGTTGGTGCACTCGGTGCACTACATCGACCTGATTCGCGCGCTCATCGGCGAGCCCGCCGGTGTCTACTGTCGCGGCGTCCGCCATCCGGACCTCGGAGACTACCCCGACGTGCGCACCAGCATCATCCTCGACTACGGCGACATGGTGCGCTGCAGCCTGACACTGAACCACACGCACACCTTCGGCTCGCGTGAGGCCGTGTCGCAGCTCAAGATCGAAGGAACGCGCGGTGCGGCGATCGCCAAGATGGGCGTCAACCTCAACTACCCGCACGGCGAACCCGACACGCTCGAGATCACGACGGGAGACGCGGGCTGGACGCAGGTGCCGCTGCGCGGCGGGTGGTTCCTCGAAGCCTTCGAAGGGCCGATGGCGAACCTGCAGCGCGTTGTAGCCGGCGAAGACGCGGCGTTGGTGTCCAGCGTTGAAGATGCGTTTCGCACCATGGCGGTCGTCGAGGCGTGTTACGAGTCGAGCACCCGCGGCGCTACGCCGGTGCCCGGAGACTGATATGCCGCTGCGCATCGATGCCCACCAGCACTTCTGGCGCTACCAGCCGGAGACACACGCATGGATCAGCGAGGCGATGGCGCCGCTCAAGCGCGACTTTCTGCCGGCCGATCTGGAGCCCCTGCTCGCCGCCATGCGCTTCGACGGCTGCGTCGCTGTCCAAGCCCAGCAGAGCGTCGCGGAGACCGAGTGGCTGCTGCAGCTTGCCGATCAACACGCGGTCATCCGCGGCGTAGTCGGCTGGGTTGATCTGTGTAGGGCGAACGTCATCGATGTCCTGCAGCGGCTCGCGGCGCACCCGCACCTGCGCGGCGTCCGACACGTCGTCCAGGACGAACCCGACGACTTCATGTTGCGACCGGAGTTCATGCGCGGCATCGCAGGGCTCGCGCAGTTCCGTCTGACGTACGACATCCTTATCTACCCGCGTCAGTTGCCTGCAGCCGTCGATCTCGTGAGTCGCTTTCCGCAGCAGCGCTTCGTTCTCGACCACATGGCCAAGCCGGAGATCCGTGACCGCCGCTTCGGCCCGTGGAAGGACGGTATCACCGCACTGGCGGCGCAACCCAACGTGTCGTGCAAGCTCTCCGGCATCGTAACCGAAGCCGACTGGCAGGCATGGAAGCCCGGCGACTTCACGCAGTACCTCGACGTCGTCCTCGATCGCTTCGGGCCGTACCGGCTGATGAGCGGTTCTGACTGGCCGGTGTGCACACTCGCTGGGACCTACGCCGATGTAATCGGCGTCGTCAGCGACTACATCAGCTTCCTGTCACCAAGTGAGCGCGATGCGATCCTGGGTGGCAACGCCGTCCGGTTCTACGGGCTGCGCTGAATCGCTCACCACACATCGCCACCCCATGACTCCCACATCCCATCGTCTTCGACGATGGCCGCATCCTCGTTGACGGCGGCAGCTTCCTTGTCCTCACGTGCGATCTCCTTCTGCTGCACTAGACCCTGGTAGCTCTGATAGGCGGCTTGGTCACCGATATATGTACAGCCGCAGCCGCCGGCGTCGGCATACGCGTAGTACAGTTTTCCGTGACGGCTGAGCGGCTGCAGTTTGAGTTGCGGCTTGGCCTTCACCGTGGCCACCTTCTCGGGCGTGTCGGCGATTTTCATCTTGAAGCCCGACGCCGACAACATGGACTCCATCTGCTGCACCTTCTGCCGTTGCATGGCTGCACATCCGCCGCAGAGAGGCGCAAGGACGATCGCCGGGAGGAGGACTCGGACCAGCCGCTTCATCGTTCGCATGGCATTGCGTATCCGTCGCCCGCGGCTGTGAGTCAAGCCAGTGAGGGTAGTGATCAGACTAGATACAAGTCCTCAGCGGCGCGCATCAGGTCAGCACGAAAGTTGGGATGCGCCAGGGCGATGATGGCCAAGGCTCGGTCGCGTGTCGACTTGCCCTTGAGGTTGGCGACGCCGAACTCAGTGACCAGGTAGTGCGTGTCATTGCGCGGCGTCGTGACCATGGCGTTCTCGCTGAGGCGCGAGACGATGCGGGAGACGGTGCCGTTCTTCGCCGTGGAGTGAAAGGCAAGGATCGACTTGCCACCTTTGGAATCGTAGGCGCCGCGCACGAAGTCGAGCTGTCCGCCGGAGCCGCTGAATTGGTGGCCGGCGAGGAACTCGGCATTGCACTGCCCTGACAAATCGACTTCGATTACCGAGTTGACCGAGATCATGTTGTCGTTCTGCGCAATCACCGCGGGGTGATTGGTGTACGACACGGGATAGCTCTCGAACGCCGGATTGTCGTGCATGAAGTCGAGCATCTCCGGATCGGCGAGGGCCACCGTGAACAGATGCCGGCGAGGATGCAAGGTCTTCTTGGCTCCAGTGACGGCTCCCGCCTTGACGAGATCGACCATCGGCGCGCAGAGGAATTCGGTGTGAATGCCGAGGTCTTTGCGATCCTTTAGGAAGCTGCACACCGCCGCCGGCAGCTCGCCGATGCCGATTTGAATCGTGGCGCCATCGGGCACCATGTCGGCGATCACCCGCGCAATGTGTTCATCTGTCGGCCCCGGTGTGACGCGCGCGATCTCGTACAGCGGCGAGTGGTTCTCGACGACGGCGCTCACTTCGGAGATGTGGATGCGCGAGTCACCGTGCACGCGCGGCATGTACTCGTTGACCTCAACGAAGACGCGTTTGGCGCAGCGCGCGGCAGTCGAAGTGAAGTCGTTGGCAACACCGAAGCTGAAGTAGCCGGCACGGTCCATCGGCGACACCGTCGTCGCGCAGACATCGACTTCCATGTGTTCTCGAATCAGCCGCGGCAACTGGTGCAGATGGTTGGGCAGGTAGTAGTTGAGCCCGACGGAGACCAAGCCGCGCTCGCCGGTGCCTACAAAGCCCGAGCAGCGCTCGACCACATCTGACAGATCGAGGGCCAACACCGAGTCCATTGAGGTCTGCATCGCCAGGCTGCTGAAGATGCGCAGCTTCTTCAAATTGCCTTCGCGCAGACGGTTGGCAAACGCCCAGAGCAGCGCGGGCGGCTCGGCCTGCCCGGTGCCGGGGATCAGCAAACCGCCGTCTGTGAATGAGGCGACGGCGTCGTCTGCGGACATGAGCTTCTCACGATAGAGCGATGCGTACGGATT
>JBGQHM010000466.1:0-4980 GCA_041497995.1 Binatia bacterium | reverse complement strand
GAGGTTCCGGGGGTCAATTGCCAGGAGGCCACGCGCGAGCAACTCATTGAAAGCCTCCGGACCACCTTGCGGGAGGCGCTGGAATTCAACCGACGCGATGCGCTGGAAGCCGCCGGAGAAGGGTTCGACGAGGAATTGATCGCGCTATGAAGCGCGGCGACCTCCTTCGCCATCTTCGAGCCAACGGGTGTGCATTTCTTCGCGAGGGCGGGCGGCATTCGTGGTGGCACAATCCTGCGGCCGCTTATGCGCACGGCGTTAGACCGCGCAGGAGGTGATACATGACACAAGAATCGCCGCTGTTTGATTCCGTCGCTCAAGCCTTCGCCGCCGTAATCCTTCAGGCCGTGACTTCCCGCGCTGCGACTCCACCACACGAGGTCGAGAACGCGGTGCGTGCAGAGGCAGAGCGCATTGCGAGTCAAAACGCCGCTCGCGTCGTCGACACGGCCAGCCGCCGGTGGCTGTCGTTTTGTTCTCTGGTTCTCGCCTCCTATCGAAACCTTCTGCCTCTCGTCGCGGAGAGTCGGACAGCCCTGTCGATTCTCCAATCCGCGATGACCGGGCCGTTGAAGGCCGGAATCAAGGCCTATATTGCCGACCGCTTCGGGATCTCGCAGGATGCGCCAGAGGCAGCATTCGAGCACGTCGCGGAGACTTTCCAGGCCCGGGGTGAGGAGCGCTTCGGCCAAGCTTTCACGTACGTTGCGGACGTCCGGAATGACAAGCACAGCTTCACGAACGTCACCAAGTGCTTCTTCAATGATTTCTTCCGAGCAAATGGCGCGCCCGAGGTGACGCCCGTCTTCTGCGCGATGGACGCCGTGTGGGCCGAGGAGATGGACGATCCGCGATACGGTGTCCGCTTCGAGCGGCCCACGACGCTCGCCGCTGGCGACGACGCTTGCAGGTTCCAGTTTTCCAGACGCTCCACTCGGCAGGGCGCGGCCTAACTCAGCCGGCCAGCCGAGGCGGCCAGGGCGCCGCGCGGCTGACCGCCAGCGTTCGGCTTCCAGAGCGGGACTCGCTATGATTGAGTCGTGAAGTATGAGGCGGATCCGGAGAAGGCGAAAGCCAACCTGCGGGAGCACGGTGTGTCCATCGAGGAGGCCGCGACGGTGTTCCTCGATCCGCTCGCTGTGACCTACCCAGACCCGGACCACTCCGACGAAGAGAACCGATCACGATTGGTCATTCCGCAAGGGAGCGACCGTTGTTCGTCTCCCATGTCCAGCGGGGCGACCGTATTCGAATCATCAGCGCGCGGGAGGCGACTCGAAAGGAGCGCAAGGAGCATGAAGAAGGCGGCAGCAAAAAAAGTGGATGACGGGCTCCGGACGGAGTACGACCTCTCGCAGCTCAAGGGCGGCGTGCGCGGCAAGTACTACCGGCAGGCCGCAGCGGGAACGAACCTCGTGCTGATCGAACCAGAACTTGCCGACGTCTTTCCTGACACCCAATCGGTGAATCGAGCGTCGCGGCTCTTGGCCGATACCGCTGAAGCGGCGACCGTGCGGTCACGCCCGCGGCGTAGGACGCCGAACAAGCGGCTCAAGCGGACCGCTTGAAGGATGCGGCCGCTTAGCCGCAACGCGTTGGGGATCTCAGCACGCGTGAAAGACATTGCCGTCTGTCTTGCGGTCATCGGTGGCCTCTTTCTACCGACTCGACTTCCCGAAGACCCGCTTTTCATTTTGATCAAATGAATCTTGTACCCCTCATGCTGCGGCTCTCGAAGCCTGTCCTGAGCCCTATCGAAGGGCGCGCTCTTCGCACTTATCGACACTCCCATCCGGGAGAGGGATCTGAATTGGAGCATCAGTGGCCGCCCTCGTCGCTCCCCGCGGACTTGCGCGCTACGGGTGCGTCGGACGTCACCTGCGGCTCCCGCTGTGGGAACGGAATCTCGATCCCCGCGCTGCGCAGCGCCTCGTACACGGCGATGGCAACATGGCTGCGCTCGGTAGCGAACGTGTCCTGGTGGTCGGTCCACACCCACAGCGTGAAGTCGAGGCTCTTCTCGCCAAAGCCGGTGAACACCGCGCGCGGCGCCGGATGCTCGAGGAGCTCTGCGACGCCCTTGACGGATCCTTCGAGCACGGCGATGACCGCGGTCGGGTCGTTGCCGTAGGCGACGCCGACTTTGACCTCGATGCGTCGCTGGTAGTTGCTGAGCGTCCAATTGACGACGCGCTCCGACACCAGGAATCCGTTTGGGATGACCACTTCGGCACCATCGTATGTGGCGATGGTGCTCGAGCGGAAGCCGATGCGTCGTACTTGGCCGTTGACGTCGCCGAGTGTGATGATGTCGCCGATCTGGATGGGCCGCTCGAACAACAGGATGATGCCGGACACGAAGTTGTTGACGACGGTCTGCAGGCCGAAGCCGATACCGACGCCGAGTGCACCGGCCACCAGGGTGATCCGCCCAGGATCGACTCCGGCGGCGGACAGCGCGAGGACAAGCCCGATCAGCAGGATGGTGTAGTTGACGCCCACGGAAATCGCCGCCGGCACGCCACGCGGAAGCGACAGGTGCGGCAGTGCGTCTTCTTCTAAGACGACGCGCACGACGCGGGCGATCAAGAGCGAGACCCACAACGTTACCAATACGGTCAGGACATCGGCCAGTGACAGCGACAGGGTGCCGATGGTGAGGCGCGCCGCCAGCGCGTCGCTGACGGATTCTCGGAAGCTCGTAAACAGGCCGAAGAGGTTCAAGGTGACGGACAGCCACAACAGCGCCATCAGCGCGCGAACGATGCGCACGGCACGACGCCGGAGTGGCCGGCTGTGACTCGCAATCGAACGCAAGCGCTGCGCCCAGTCCGATCGGATGGCCTGAACGAGTAGTGCCTCGACAACGCGGTTGGCAACGAGAAACGCCACCGCAGCGGTCGCAGCGCCGAGGACCCCGTCCGTCAGTAGGATGGCAAGGGCGACGGTGCCCGTCAGATTGCCGATGGTGGACAATGTGAGCAGCGTCAGCATGCTCCACATGGCGACGCCGAGCGCCCGCCGCCAGGCATGGGTGAGATCGAGCTTCGCCAGGCGCGCGGGGTGCAGGACGAAAACGATCGACACCATGGAGCCGATGGTCTCTGCGATGAGCACATACCGTGCGGCGGGCACGAAGGGCGGCAGGAGACGCCGCAGCGTCGAGGCCAGCAACATGACGGCGAGCAGGAGCAGTGCGAGACGCATCTGCGCGGCGGTGGGCCCTCGGACGAGACGCGTCAGTGGGATGATCAATGCGACGCCGAGGAGGTTGGCGACGAAGATCGGCGCATACGGGTGCAGCCCCGCGCCCACCATCAGGGCCAGCAGGAAGGCTGCCGACAGCGGCCGCGTGAGTACGGCCCGGACGGCGGGCGACATGTCGTCGGCCGGTTCCGAGTCGCGCACCCGCCGGGATAAGGGGATGGTGGTGAGCAGCAGAAGGACCAGCACGATGCCATGCAGCACCAGCACGCGGGACTGCTGCTGCAGAAACGCTTGGGCAAGACTGCGGTTTCGGTTCAGACCGGTGCGGACAAAGGTCCCGATGGGTTCGATGCGGGCCCTCTCGGGCTGCATCATCCAGAGAGGCGGCGCGTCAGCGCTGAGCAGGCCGCGCCGCATTTGTTCCTCGCTGAAGCCGAGCTGGCTGAGGGCCTCGGACACCTGTGTCTGCAAGCCTGAGATGCGACCCAGCAGTGCGAGCAAAGTGTCGCGCTGCGCGCGCAATGCGGTGAGCGTATCGCGAATGCTTGCCTGCGCGATGCGAATGGGTTCACGCAACGCAGCAGGGAATTCGTTTTCGCGAGCGCCGGCTGCGGTTGTTGCCCAGGCCTGGTCTAGTTCGCTGAGCCGCGCACTATCCTGCTCGACGGCGTCCGTGCGTGTCCCGATGGCTTGAGTCCAGCTGGTGAGCTGGTCTTTGATCAGCAGCCACTGGCGCCGCAGGTCGTCGAGCGCTTGCGGCGTCAAACCGGCGGCCAGCTGCGCGACCGAATCGTGCTCCAGCTGGTCGATCTGCGCGGCCATGCCGGGCAGGTTTTGAGTGATGCGGGCGGTGGCGTCATCGGTACCCAAGCGCGCGCGAATGGCACGCACCTGGCTGTCCGTAAACGCTGCCCGTTCGGCGATCTGCACGACCGGGATGGCGACCTCGGTCGGCGTCGGGGGCGCGAGCGCCGGCGGGGGCTCGTCAGCGCGCACTAGGGTTGCGGCGCCGACGATGAGCATGAGAAAGGCGATGTGTCGCACCACCCGCAGTTGGCAGCTACAGCTGACGTTCCCCGCGCTGTGGTCGACGGTGTGTAGCATCAACGTGAAGGGAAGTGTGCCATCATGCTCTGTACGGCTTCGGTGACCTTCTCCTGCTGGCTCTCGGGGTTGATGACCGGGCCGGCGGTGCTTCGCCAGACCAGGCGTTGCGTGGCCGCGTCGAGTACTTCGATGATGACGGTGCCTTCTTGATAGCCAAACGTGTAGGCCTCCTGCATGCCCTCTTGACCGCCACTCTCGCGGTACCGAATGAAATCCTCCACCGATTCAGTATGCGCGTCGCGCCGACGGACGTGGTACGCGATGCTGAGGTCGGCCCGGCCTGACGCCGCCTCCTCGTAGCCTCTGGCTACCAGCTGCTTCTCGATGGCGTTACGGATACGCCAATTCAGCAGATCCGGCCCGGCGCGCGGGCGCTCCGAGAGTGACTCCGATGGTTCGCTGACCCATGAGTAGGTCCGATACGCGGAGAAATTCGCTGCCGGACTGCGCTCCGCGCTGACGCGCAGTGTTGGCTTGCTCGTGCATCCAGCGAGCGCGCCCAGCAGCGCCGCGAGCAGTAGTCCCTGAAGTCGTTGCATCGGTCCGCACCTGAAACACGAGTTGCAGGAGATGTCCAGGGGATGCGGTGCGTCCGCGACCGTGGCCATCACCCTTGCGACGCAGGCGCCGATCTGTGAGGCTCCGCCGAACCAAGGAGGGAGTATG
>JBGQHM010000465.1:0-4991 GCA_041497995.1 Binatia bacterium | reverse complement strand
TACCGGGATGCCGTTCAGGACCGCGTTGCCCGACAACGGATCGAGCGCCAGCTCGTCCGCGAGCACGTTGCTGTTCACGCCGGGCCGCACGGCGGCCACTTGCAAGCGCGTGTCGGGCTGATCGTGACCCCACCCGTGTGGGAGGCTCACCACGCCGGGCATGATGGCGTCGGTGATCTCGACGGGCACGTCTACCGCGCCGACCCGCGAGACGACATGCGCCACACCGCCGTCCGTGAGCCCAAGACGGGCCGCGTCGTCGGAATGCACCTGCAGCGTACAGATGGGCCGGCCGCCGGCCAGCAGCGGCAGGTTGTGCATCCACGAGTTGTTGGTGCGCAGATGGCGGCGCCCAACGAGTACCAGACCGCCGTTGCGGGGCGCGGCGCTGAGACCGGCGCGCAGACGTTCGACATCTTCGAGTAACGGCCGCGGCGCCAACTCGATCTTGCCCGACGGCGTGCGCAGCGACTCGGGGATACGCGGTTGCAGCGGACCGAGATCGATGCCGTGCGGATGCGCTTCGAGCTGCGCGAGGCTGAGGCCCTCGGGGCGTGCACCGAAGCCATCGCCGTACGGACCGGTGCGCAACGCCAGATCCACCAACCGTTCGGGACCGCGTCGTGGGGCGAGCGCCGCCATGATGTCGCCCGGGTCGCGGCCGTGGACCGGCGAGCGCGGGTCACCGACGGCCCGCTCGACCTGCGTGGTTGCAACGAAGTCATCGAGCATCTCCGCGTCGGCGCCCGCACCCTGCCCTGACACGATGCCGGTGAGCCGCAGCAAGGTCTGCCACTCGGCCGGCCGATCGGTGGGTGCTGCGAACACGGGCGGTGAGTAGCGCGCCGCGTTGCGATACGCGAATTGCGTGAAGGCGGGATCGTAGTGGCCCTCTTCCAGCGGCGAGAGGCCCGGCAGGATCACGTCTGCGTGTCGCGTCGTCTCATTGCAGTAGATGTCGAGGCTGATCATGCAGTCGAGCGATTCGAACGCACGCGCCAGGCGCTCACCGTTCGGGGTACTGAGCACCGGGTTGCCGGCGATCGTGATGAGCGCACGGATCTGTCCCTCGCCCGGTGTCTCGATCTCTTCGGCGAGGCAGGCACACGGGAGCTCACCCATGACTTCGGGTGCTCCCCGCACCCGACTGTGCCGCCGCCCGGTCCGCACCCCGCGGCCAACGCCCGGCTCGCCGTAGGTGTTGGCGGCGAACGCCGGTGCGAGCGGGAAGCGCACGCCGCCCTCGCGATCGAGGTTGCCGGTCAACACGTTGCAGACGTCCACCAACCAGCTGGCGGTGGTTCCGAAGGCCTGGGTACAGGTGCCGATGCGCCCGTAGACGGCCGCGCGTGGCGCCCGCGCGAGATCACGCGCAAGCTGGCGAATGGTGTCCGGTGCGATCCCGCACACCGGTGCGACGGCTGCAGCTGCGAAGGGCTTGGCGGCGGCCTCCATCGCAGCGACGCCGTTGGTGTGTGGCGCGAGTCGGTCGAGATCGACGAGCGCTTCGTCGAACAGGGTATGGACGATGCCCATCAGCAAGTACGCGTCGGTGCCGGGGACAATGAAGACGTGCTGGTCGGCGGCTGCGGCAGTGCGACTGCGCCGCGGATCGACGACGACACAACGCCCGCCGCGCTGTTGCAGCGCGCGCAGCCGGCCGGGGAAGTCGGGGACCGTCCACAGGCTACCGTTGGAATCGAACGGATTGGCGCCGAGCACGAGCAGGAAGTCGCACCGCGCGATGTCCGGCACCGCGACGCTCATGAAGGTCCCGAACATCAGCCCGGCGGCGAGCTGCTTCGGGATCTGATCGACGGTGCTGGCGGAGAACACGTTCTTGGTCCGCAGCGTGCGCAGCAGCGCCTGGCCATAGAGCATGAGCGACAAGTTGTGCACGTTGGGATTGCCGAGGTACACCGCGACGGCGTCGGCGCCGTGCTGCGCGATGATCGGCGTCAGGCGCCGGTCGACTTCAGCGAATGCCTCGTCCCACGACACGGTGACCAGCGCGCCGTCGCGGCGCACGAGCGGGTGACGTAGTCGATCCGGATCCTGATCGAGCTGTGCGAGCGCCACGCCCTTCGGGCAGATGAAGCCCTGGCTGAAGACGTCGGCCTCATCGCCGCGCACTGCAACCACTTGGCGGCCGTCCACGACGATCTCCAAGCCACAGGTCGCCTCGCACAATGGGCAGATGCGGTACTTCGTCTCACGGCTGGTCGCCATTGGTTTTGCCTCCCGAATCGACTGTGACTGCGATGATGCTCCAGACATCACGCTACGTCTACCGCTGCAAGGTACGCGTCGCCCTCTGTGAAGTTTGACAAGGTGGGCCGGAACGGCAAATGATCGCGCCGTGGGGGGTAAAGCTCGGAAACGCACCACCGTGCGGCAGCCCGGAGCCGCCGAGGTGGATGAACGTTCGCAGGCTGAGGTCAGGCTCGCCGCGTTGTTGGAAATCGCCAACGAGACCAGCGGCACGCTAGACTTGGACGAGATTCTCACGCGCGTGCAGCGCCACACCGCGGCGCTGCTGCACTGTGAGCGCGTCATCACGTACTACTGGGATGCGCAGCGCAATGTGTTCCGCCAGATATCGCAGTTCGGCATGCCGCCAGAGTTGAACGAAGCGGCCCAGGCGGTCGAGTTTCCACCCGGCGTGCCCGTCGTCAACCTGATCACGCAGGGGCGGACGACGGTGGTGGATGGGACGCACAACTGGGATACGGTGCCCAGCGGCTTACTCGAACAGTTCGGCGTGACCGCGTTCGTCGGCGTCCCGCTCGCTGTCCGCGGGCGCGTGCTGGGCGCATTGGTCGCGGTGACCACACAGCCCGGCCGCGAGTTTGGCGCCGATCAGATCCGGCTGCTGGAAAGTATCGGGCGCCAAGTGGCGGTGGCGATCGAGACCACCGACCTTTACCGCGCCCAGCAGGAAGAAGCGCAGATCGCGGCCGCGTTGGCGCGGGTCGGTCGTGAGCTGATTTCGTCGCTGCACACGCCGGTGATTCTCGACCGGCTGTGCCAGCTCACCACGGAAGTCTTGGATTGCGATTGCAGCCACACGGTGCTGTGGAGCGAAAAGGACAAAGCGTATCTCCCGGTGTCCGGCCACGGCTACCCGGCCGAGCAGTGGGAAGTGCTGCGGCTGTTGAAGATTCCCGCGGAGCATTTCGCCGAAGGGGTAGCGCTGATCGAGCGCGACGAGGTGCACCAACAAATGATGGCCGAGTACAGCGATCCCGCTATGCAGGCATTGGGGCGGGAGCTGGGCATCACCGTTGGTCTCGGCATTGCTCTGCGCCGCGGCACCGAGATGATCGGGTTTCTCTCCGGGTGTTATCGCGGTCGTCAGGAACGCTTTACGCCCCGGCAGGAGCGCATTGCGCACGGCATCGCCCAACTGGCATCGATGGCCTTGGAGAATGCCCGTCTCGTCGAGGAGCTCGGGCGCGCCAACCGCCTGCGCTCAGAGTTCGTCGCAACCATGTCGCACGAGCTGCGCACGCCGCTCAACGTCATCGTCGGGTACAACGAGCTGCTCCTCGACGGGGTGTTCGGCGAACTGGAGGACGAACAGGTGGAGACGCTGCAACGTGTCGGCAAGAGTGCGCGTGAGCTGGTCGATCTCATCAACGCCACGCTCGACATGAGCCGCTTGGAGGCCGGACGTTTCCCGGTGAACTTGCAGGACGTGTGGGTGCCGGACCTGCTCCGCGAGGTCGACATCGAGACGCAGAACTTGCAGAGCAAGCCCGGCCTCCACTTCACCTGGCAGGTCCCAGCGCAGCTCCCCTACCTGCACACCGATCCGTTCAAGCTCAAGATGGTCCTGAAGAACCTCATCGGGAATGCCGTGAAGTTTACCGAGAGCGGCAGCGTCACGGTCGCCGTCGAGAGCCACAACGAACACATGGAGTTCAGCGTGGCCGACACGGGCATTGGCATCTCGCCGGAAGCGCAGGCGATGATTTTCGAGCCGTTCCGGCAGGCGGACAGCTCCCTGACCCGCCGCTATGGTGGTGTCGGCCTTGGCCTCTATATCGTGCGCCGCCTCGTCGAGATGTTGGGAGGGACCGTAGCGGTCGACAGCGAGCTTGGGCGCGGCTCGACGTTTCGCGTGCGTCTACCGCTGACGAAGGCAGTGATCAGTGACGAGTGACCAGTGAGTGGTGGAGGACCGCCCCAATGTGCGCGTTACGAAACGCCAGTCGGTGTGCTTGACGGCTGCGTGGCTGAAGATGCCGTGGACTGCGGCGCTGGTGCCGGGCGTGGCAATGCGGCCTCCGCCGGTCGCGCGGTCAACGACGCGGCGACCAGTGCGCCGCCGATGATGAGCTCGAACGCCACGGCCAACCATCCGGGCAGGCCAGGATTGCCGTTGAGATTGACGCCCAACAGGCGTCCCGCGCAGGCGCCCAGCCACAGCAGTCCGATGAACATCAAACGCGACCGGTGCGCTGCTGGATCCATGGATGTCAGCAGCGTGTATACGCCGAGCACCACGAAGAGCCCACCGTAGGTGGCCCGCACTTCTCCCATGACTGCCGCGGAGTTCGCGGTGTTGAGGATGGCGAAGCCGAGCATGCCCATGACCCGGTCCGGGTAGAGCAGCCCAGCCAGCCCCAGGACCGTAGTAACGATGCCAGTGATGAGTGCGACCACGCGCGGGTTCATAGGCGCCGAACGCTAGCACAACTCGCAGAGGCGAAGGAAGCGAGTCGGCTGTTGTGCGTTGCGACGCGGGGCGGCTTCGGTGTATGCGTCCGCCAACGAGGGAAGACGATGGCAGAGCTGGAAGCGGGCATCACAATGGAGCGGACGTACAGCATTACCCGTGCTCTCACGGCTGCGGCACTCGCCGAAAGCGATCCGACCGGCTTGACACTCCCCGCCGTCTGGTCGACGCCGGACATGATGGCCAAGATGGAGATCGTCTCGGCCACCTTGGTAGCACCGCACCTCGCGCCGGGGCAGATGACCGTCGG
>JBGQHM010000464.1:0-5007 GCA_041497995.1 Binatia bacterium | reverse complement strand
GAAGCGGACCTCGTGAAGCGTGAAGCGTTGGTGGTACGACATACGCTTCCCGAGCGATGCGAGACGCGTCGCCACATTCCGATCATCGCCATGACCGCACACGCCATGAAGGGCGATGAAGAGCGCTGTCTGCAGGCAGGAATGGACGCGTATGTCTCCAAGCCCATCCAGGCGGACGGGCTGTGCGCGGTCATTGCCGCGCTCGTGCCGGACAGCGCGGAGACCACGCCGAACGCATCGCTGTGCCGCCCCGGGACGGCGCCCGGGACAGGAGCGGCCGACCTATGCTGACCAAGAGCTCTGAGGAGTCGGGCGTGGACCTATGCGAGAGCAGCACGCGGCTGCTGAGCGCGCGCCTACGTGCCGCCATGTGGGTCGTCATCGCCACGCTGGCGGCCTTCACGTTGCGCGACCTCTGGCGCGACCAGCCGTTGAATGTGCCGGCGCACCTGGCGCGGCTGGCGGAGGCGGCGGTCGTTGTGGGGTTGTGGCGGGCGCTGCGCGCCCCCGCGTCCTGGCGACGCGTCATCTGCTTGGGTCTGCTGGCGGAAGCCAGCGTGTGCCTCACTGTGGCGCTCGTCGGGATTTTGCGGCACGACATGGACACGGTGCCGGTGCTGATGATCGGCAACAGCATCTTCTCCGCCGCCCTGTTCCCCTGGGGGCTGTGGCCGCAGGCCGTCGCTGCAGCGCTCGCCGAATTGGCCATCGTGTGGAACGCCTGTGCCGTGAGCGGCGCCTTCGACCCGCTCATTGACCACACGGCGATTGCCGCCATCGTGGTGTTCACCGTCTCGGTCTACATCGCCTACGATCTCGAACGCTCGCGTCTGGCCGTCGCCGCGGGCAACACGGCGTTGCACGTTCAAAGCGCCGCCTTCCGGGACAGCGAGCGACGCTACCGTCTGCTCGCCGAGCATGCCTCGGACGTGATTTGGATGCTCGATCGCAACCTGCGCTTCACTTACGTGAGCCCGTCGGTGCTGCAGGCGCGCGGCTACACTCCGGAGGAAGCGGTGGCGCTCTCGCTGGAGGAGACCTTGCCGCCTGCCTCGCTCGCTCTGGCCGGGCAGGTGCTTGCAGAGGAGTTGGCCAAGGAAGGCCGGCCAGGGAGCGACCCGTCTCGTGCGCGCACCTTAGAGCTGGAGAACTTCTGCAAGGATGGGTCGACGATCTGGACCGAGGTCAAGGTCACCCTGCTGCGGGATGCGGCTGGTGGGTTCGTCAACATACTCGGCGTCACCCGTGACATCAGCGAGCGCCGGCGCGCCGAGGAGGCAGTGCGCCGGAGCGAGCAGCACTTCCGTTCGCTCATCGAGAACGCCACCGACATGATTACGGTCGTCGACCAACAGGGCACCATCCGCTACATCAGCCCCTCGGTCGAGCGGGTGTTCGGGTTCACACTCGCCGAGGTGGTCGGCCGTACCAGCTTCGACTACGTGCATCCCGACGACCGACTCGTGTGCGTTGACGCGCTCATGCTGGCGGCGCAGCGCACGGGCACTGGAGCGCGGGCCCTGGAGTTTCGCATGCGCCGCAGCGACGGCACCTGGCGCCTCCTTGAAGCGCGCGCGAACAGCCTGCTCGACGATCCGGCGGTGCAGGGCTTTGTCATCAACTCGCGCGACATCACCGAACGGCGCCACGCCGAGGACACGCTCCGCGAGACCGAGGCGCGCTTCCGCAGCGCCTTCGACGACGCCCCCATCGGTATGGCGCTGGTGTCGACCGACGGCCATTGGCTACAGGTGAACCGCTCACTGTGCGAGATTCTTGGCTACTCCGAAGCCGAACTGCTGACCAGCTCATTCCAAGCCGTTACGCATCCCGACGACCTCGAGGCGGATCTCGCGCAGGTGCGCCGCATGCTGGACGGGACGTTACGCTTCTACCAGATCGAGAAGCGCTACCTTCATAAGCGCGGCCACATCGTATGGGCGCAGCTCAGTGTTTCGCTGGTGCGCGATCCGACGGGCAAGCCGTTGTACTTCGTATCCCAGGTGCAGGACATCACGCAGCGCAAGCACGCCGAATTCGAGCTGCAGCAGGCCAAGGAGGCCGCCGACGTCGCCAACCGCGCGAAGAGCGAGTTCCTTGCCAACATGAGCCACGAGATCCGTACGCCACTGAACGGCATCATCGGTATGACCGAGCTGGCATTGGATACACCGCTCTCCGCCGATCAGCGCGAGGACCTCGACATGGTCAAGTCGTCCGCCGACGCGCTCCTCAGCGTGATCAACGACATTCTGGATTTCTCCAAGATCGAGGCCGGCAAGCTCGACTTCGAGCGGGTCGACTTCACCCTACACGACTGTCTCGCCGCCGCCCTCAAGGCGCTCGCGCTGCGCGCGCGCGAGAAGGACCTGCGGATCGACTGCCGGGTAGCGCCGGACGTGCCGCCAGTGCTGGTCGGTGATCCGGGTCGCCTGCGGCAGATCGTCATCAATCTGGTAGGCAACGCCGTCAAGTTTACCGACCGGGGCGAGGTGACTGTGGACGTGGCAATGTCGGATGGTGGAGAGCGGAGATCCGACGTTCCAGATCCGCAATCGGAACTCGAATTGCGCTTCGCAGTTCGCGACACCGGCATCGGCATCCCGCACGCACAGCAAGAGCGGATCTTCGCGGCATTCGAGCAAGCGGATTCATCCATCAGCCGCCGCCACACCGGCACCGGCCTCGGCCTGGCGATCTCGGCGCGTCTGGCGCACATGATGGGCGGCCGCATCTGGGTTGAGAGTCAACCGGGCGACGGCAGTACGTTCTACTTCACGGCGCGCTTCGGCCGTGCCGAGGAAGCCGCCGCCGCATCCCGGCCGTCGTGCAGCACCGCGCGCGTTGGGGGAGCCGGGGCTGGCACCCTGCACGTCCTGCTGGCCGAAGACAACGTCGTCAACCAGCGGCTCGCGAAGCGCCTGCTCGAGAAGCGCGGACATACGGTCGTCGTGGCGGCGACCGGCGACGATGCCCTCACGGCGCTCGACCGTGGCCTCTTCGATCTGGTGTTGATGGACGTGCAGATGCCAGGAATGGATGGCCTGGAGGCGACCGCCGAAATTCGCCGGCGTGAGGCGGCCGCACCGGGTGGAGCACACATCCCGATCATTGCGATGACCGCACATGCCATGAAGGGCGATGCTGAGCGCTGCCTCCAGTCGGGGATGGACGGCTACGTCGCCAAGCCCATCCAGCCGGACCACCTGTTCGAGCAGATCACCGCCCTGGTACCATCAGCGCGGTTGGTGGCGGCGCGGGACACCCCGCCATCAGCGGGGCCTCCCACGACGTCGTGACGATGCGAACGACGGACTTCCCCGACGACCGCGCCCTCACCAACGCCGAGCAGCAGCTGTTTCTGCAGCGCTTGCGAGCAGCGGTCTGGATCATCCTCTTCTCGGTTTTGATCACAACGGTAGAAGACGCGTACGGGCACCCGCGGATCTTGGGGTGGATGCTCCTGATCAAGTTGGCCCTCATGGCGACGGTCATGGTGCTCGCGTGGAGCCTGCGCTTCGCGGCGGCGCGCGCGCGCCCGGAACTGATCGGCCTCCTCGGGGTCACGGCCACCTGCGTGACGACGGCCTACCTGGGAGTCCTGCGGGCGGACCTGATGACGACGCACATCGTGCTCATGGTGATCGCGCTGGCGGCGTCGGCGGTCCTACCCTGGGGCCTCGGACCGCAGCTCGTTGCCGCCGGGATCGCTCTCCTGTCGATCCTGGCCAGCACCTACGCGCTCACCGGGCGCATCGGCCTCGTGGCGGGCTATCCCGCTGCGGGCCTGCTGATCGCTCTTCTCGTCATCCTCTACGTCACTCACGAGTTCGCGCGCTATCGCCGCGCTATCGTGCGGCACAGCCGCGAGCTACTGGAATATCGCGAGGCGGTGGAGCACGCCCACGACCTGATCTACAGCGCCGCGCCGGATGGTACGCTGATCTTCGTCAACCGCTCCTGGCGGGAGGCGCTCGGCTATCATGCCACCGACGTGGCGGGCCTCTCGATGTGGACGGTCGTGCATCCCGACAGCCGCGTGCGCTACGGCGAGATCGTGCGGCGCGTCATGGCCGGCGAGGATGTCGGACCGACCGAGGTCCTATTTGTCACCGCGCACGGTGCCGTCCTGACCGCCGAGGGAACCATCACCTGCGCGCGCGACCACGGCACCGTGACCGCCACGCGCGGCTTCTTCCGCGACGTGACCGCGCGCCAGCGCGCCGAGGAGGCGCGCCGCCAGAGCGAGCAACATTTTCGCTCGCTCATCGAGAACGCTCCGGACCTCATCACCGTGATGAATGCCGACGGCACCATCAAGTATGATAGCCCCTCGTACGGGCGCGTCCTCGGCTACACGCTCGAGGAGCGCGTCGGCACCAACGGGTTTGGCCTGGTACATCCCGACGACGCCTCGCACGTTCTGGACGTCTTCACGCGCGGCATGCGGGTGCCGGGACAAAGCGCGCATCTGGAGTTCCGGTACCGCCACAAAGACGGCTCGTGGCGCTACTTCGAAAGCACGGGGACCAACTTGCTGCACGATCCGGCCGTCGCCGGTGTGGTCGTCAACTCCCACGACATCACCGAGCGCAAGCAGATGGAAGACGCCGTGCACAACTCCGAGGAGTACTTGAAGCTGCTGTTCGAGTACGCGCCTGATGCATACTACCTTAACGATGCCGAGGGCACCTTGGTCGACGGCAACCGTGCGGCCGAGGAACTGACCGGCTACGGCCGCGAAGAGCTCCGGGGGCAGAGCTTCCTGACGCTGGACCTCATCGCCGGCGGCTGTCGATGGCGGGCGCGCCGCCTTGGCTGAGATGGAGCGCGCGGCAGCCGCGGACGCGGCGTATCCGCTAGTCTTGCTCGACGCCACTATGCCGGACGTCGATGGCTTCGCCGTCGCTGAACAGATCCAACGCCGGCCGGCGCTGGCGGGGGCCGCGATCATGATGCTCACGTCTGGTGGACGGAGTGGCGACGGTGCCCGCTGCCACGCCCTCG
>JBGQHM010000463.1:0-5008 GCA_041497995.1 Binatia bacterium | reverse complement strand
TTGCCATTGCCGCGATTGTCAGAGAGCCAGCGGCACGGCCTACGCTTCGGGAATATTCGTTCCTGCAAGTGCAGATGCGGAATCAGAGGGCAGCAGTGTGCTGCGAAACCTTCCTGAGTGTGAGATCCTCAACGTTCATGACTGAAACCTTGCGCAGCATTCTGGCCGGCACGGCGGGGCTAGACATCGCCGCCCTCGCCGCGCTCGTCCTCACCATACGGCGCGTGCCGGGGACGACGCCGCCGGACTTTGTACGGCTGGGCTGGACCACGCTCGCGATCCAGAGTCTCCACTTCGTCGAAGAACTCCTTGCGGGTTTCGAAGGACGTTTTCCCCTGCTGCTCGGACTTGCGCCGTGGCCTAAGACGTTCTTTGTTCTGTTCAACCTTTCATGGATTGCCATCTGGGCGGGCGCGCTCTTCACGGTGCGACGTTCCCGCGTTGCGCTGTTCCCGCTGTGGTTCCTGGCTATCGCCGCCATCGCGAATGGCGTGGCCCACCCGCTGGCGTCCGTTGCAGTACGCGGCTACTTCCCAGGCCTGGTGACGGCGCCGGCCCTCGGCTTGGCGGGGGTGTTCCTGTTCTCCCGGCTCGTGGCATTCACGCGGCCAGCCGCGGCCTAGGTCTTCGCCGCGCGCAGCACCCAGACGTGAGCGCGCCCGATGCCTTTCAGTCGCAGGGGACGGAGGGATCGCAAGGTGAACTCGGACGCATCTTGCAGCCGCGTAGCGAGCTCATCCGACACCAGCACCGTTCCCGGGCGCGCAATGTTCACGAGACGGCTGGCAAGGTTGACGGTCGGGCCGAACAGGTCGCCCTCGAACGACAACGCCGGCCCGTGAGCGAGTCCGACACGGACCTCGGGGAGAGCGGCGTCACCGGAGTAGGCTTCGACCAGCGCCAAGGCGATCTCGGCCGCAACGGTGGGAGTGTCGACGCTGAACATGACTTCATCGCCGATCATCTTCACCACGCGGCCGCCGCGCCGCGCGATGTGCTCGTAGGCCAACACCTCGAAACGGTCCACCATGGACGCCAGCTCCTTCTCGTCCAGCTGCTGGCTGATCGCGGTGAAGCCAACCAAGTCGGCGAACCCAACGCTGAGGGCACCATCCCGCGCCGCGTCGGTGCTGCTGATGGCGGCGATCCGGAACATCGCTGCCATCAAGTGCCGCCGCCACACGTACCCGAGGAACGGTTCGAGCGTTGGGAGCAGCGGTTGCAAACCGGCTACGAGACCATTCACGATCTGATCCGGCGTGGCTGCGCTCTGCGACAGGTTGAGCTGCTCGGCAGAGGTCGCCACCTGCGCCTCCGCCACGCGCGCCAACGCCTGCCCGGTCACGCGTGTCAGCTGCAGAACGACATCAGAGGCACCACCGAGCTCATCGCGCAGCCTGCACACCCCGGCCAACATGGCGACGTCCGACCGCGTGAACACGCGCTCGTCATCCGGGATCGGGGAAAACCCCAGTGCCGTCCACAGCCGCCGAGCCTGTTCGAGATCGACCCCGGCTTGCTGCGCCACCTCCGGAGCGGTGAACTCGGGATCGCCGAGCAGGACGCGCGACAACGCGTGCCAGGTGTCGGGAAGTGCAGGCATGGCGAGGCCAAAGCCTACACGGGCGTGTCGTTTGTGGTCAAACCGCTGTAACCTTTGACCGCGCTGAAACGTGATGCCGGCAGGAGGAGCTTTCATGACGCAGACGGCAACGACCGATGTCGCAGTAGTGGGTGGAGGATTGGCCGGCCTGGCGGCGGCGACGTATCTGGCGCGCGCGGGTCGGAGCGTAACGCTTTTCGAAAAATCGCGGACACTGGGCGGCCGGGCGGCGACGCATACCAAGGGCGACTTCCGCTTCAATGTCGGCCCGCACGCCCTGTACCGCGGCGGCTGCGGAATCACTGTCTTGAAGGATCTCGGCGTCACGTTCAGCGGCGGCGTACCCAGCGCATCGGGCGGCTATGCAGTCGACAACGGCGTGAAGCATGCCCTGCCGGGCGGCTTCGTGTCCCTGGTCACCACAGGCCTGCTCCGCCTGCCGGGAAAGTTCGAGACCGCCCGTCTGCTCGGTACGCTGCAGAAGATCGATGCGAGCGCGCTACAACGGATGACCGCACGCCAGTGGCTTGATACCACCATTCGACAACCGGATGTCCGCCGCCTGGTGCAAGCGCTCTTCAGAGTGTCGACCTACACGAACGCACCGGAACGGCAGAGCGCCGGCAACGCCGTTGAGCAACTGCAGACGGCGCTCGGGAAAAATGTGCTGTATCTCGACGGCGGGTGGGAAACCCTCGTTGAGGGCCTGCGCGCCGCCGCAGAATCGGCCGGTGTGCGCATCGTTACCGGCAGCCGCGTCGAGTCGATCGACGGCGATGCAACGGTGCGCGGCGTGCGCCTCAGTGATGGCACGTCGTGCGAGGCCGCGGCGGTCGTCATCGCGGCGAGCCCCGCGGACGCTGCGGCGCTCGTGCCCGGCGCACGCGGCGAGATCATGCGCGAGTGGGCCACCACATCGACTCCGATACAGGCCGCCTGCCTCGACGTCGCACTGTCGCGCCTGCCGCAGCCGCGCGCGACGTTCGCGCTGGGTATCGACCAGCCGCTGTATCTCTCGGTCCATTCCGCCGTGGCGAAGCTCGCACCGGCGGGCGGCGCGACCATCCACCTGGCAAAATATCTCGACCCAGACGTGCCGTCCGACGCCAAGTCGGACGAGCGTCAACTCGAGGGCCTGCTCGATCTCATCCAGCCCGGCTGGCGAGAGTTGGTTGTGGACCGGCGCTTCCTCCCGAGCATGACCGTCTACCATGCGATGGTAACGGCAGCGCAGGGCGGCACGGCTGGACGCCCGGGGCCTGCGGTCCCCGGCATCGCGAATCTGTACGTCGTCGGCGACTGGGTCGGGCCGGACGGACTGCTCGCCGACGCGAGTCTATCCAGCGCCAAACAGGCGGCGCGTCTCATCAGCCGCGCGCCGGTCCTGCGCGCCGCGGCCGCCGCTTGACGGCTCCGCCAAGGTGGAACAGCGTGGGTAACGTGGCAAACGTATCCACCGCCGTCTATGCCGATGCGTTCCGCGAGCACGAGCGCTTCCTGTGGGGGTTGTGCTACCGCCTCACGGGAAGCGCGGCTGACGCCGACGATCTCGTGCAAGAGACGTTCGTGCGCGCCATCGAACGGCCGCCGGCGCGCACCGACGAGCCGTGGCGCCCGTGGCTGGTTCGCGTCGCGATGAATGCAGGGCGCGACCTGTTGCGCCGCCGCAAACGCCGCGCGTACGTCGGACCGTGGCTGCCATCGCCGATCGAAACGGGTGATGAAGAGTCGCCCCCGGCCTACGAGCCGACGCTCGACGGGCAGACAACGGAGGGCCGCTACGATCTCCTCGAGAGCGTCTCATACGCCTTCTTGCTCGCGCTCGAGGCGCTGACGCCGCAGCAACGCGCGGTGCTGCTGCTACGCGACGTCTTCGACTACTCCGTGCGCGATACGGCAGATGCCCTCGGCCTGTCGGAGCCTAACGTGAAGACAACGCACCACCGCGCCCGCACGGCGATGCGCAACTACGATCGCGACCGTCGCGTGCCAACGCGCGCGCTGCAGGAGCGGACGCGCGAGGCGTTGGGCCGCTTCATGACGTCGATGGCGAGCGGGGACATGGCGGCGATGGAATCGTTGCTGGCGGACTCGGTGCGCGCGGTCAACGACGGCGCCGGCGAGTTCCATGCGGCGCGCAAGGTGATCGTCGGCCCGCAGCGGGTGGCGCGCTTCCATTTCAACATCGGCTATCGC
Source organism: Binatia bacterium (assembly GCA_041497995.1). GTDB lineage: Bacteria > Desulfobacterota > Binatia > HRBIN30 > HRBIN30 > DATKMS01. Next base: position 1,209 of record JBGQHM010000463.1, on the reverse strand, counting down.
CGCCAGCTGGGCGCGCGGCTGTCGGTGCGCATGGTCAACGGCCTGCCGGCAGTCGTGGGCGAGTTCGCCGATCACCGCCCGGGCGAGCCGCCGCGCTTCGTGATGCAGTGCGAGGTCGACGCGGACGGCCGCATCACCCAACTGCTCTCCGTGGTCGCCTCGCGCAAGCTGACGGCGATCGACTTCACGTTCGACGACAACTGAGGGCCGCGACATCTCCTCATCGGCTACCCAGGGCGGAGAACGTTGTCGCACCGTTCCACGGTCGAACCGCCGCGCCCGGGGTAGCCAGAAGAAGGCAACCCCGGGCTATGTTGCGTAACGCCTTCGGCGTAAAGACTATGACCATCTCGATGAACGGACGGGCTATGTTAGCGACTACGGGGCACTGCCTCGGGCCAACGAATGCCCGCCCCGGTTGGGGCTGCTGTCCTGCTGCTGTCGAATCCGTGGGATCTCAGCCCTGAAAGGGCGGCAAGACATCAGCCCAGGGCAACGCCCCATATGCGTTAACCAAATTGCGCGCGCACCAACCAGGGTTGCCGTGGTCGGATGGTCTCTACGCCGAAGGCGTTGCGCAACATAGCCCAGGGTTGCCGCGTCTTTTGGCGGCTACCCTCGGAGGCGGGAACCCGGTTCTCATCAACCCTGAAAGGGTTGCGTCCCGCCGTCTCAATCCCACACGTACCGCTCGTCATATGCCACGCCGTGGGCATGGAGCAGCTTCCGGAACTCCGCCTGAAAGTCGAACGTGCGGTGATGCTCCTCTTGCCCTTCGATGTACTGTTCTACCTTTTGGCTCAGCGACTGACTCACCGAGAATGCCCCGTATCCTGCCTGCCACTGAAACGCGCGCAGCGCTTCGCTCTGGGTCTTTGCCCACTGCGACGAGGCGCGTTTCAGTTCCTTGACCCACTCGGCCACCGTGATCGTGCGGCCTTGCCGGGCCAGACAGTGCACGTGGTCGGCGCTGCCGCCAACGCGGATCACTGGGCAATCGAGGCGTACAGAGACGGCGCCAAGATAGCGGTGCATTGCGACCCGCCAGTTCGCGTCACCAAGAAAAGGGTGCCGTTCTTTGGTTGAGAAGATGAGGTGAGCAAGAATATTCGATAGGGATTGAGCCATGCTGTAATGTCAACACGCATGGCGGTGTGTGTCCAGAGCGCAACCCCTTCAGGGTAGAAGAGAAATCGGTTTCCGGCCTCC
>JBGQHM010000462.1:0-5032 GCA_041497995.1 Binatia bacterium | reverse complement strand
TCCCCTCGAAAGTCTCCTTCCTGGTGGCGATGCGCTACTACGCCGGCAACTGGGCGTGGAACGCGTGGCTGTTCCGCGGTGACAGCTACAGGAAGCTCGGCGCGGTGAAGCGAGCGTCGCCGCTATTTCGCGAACAGATCGAGCGGTTGATGCCAGCGGACGCGGCGCAGATGGACTCCCGCGGCCTCGCGTTTCGTTCCTTACACCTGCAGGGGCGGACGCTGGGTCTGTTGCTGCCCAAGGCGATCGGCGGTCGTCCGTTCCAGGAGTACAACTATGTCGATGGCGAGAACGTCGCCGGTTCGGTCCTCGGCTGGAACTTCGGCGAAGGGCACCTGGCCAACGAGCGCCTCCTCGAATGTGTCCAGGCACAGTGCAACTTCGAAGACGGAGAGCTGCGCGCGATCATGGTTGAGTCCCAGCCGATCCTGGGCTCGACGCTGCACTGGCGGATCGTCGACGCGAAGAGGGGGGTCCTCGAAGAGGGCTACGCGCCGCTCTCCGAGCTGGCGAAGCGCGCGCCCTGGGACTACGGCGAGGTCTGAGCATCATGGACGACGCAGTCGTCGTCGGCTCCGGTCCCAACGGGCTCGCTGCCGCGATCGAGCTGGCGCGGAGCGGTGCCTCCGTTCTGGTCCTCGAAGCGCGCGCCGAGATCGGCGGCGGGACGCGGACCGCCGAGCTGACACTCCCAGGGTTCTTGCATGACGTCTGCTCGGGCTGTCACCCGATGGGAGCGCTCTCCCCGTTCTTTCGGACCCTGCCTCTCGAGGCGCACGGTCTGCGGTGGATCCGTCCACCCGCGTCCGTGGCGCACCCGCTCGACGGCGAGCCGGCCGTGCTGCTGCAACGCTCTCTCGCAGATACGGCGCGCGAACTGAACGAAGACGCGCAAGCATATGAGGATCTCTTCGCTCCGTTCCTGCGTGAGCCGCACGCGCTCCTGGCCGATCTCCTCGGCCCGCTGCGGATCCCGAAGCACCCGCTGCGCTTGGCGCGCTTCGGATTGCCGGGCCTTCTCCCCGCCGCGGCCGCACTGCGCGCTCGCTTCCAGGGTCCGCGGGCGCGCGCCCTGCTCGCAGGTTGCGCGGCGCACTCGATCCTGCCGCTCGAACGGCCGCTCACTGCGGCCGTCGCCATGATCTTCGCGCTGACCGCGCACCTCGAGGACTGGCCCGTCGCCGAGGGCGGGTCGCACGCCATCACCCGGGCGCTCGCCTCCCATCTCCGCGACCTCGGAGGCCGCGTTGAGACCGGTAGGTACGTGCGCAGCCTCGCGGACATTCCGCCTGCCCGTGTCATCTTGTTCGACACCAGTCCGGCGCAGCTCGCCGACGTGTGTGGATCGCTGTTGCCTGCAGGGTACGTCCGCCGGCTGCGCCGCTATCGCTACGGTCCTGGTGTGTTCAAGCTCGACTGGGCCCTCGACGGACCGATCCCGTGGCGAGACTCGCGGTGTCTGGAAGCTTCGACGGTCCACCTCGGCGGCACCCTCGAGGAGATCGCCGCCGCGGAGGCCGCGGTCTGGCGCGGCGCGCATCCGGAGTGGCCATTCGTGATGGTCGTTCAGCAAAGCCAGTTCGACCCTACCCGCGCCCCGGCTGGCAAGCACACGGGCTACGCCTACTGTCATGTTCCCTCGGGATCGAATGTCGATTGCACGGACGCGATCGAGCGGCAGATCGAGCGCTCTGCTCCCGGTTTCCGCGACCGTATCCTGGCGCGCCACACGACGCGGACGGCGGATCTCGAGAAGGAGAATCCCAACTATCTCGGGGGCGCAATCACCGGCGGCGTGGCTGACCTCTTCCAGTTTTTCACACGGCCGGTGGCGCGGCTCGACCCGTACGCCACGCCGCACCCGCGCGTGTTCATCTGCTCGGCGTCGACTCCGCCTGGAGGTGGAGTGCACGGGATGTGCGGTTACTTCGCGGCACAGAGCGCCACGCGCAGGCTGCGCATGCTGCCCGCGGTCCTGCCCGATCTCGCCGGCACGACGCCACGCGGGTGACTTGACAGACTCTGGTTCCGCCATGGCACGGGCTACGTCTACGGGAGAACACGTTCACCGCGATGTCGCCCCGAGAAACTCGACACCACCCTACTGCGGCAGGCACATCTGGAGCTCGTCGGCGCGGCAGTCGGAATACACCTGCTGGCCACCCGCCTGTTCGACGACGACCTGGCCGTCCTCGTAAGCTCAGCTGCCCAGCGCGCGGATCACGGCGTCGGATGTGGTCACGGTGGCGATCAGCGGCAGGATGTTCTCGACCGAGAAGCGATGCCACTCGTCGGGGTAGCTGGCGCAACAGTCCTCGATCACCACCATGTCGAACCCGCGGTTCGCCGACGCGCGCACGATGCCCTCGACGGCGAGGTTGGTGGAAACGCCAGCCATCATCATCGTGCAGCGCTTGAGCTGTCGCAGTACCGGATAGAGTTGCGTGCCGTAGGAGCCGTCGATGCCGACGGTGCGTTCGAGCACGAAGTCTTCGGGGCGCGGCGCCAGCGCTTCATGGATCTGCACGCCCCAGGTGCCCTCGACCAACGTCGGCTCGCGCTGCGAGCGGCGGTGCAGCACGGTGTTCGGCCGCGGGAAGCCGGGTTTCAGGCAGAAGTTGATGTACAGAATCGGCACGTGACATGCCCGCGCAACAGCGATCACCCGCTGCAACTTCGGGATGACGTCCCGCTTGCTGACTTGCGCCGCGAGCACCCCGCGGATGCCGCGCTTCTCAATGTTCGATTCGTGCACCATGTCGTTCTGCATTTCCACAATGCAGAGGGCAGCCCGATCGGGCTGAATGGTGAATGGTGAATGTTGAATGGTGAATGTCGGATCAGGCACCATTGCTCAGGTGAAGACACCGTCGGCTTGGAGTGTGGCGTGTTCGTCGGCGGACATGCCGAGCAGCTCGCGGTACACGTACTCGCTGTGCTCGCCGAGGCACGGGGCAGGCATGCGGATGTCTTCGGGCGTGGCGGAGAAGCGCGTGCCGCCGCGCTCGCAAAAATGCTTGCCGATCACCGCGTGCTCGACCTCGCGGAAGTGGCCGCGATGCGCGAGCTGTGGGTCGTTGATCAGGTCCTCGAAGTTCTGCACGACGCCGGCGTCGATGCCGGCCGCTTGCAACGTGCGCATTGCTTCTTCTGCCGAGCGCTGCCGTGTCCACGTCGCGACGTGGTCTTCGAGCTCATCGACGTGCGCCAGTCGGCCTGCCGTCGTCGCGTAGCGTGGTGCCGCGGCCCACGTCGGGTCACCAATCGCTTGCCGAAAGCGCTGCCAGTCCTGGTCGTCGTGCACGGCGATGGCCACCCAGCGATCGTCATCGTCGCTCTGTGACGCGCAGCGAAACGCGCCGTGTGGCGCGGCGTGGCGCGAGCGGTTGCCCATGCGTTCGAGCGTTTCGCCGTTGGCGGCGTAGGTCAGCACATTCTCGCTGAGACAGGTGACGCCGCCCTCTACCTGCGACAGGTCAATGTATTGTCCGTCGCCGGTTCGCTGCCGATGCAGGAGTGCCGAGCCGACCAGCAACGCCACGAATCGCGGCGACAGCGAGTCGGTGATCGTACCGTACGGGCCGAGCGGTTCGCGGTCCGGCCAGCCGGTGAGGTGGTTGAAGCCGGAGATCGCCGAGCCCTGACCACCGAAGCCCGGGTAGTTGCGATCCGGGCCGGTCTGGCCGTTCAAACACGTGCTGATCATGATCACGTCGGGCTTCAACGCGCGCAGCGATTCGTAGTCGAGGCCCCACTTCGCCATGGCCTTCGGTGCAAAATTTTCCGCGACGATGTCCGCCCACTTCACCAGGCGCCGGGCGATCTCCGGACCCTTGGGGTGGCTCATGTTGAGGGCGACGCCGTACTTGTTGGGATTCACCATCGCGAACATATGACTGGCGTCGATGCCGCCGGGCATGTCGGGTGTGAAGCGCAGCAAACGGATGAAGTCGGGACGTTGGCGCGACTCAACGCGCACCACCGTGGCGCCGTGATCGGCGAAGTAGCGCACGCCGAACGGCCCGGCGGCGCCGCCACCGAATTCCAGGATCTTCAACCCAGTGAACAGTGCGTGCATCAGATGACCCCTTCCGCAGCAAGCGCTGCCGTATCGAGGCCGAGCGCGCCGTAGACTTCGCCGTTGTGCTGTCCGAGTCGTGGGGCGGGAAAACGCACGCCGACATTGCCAAGGCTCGTCTTGGCGAATGACCCTGGATAGGTGATCGCGATGCCACGCCCGGGATCATCCAGCTTGACGAAGAACTCGCGCGCTGCGAGTTGGCGCGCCGAGAGAATTTCACGCGCGGTGTTCGCCGGTGCCAGCATCAAGTTGCGGTCGCACGCCGCGGTGAACAGCTCCGCCATCGTCTTGCTGCGGAAGAAGGCGCCAAGCGCCGCCTCGATCTCGTCGACCTCCGGCTGGCTGATCAGGTTGTGATTGTACGCCGACCAGTCGCGCTTCTTTAGCACGTCGGGCGCCATGCCGCAGTCGTCCATGTACTTGATGAGTGCGATGATGCCGGGGATGCGCGCCGGCCCGCCGCGCAGCGCGAACGAGACGTAGCCATCAGCGGCGGGCCACAGTTCGTGGAAGAAGGTCTTCCCGCCGCGGAAGCCGCCGCCGACGCGGCCGCCTTTGAATCCCGTGAGCGGGAACTGCGTTGGGCTGGTCATGTTGGGCATGAGCATCGTTTCCTGCAGCGAGACGTCGACGAATTGCCCCTCGCCTTGTGTCTCCCGCCCCCACAGCGCGAACACCACGCCGACCGCCGCCTCGATACCGCCGTGGTAGTGCGCTACCGGCAGCGAACAGCGCACCGGCGCGCGATCAGGATTGCCGGTCGGATACATGTTGCCACCCATGGCGACGGCGGTGATGTCCGAGCCACGGTACTGACTGTACGGCCCGGTCTGGCCGAACGGGCTGATGCTGCACACCACAAGCTTCGGGTTTTCTGCCCTGAGCGTGTCGTACCCCAGACCCCGCGCCGCCAACGACTCAGGGCTCGCCGGTCCGGCCGATTCGATCACC
>JBGQHM010000461.1:0-5032 GCA_041497995.1 Binatia bacterium | reverse complement strand
CTAGGAGCTTGTCGGGCTTGGCAGCCCACAGCGACCCAGCGGGGAGCGGACCATGAAGATGACGCCGGCCGCAGGCCCTAGTCGAGCCTCCCGTTGCTCACGGATTCGACGACCGTTTGCAGCGTCGCTGCCTGCGTGTCCCAGCTGAACCCCCGCGCCCGTTGCTGGGACGCCATCTCCATGCGGGCGCGCAACCCGTGGTCGGTGAGGATCTGCACCATGCGGCGTTCCCAGGCGTCAACGTCGGCGTGTGGAACGACGAAGCCCGTCTCGCCGTCGCGCACAGCGTCGCGCAGCCCGTCGCTGTCGCTCGCCAACGTCGGTGTGCCGCACGCCGCCGCTTCCATCGTCGGGATGCCCCAGCCTTCTTTGCGACTCGGGTAGACGAGCGCGTGGGCGCGCCGGAGCCAGTTGATTTTTGCGTCGTCGCTCACCCAGCCGGCAAAGCCGACTGCGTCGGCCACGCCAAGGGCACGCGCGAGGCTTTCCAGGCGGTCGCTGTCGGGCCCCTTGCCCACCAACACCAAGCGGGCGTCGGGCAACGCGCGGCGCACCGCCGCGAAGGCCTTGATGACGGTGTCGATACCCTTGTAGCGCTTCAGCATGCCGACGTAGAGCAGCAGTGGCGTCGCCGCCTTCGGCACAAGCGCGTCGGGGCGGTAGCGCGCGAGGTCGAGCCCCGGGTTGACGATGTCGATCTGGCTCGTACGCAGGCCGCGCCGCACCAGATCGCGGGCGGTGCTCTCGCTGATCGCCACGAAGCGCAGTCCCCGATACACCAGCGGGATGAGGCGCTCGTACAGCCACACATAGGACGCGAAGGCCGGGTTGACCTCATGGAAGACCGTGCGCCCGAACAGGTGCAAGACGATCGGTAACACTGGGACGCGGGTGAACGCCGGCAGGAAGAACGGGATCTTGCAGATGTTCTCGACGAACAGATCGACACGCTCACTGGCGGCCAGACGTACGGCTGCGCGCGCGCCGGCGATGTTGAACGTGGCCTTGTTGCCGACGTGGCGCACCCGAATACGCCCGACCTGCGCCTCCGGTGTCGCTCCCGGATAACGCGCCGCGATCAGGGTCACCCGGTGACCGCTGGCCGCAATCCGTTGGAAGATCTCGTTCAAATACGTTTCCGCGCCGCCCGCCTCCGGATGCGTCGTATCGCGGTAGTCGAGCAGGACGATGTGGAGGCCGGAGGTCATAAATCAACGCCGATCGCAAAATCACAAAATAGCGAAATCATGAAAGGGGGAAAGCGTCAGGCGGTGTGCCCATGCGTTTTCGTCCTTCGTGATTCTGCATCGTTTTCGAGGTACCATGATGTCAGTAGCACCGCTCCCGTTGTGCCTTCAATGGATGAATGTTCTTCTGGTAATCCAGTGCGAACGATTGTAATTTCGGCGCATTCCAGGGCAGTGTGAGGCGGTGATTCGATGCGGATAGTGCATCAGCGGGCTCCTGCCACATGGCTGCCCGCACCGCACTGCTGAGGAGGGGCCGTGAAAACTTCGACCATGACCGCGATCGACCGGTGGATCGGCAAGCCGTTGTGTGCCGTCCTCACCGGCGTGCGCCGTCTGGGCCACCTGTTCGGTGGGGAGGCAGCACCCGACGTGCCGCTGCGCAAGATCTTGTTCATCAAGATGGCCGAGCAAGGCGCCACCGTGCTGGCGTATCGCGCCCTGTACCGGGCCACCGAGCTGGTGGGCCGCGAAAACGTCTACTTCTGGGTCTTCGAAGAGAATCGCGAGATTCTCGATCTATTGGGAATCATTCCGAAGGAGAACGTGATCACGGTGCGCTCCAAAACCCTGCGCACCTTTGCCACTGACATCGCCCGGACCCTGTGGCGTATCCGGCGCCTGGGCATCGACGCCACCGTCGACATGGAGTTCCTGGCGCGGGCCCCCGCGATCCTGGCGTTCCTCACCGGGGCATCGCGGCGCGCCGGATTGCACCGCTTCAACGTCGAAGGTCCCTACCGGGGCGATCTGTTGACGCATCGCGTGCAGCACAACCCCTACCTGCACACGGCGCTCGCCTATCACGAGCTGGTTGAGGCGCTGCAAGAACCGTCTCGGCAAGTGCCTCTCCTGAAGCGCACGCTGCCCGCGGTCGATGCCGCGCCTTCGTTCAAACCCGACGCGGAAGAGCGCCAGCAGGCGCAGGCCCTTCTCGATCGCCTGGCAGGGCGGCCGGTCCACTCCCCAGTCATCCTGCTCAATCCCAACGCCAGCGACATGTTGCCCCTGCGCAAGTGGCCGACGGAGCGCTTCGTCGAGCTGGGCCGGCGCATCCTGTCCAGTTGGCCGGAGGCCACGCTAGCGATCACAGGGGCATCCTCGGAGAGAGTCGCTGCCGCCGATGTGGTACGCGCTATCGGATCGCCGCGGGTCATCAGCTTGGCGGGGGAGACCACGTTGCGCGCGCTGATGGTCCTGTACACCATCGCAGACATCCTCGTGACCAACGACAGCGGTCCAGGGCACTTCGCGTCGATGACCGACATCGATAGCGTGGTGTTGTTCGGCCCCGAGACGCCGGCGCTCTACGGGCCATTGGGCAAGAACAGCCATGTCCTGTGGAGCGGTCTCGCGTGCAGCCCGTGCATCAACCCGTTCAACCATCGCATCTCACCGTGCAACGACAACGTGTGCATGCAATCGATCTCGGTGTCGCAGGTATTCACCGAAGTGCAGCGCCTCCTAGCCGAGCGCCCCCACCTGCGGCTGGTGGATTCCGCACGCGAGCAGGTGCGGGCCTGAACGGTCGAGCCAGCCTACAATGCGCAGGCGGTCCCCCTCCTGATGAGGGAGAAATAGGGATGGACGAATCGCACGGTGGCATTTTCACCGGCGAACGGCTGGTCGCCGGCGATCCGCTGTTCGCGGGCGACCTCAGCCGGCACATCGCGGCGTACCGCCTTGCGCAAGCGCGCGTGCGCGGCAGGCGCGTGCTCGACGCCGGCTGCGGTGACGGCTACGGCACCGATTTGCTGGCGCAGGCGGCGGCGACCGCGGTCGGCGTCGATCGGGCGGCCGCGACGGTCGCCGTCGCAACCGGTCGCTACCGGCGGCCCAACCTTGTGTACCGCGTGTGCGAGCTCACACGCCTTACCGATCTCGGCGAGCGCTTCGACGTCGTGTGCAGCTTCCAAGTGATCGAGCACCTCGCTGAGCCGCGGCCGTTCCTCGATCAGGTCCGCGGCGTCTTGGAGCCGGGCGGTTGCCTGATGGTCACCACGCCGAATCGACTCACCTCCGTGGTCCCCAATCCGTACCACGTACACGAGTACGTCGCCGAGGAGCTGCGCGCGCTGCTCGCGGAGGTCTTTCCGCGGGTCGACGTGCGCGGTGTCGTCGGCGACGAGCGGGCAATGGCCTACGAGCGACAGCGCGTCGCGCAGGCGCAGCGCATCCTCCGGCTCGATCCCTTCAACCTGCGACGCTTCATCCCGGCGCGAGCAATCGAGGTGATCTATCCCAGGCTCGCGCGCCTGGTGCGGCGCGGTGTAGCGCGTGCCGACGGCGCGGCGTTGCAGATCGGTCCGGAGAACTTCGCGATCGCAACGGATTGCAGTGGCGCGCTGGATCTTCTCGCGACCTGTGAAGCGTGAGAAGAGCTCTCGCGCCAGGATGCCATGCCAGTAGTTTTTTCGCCTCGGCGTGTGGCGCGAGACTTTCATGTTTTCGTCATTTCGTGATTCAGTGATTCGATGAAGCGTTGGTTGGGATTGATTCTCAAGATCGGCGTCTCGTTCGGTATCCTGGCGCTGATCGCGTCCAAGACCGACGTCGGGAAGATCCTCGGCCTGCTCGAATCGGTGGGCGGCGGTGCGGTGTTGGTGGTCGCGATTCTCAACGTCGCACAGACCTTACTGACAACGTACCGCTGGGTGCTGGTGATGCGCGGTCTCGGCGTGACGCTTGCGCTGTGGCCGGCGCTGCAAGTGGTCTACGTCAGCCTGGCGCTGAACCAGTGTATGCCGTCGTATGTCGGCGGTGATGCGTATCGCATCTACTGGCTCTATCGCGAGGGCAACCGCCTGGCACTGGCGGCGCGCGGCGTGATGATCGACCGTATCAGCGCGGTCATCGTGCTCGTGGTGATGATGGCGGTTGGTTTGCCGGTGGTCTTGGCGCGCTTCCCCGAACCCGGGGCGCGCAACGGCCTGCTGGCGGTGCTGGGGTGTGGCCTGCTGGGCACGGTGGTGTTCTTCGCGTGCGACGCCGTTCCGAAGGCCTGGCGAGAGGTGCGCCTGGTGCGCGAGCTGGCCGAGCTGTCAGCGGCGGCGCGCCGGCTGTTGCTTCACGGCAGCGACGGTCTGGTGATCGGGGCGCTGGCGCTAGTGGTGCAGACGCTGACCGCGACAGTGATGTTCGCCTTCGCCGACAGCATGGGGGTACCGCTCACCTTGCTTGACTGTGTCCTGCTGACACCGCCGATCATGCTGCTGGCCGCGGCGCCTGTGTCCATCGCCGGGTGGGGAGTACGGGAAGGTGTCATGGTGGGTGCGCTCTCGATGATCGGCATCGGCACCGAGCCGGCGCTCACCTTGTCGGTGCTTCTCGGCGTGGCCGTGCTGGCGAACGGCTTGATCGGCTTGCTGCCGCTGGCCTTCGGCGGAGAGCGCTTTGTCCCGACCCGCACTACGCGCGAACGGGAAGACATGAGGGGTGAGACGGTAACGGGTGAGGGGTGAGGAGTAAGTCCACTGCACTGGTCGCTCGGAACCGCATCCCACCCCCCTTCTCTTGGCTATGGCTCGTACTGACTGACAGCAGGGCACCATCCCGTCAGTTTCGGAGTGGAGTCAACTGCACTTCCGTAGTAGGTAGTGGAGCTACACAGGCATGGATCAGGCGGTAGGAGCAAATCTTCTACGGCGACCGGGACGGCACTGGCACACGCAGCGACGCTGGACGGACTGAGGAGGAGGCACCATGAGGAAACGGCACCTTGCATGGCTCGTCGGTGTGATTGGTATTCTCGGCTTCTCACCGACGAGGGCAACGGCGACCCAACT
>JBGQHM010000460.1:0-5046 GCA_041497995.1 Binatia bacterium | reverse complement strand
GGAGCGGTACTGAAAGCCCAGCACGTCGCGGTAAAACCGCAACGACCGTTCCCAGTCAGACACGCAGATCCCGATATGAGTGAGCCGCACGAAAGCCATGGGATTGCGGGTCTATGACTTCCGATCAGGGAATGCAAATCCCCGATCTTCAAATCCACAATCCACAATCCACAATCCACAATCCGGGACCCGCTGCGGTTGCCCCTTGGACTCACGGCTCCTATAGTCCGGCATACACAGGAGGCCACGATGAGTTTCGTCAACGACCTGTCTTCGTTTGCTGCTACCGTCGTCCGACTGGGTCGCGGCGTCAACCCGACCATCACTGCCGATCGGCGACCCGAGCCCAAACATCTTCTGGAGTTGTACGACTTCGAAGGCTGCCCGTACTGCCGCAAGGTGCGCGAGGTGCTGTGTGAGCTCGACCTCAACTACCTCGTCCACCCGGTTGCGCAAGAGAGTCCGCGGCGCCCGGAGCTCAAGAAGCTCGGCGGCAAGCTGCAGGTGCCATACCTCGTCGATCCCAACACACACACCCGATTGTACGAATCCGACGACATCATCGACTATCTCAATGAGCGCTATGGCAAAGGGCAACGGGCTGGCTGGTCGCTACCGATCCCAAGTGTGCTCGACGACATCAACTCGGCCGCGGCAAGTGCGCTACGCCTCGGACGTGGCACGCGCTGCCGCGTGCAGGCGACTCGCACCGATCTGAAGCCGCCGACGCTCTACAACATGGAAGGGTCCCCATACTGCCGCAAAGTACGCGAGGTGCTCAGTGAGCTCGATCTACAGTACATCGTCCGCAACGTGCCGAAGGGCAGCCCCAAACGCACAGAGTTGAAAGACCGCGGCGGCAAAGTACAGGTCCCGTACCTCATCGACCCCAACACCGAGACCGCGATGTATGAGTCGGACGCTATCGTGGCGTACCTCGAAAAACAGTACGGCCCTGGTGGACACACGGCGGCGCGGCGCAAGCGAAGCAACTGAGTCACTGGCTCACTGACCCAATGTCCCTTCTCTCCATCACCGCCGCCAAGGCGCAGCGCAACGAACCCATATTCACCGCCGAGATCAGCCCGCCCCGACTCTACCTCGAGATTGATCGGATCGTCGGCATTGCCCGGCAACTGCGGGCCGTCGGATTGGATGCCATTGCGGTCACCAACTCTACCGGCGGCAGCTACAAGTTCAGCCCCTGGGCGATCGTCGAGGACATCCAGCGCGCCATGGGACATGTCCCGCTCATCATCCACCTCACGGCCCGCGATGAGGGATCGGCGCGCAGCGTCTACTACCATCTGCACGAGATGTCGCTGAAGGGCGTGCGCGATGTGCTCATCATCCGTGGCGATCCATCGCCTGGCAACTCCAAGCTCCTCGACTCGTATCGCTTCACGACGTCGGAGCTCGTCGACATGGCCGCCGGGTATCGGCGTGGCACGCTGATCGATGGTTCTCGATGCGAGCCGCTGCCCACTCTCGACATCTTCGTCGCCGCGCATCCAGAGTTTCCGGAGCGGGCGCTCGACAAACACTTCGGCTTCTTGAAGCGCAAGATCGACGCGGGCGCCGACGGCCTGATCGCCAACATCGTCACCGATGCCGACGCGTTCTTCCGCTACCGCGACCGCGCCTGCGCTGCCGGCATCCGCCAGCCCATCATCCCGTCGGTATTGCCGCTGAACAGCTTCCGGCGTTGTGCGTTCCTGACCGAGCAATTGCACATCCCGGTGCCGGCGGCCGCAGTCGAATATCTGCGCGGCGCCAGCCGTGACGGCGCGCAGCGCTTTGGCCTCGACGATTTGGTCGACAAGCTGCAGCGTCTTATCGCCGGCGGCGCACCGGGCGCCAATTTTAATATCGTCGTACCCGGCGATGCGGAGGTGGCCGTCAAGGCGATGAAGACATTTCGTGCGGCGTGCTCGTGAATCGTGCGCGGAATGACTCCGAACCACGAGCACCAGCCCGAGCACGATCAACGGAGGAACCCATGTCACAGAGCTGGTTGCTGAAGACTGAACCATCGACCTACTCGTTCGCCGACCTGCAGCGCGACAAGCGCACCGTGTGGGACGGCGTAAAGAACCCACAGGCGCTGAAGAACTTGAGTCAGATGCAGAAGGGCGATCGCCTGCTGATCTACCACACCGGGGATGAGAAGGCGGTCGTCGGCAGTGCCACCGCCCTCAGCACCGCCTACCCGGACCCCAAGAAGAACGATCCGAAGCTCTGGGTGATCGACCTCGCGCCCGCCGCCGCCCTGCCGCGTCCCGTGACGCTTGCAGAGATCAAGGGCAGTCCGAAATTCACCGGCTGGGAGCTGGTCCGCTTACCGCGGCTGTCCGTCATGCCGGTATCGGCCCAGCACTGGACCGAGATCGAACGCATGGCGAGGAGCTGATCGCCGGCCGCCTATCCCATCTACTGCAGGACGCGCGCTAGCGAGAGCTGATGCTCCGCTTCCCAGCTCTGCAGCCGCGCGCGATAGCGTGCGGTGGTGGCGGGATCGACGGTAGCCATGTTGTGCGTCTCCTGCGGGTCGCTGCGGCGGTCGAAGACCTGCTCGCCGCCGTTGTGTGGCGTGTAGATATAACTGAAGCGCGTGTCACGGACACCGAAGTGCGACACGCCGTTCTCGGTGAAGTTGATCACCTGCCGGTTCGGATCGGTGCGCAGCAACGACATGCCATCGCTGGGTTCGGTATCGCGGAGGCCCATGATGTCCTGGATGGTGGCGCGCAGGTCAACTTGCGAGCCGAGCTGCTCGATCCGCCGCGGCAGGCCGAGGCGCCGTGGATGCAGGATGAAACAGGGGATGTGCACGTTCTCATCGTAGATGAACGCCGCATGACCAAAATTGCCGGCATGCTCACCGAAGGCTTCACCGTGGTCGCCGAGGACCAGTAACAGGGTTCGCTCCGCGACGCCGTGGTGCTTCATCCACTCGTACAGCTCGGTGACGAGACGCAAGTTGTATTCGACGAGCCGCTCGTACGCGCTGCGCCCATTATCGTCGAGCACCTCCGGTACCGGTGGCAGATGGTCGACAGCGTACGGGTGGTGCGGGTTGCTGGTCATGGCCACCAGGAAGAATGGCCGGCGCCCCGCCGTGGTGATGAACTGCTTGATTTGCTCGATCAGCAGACGGTCGTCGCGCCCCCACGGCAGCATCGCATACGCATCCTGTCCCGGCCAATCGTTCGGGTCGAGCACAGTCTGAAAACCGCGCGCGGCGAAGCTGCGGACGTTGTCGTAGTTGAGATCGCTGGTGACGTAGAGCTGCGTGGTGTAGCCGGCACGCGCGAAGAAGAGCGCCATCGAGTCGGCGACGACGGCCTTGTCGGCACCCGTCCAGAACGGGCCAAGGTAGGGATAGACGCCGTAGAGAATCGAGAACAGTGCATGCGCAGACGTCGGCACCGGAGCGTAGACGTGATCGAAGACTACGGCTTCGTCGCGATACCGCAGCAGCCCACGCCCAGCAGGGGCCGCCGCGTTGTAGAGCGCGACGCTTGCAGCACGGGTCGATTCGAGCACGAGAACGAGCACGTTGGTTGGCCGCCCCTTCACGGACAACCCCTTGCTGGCATCGCGCGCCCGCGCGCCGCTCGTCGGCGGCGACTGCAACGGGTTACTTGGCGCAAAGGCTGCGTGCACGACCTTGAGAGGAACCTGCTGAGGCGCCCGCCCAACCTCGCTGGGCGCCCGCATCGCGCCGTCGTCTCCTTGCCAGATGTGTTGCGGCCGGCTCCCGAACAGCATCCAGAGGAGCGGATGCGGTACCAGCAACGCGTCCGTGATCGGCGGCTTCGGCACCAGCGTGGCCAGAGCGCCTGCAACGACCACGCTTGCGACCAGCGCCGGCCGCCAGCGGCGCATGCGCGGCAGCCACAGCGCGGGCGGTGCGCAGAGGTATCCCACCACGGCGAGCGCCAGACCGGCGGCCACATCGGGTGAACGCAACACGTTCGCCGCCGACACGATGTGGCCGCTCCAGCCGAGCATGCGCACTTCCTCCGGCCCGAGCGGCGTCAGAAAGAGTGCGAAGTGGGCGATCCCCAACACTTCGACGCCGGAGAGCACGGGCAGGACAACCAAGCCGAGGAACCACGCCACACTGCGCACTACCCATCCGTGCGGCCGCCAGGCCCGCCACGCCAGCGTCGCCACCAACAGCACGGCAAACACGCCAACCTCTTGTGAGCAAAACACCGCGTAGTCGCGGCAGTTGGCCCACAGATGGCCGCTGCCAAGCCACGCCACATACTCGGCGGCGTAGCGCATCTCCACGAACTTGACGTACAAGCTGATGATCAGGAACGTCAGGAGCTGCCCAACCAGGAAGGCAATCGGGTCAGCCAGCAACGCCGCATACGCGTCTCGATACCGCCGCATCAGACCTGAATCCTGGGTACTGAGGTTTCGCGCAGCGGGTCGGTCATTGACGGATCAATGGTACTGCGCCGATGGAACAGGCGTCAACAGAATTTCATCAGACGTTCACGTTGTGACCCCACTTCATCGTGCGCGTGGCCTTGTCGTCGCAAAGCCGGCAAGATGCAGCAGGAGGGAAATACCATGCAGGAGATTCTCCCGGACATCTTTACGTGGCCGTGGTTCTCGGAGCGCCATGGCTACAACTTCAACGGCTATCTCGTGCGGGCGCCGGACGGCAATATCTGCATCGATCCGGTCGAGCCGGATACATCGACGCTCGATGCCATTGCCCGTCTCGGCGCGGCGTGGATCGTTCTAACCAACCGCAACCACGTGCGGGCAGCCAACGCCGTGCGCGCGCAAACCGGGGCTCGGACCGCGATCCATCCCGATGACGCCGTGCACGCGCGTGCGCAAGGAGCAACGGTTGACGCCGACCTGCACGCCGGGCAGCGAATAGGGCCGCTCACGGTCATCGGCGTCCCTGGCAAGTCGCCAGGCGAAGTCGCCCTGCACTGGCCGGAACGACGCCTGCTGATTGCCGGCGACGCGGTCATCGGCAACCCGCCCGGTCGCTGCGCCCTGCTGCCAGACAAGGTC
>JBGQHM010000459.1:0-5060 GCA_041497995.1 Binatia bacterium | reverse complement strand
CCAATCATCACTGCCGTGCCCGGGGTCGTGTGTGCCGGGAACGCCAGCGCCGCGGCCGACCGCCACGGTTCCGCGCTTCGTCGACAACGGCGATGGCACGATCAGCGACAACCAGGCCGGGCTGATGTGGGAGAAGAAGGACGACGCCGGGGGCATCCACGACAAGGATAATCTTTACACCTGGAGTACGGGTTCTCCGTACAACCCGGAGGGGACGGCGTTTACGTCGTTCCTGGCCACGCTGAACACGCCGCCGTGCTTCGCCGGGCACTGCGACTGGCGGCTGCCGACGATGGCCGGCTGCTGCGGCTACCCGACGGGGCAAGCGGCGGAGCTGGAGAGCATCATTGATACGGGTGCGGCGGGCTGCGGGAGCGGCTCACCCTGCGTGCCGGCGGCGTTCAACACCAGCTGTACGCTGGGGTGTAGCGCAACGGGTTGCAGCTGTATCGTGTCCAACGACTATTGCTCCGGGTCGACGCTCAGCGTTACCCCGGGCAACGCGTGGAGCGTGAACTTCGGCGGTGGCTACGTGGGCAACCTCGGTAAGACGTTCAGCCTCTACATGCGTGCGGTGCGGTGAGGCTTGTGATCGGTCATTCGGTGAGTTGAACTAAGCGCCCTTGACATGAAATTCAACCTCTTTCGAGCGACCAAGTTGGCTGAACGAAATCGGTTGTGCCTTCGGCCGCATGTGCTGCTCGCTATTGCCACTGTTGCGATCGTGGCGGGTGTTGCTCGTGCAACTATCGTCGGATTCGGCGGTAGCGGGACTGATTGGACACTCAACCATGGCTCTGGCGCCGACTCTCCGTTCATCACCAACAACGTTCTCACACTGACGAACAACGGCTTGGACGATCACAACAGCGCCTTTTTCAACACCCAGCAATCCATCACCACGTTCAGCGCATCGTTTACTTACCAGGCCGGCGGGAACTTGGGAGCGGACGGTGTGGCATTTGTGCTCCAGAACTCGCCGGCCGGACCATCGGCTGTGGGCACAGCCAACGGCGGTGGTGGGCTCGGATATAACGTGATCAGCCCGAGTGCTGCGGTCGAGCTCGACATATTCCCTTACGGCCCCCCCGGAACCGGCTACTACACGGAGGGAAACACCGGCTCCACCGGCGGCCCACCCTACGTGAGCACGACGCCAGTGGATCTCACCAGCGGCCATCCCATCGGTGTCACATTGGTCTACGATGGCACCACGCTGAGTGAGAAGTTGCTCGATACGGTGAATGGAAACATGTTCACCAAGAGCTACGCTGCGAACGTTCCTTCCGACGCAGGGGGTGCGACAGCGTTCGTGGGGTTCACGGGCGCAACTGGTGGGGCCACTTCTATCCAAGCGATCAGCGACTTCGAGTTTATTGTCGGAACCAGCAGTTGCGTCGGTGACTGCGACGGAAGCGGTGACGTGAGGGTCAACGAGCTTCTGGTTATGGTGAACATCGCGCTGGGCAGTGCCGATATCTCCGCGTGCGTGGCGGGCGATAGCAACAACGATGGCTCGATCACGATCAACGAGATCCTTGCTGCGGTGAACAACGCCCTCACCGGCTGCGTACTATCAAGTCCAACAACAACCCCAACCTCGACACCCTTGCGCCCGACCACCGTAACGCCGACACGGACCTCCGGCACGACTGGCCTCGTTGACAATGGCGACGGCACGATTACGGACCGCAGCACAGGACTCACGTGGGAAAAGAAGGACCAGGCCGGCGGCGTGCATGACTGGACGCTTACGTACACGTGGGCTGGGAAGTGCCCAGACGACAGCCTGTGCCAGCCCAACGCTGCGGCGGCGAGCACCTGCGCGGCGGCCACTGGTACTGCGGCGGGCTGTGGGCAGTGCTCAACAGGGACGTGTAATGTTGACCCCCACCGTGGCGGGGCCGTCACCACGATCTGGGATTGGCTGACCCAGCTCAACGCGGCACACTTCGCCGGGCACAACGACTGGCGTATCCCGAAAACCATCCCTCCTCTACCGGAAGGAGGGAGCCCAGCCGCCGCCGAACTCGAGACCATCCTGGGAGCGCCGTACCCGGACTGCCTCTGCTCGCAGGGCACCTGCAATCTTCCCTGCGTGCTGCCGGTGTTCGAGAACAACTGCGCCTCGGGTTGCACTGTGGATGGCGGCGGGGGAACGCAGGAGTGCAGTTGCACTAGCGGTGTCTACTGGACCGCAACCACTCAATACCAACCTCTTGATCTAGGACAGGCCCAAATCATCAGTTTCTGGACGGGCCAACGGAACTTCGCTGGCTCTAAAACTAGCGGCGACACCGCTGTGCGCGCCGTGCGGGGCACGCTAGCTCCGGTCGTTACGCCGACACCGACCACCGGCGCGACTGGGTTCGTCGACAACGGCGACGGTACGATCAGCGACAACCGTACAGGGCTCATGTGGGAGAAGAAGGGCTTCGCGGGTGGTATTCACGATGTGTCCGATACCTATCTCTGGGCGGGTCACTGCTCGGGCGGGTCCTCTGACGGCAGCCTCTGCCAGCCGGACGCCGACGCCTCCGCCACGTGTGCGGTCGCAACAGGCGGGGCGGTCGGGTGCGCCCAGTGCGGTGGCACGGCGACGTGCGAGATCACTTTGGCGCACAGCACGATGTGGCAATGGCTGAACGCGCTCAACGCTGCGGGCCTTGGCGGGCATAGCGATTGGCGTATTCCCACCGTCGGCCAGGACGGCGACCCGGCGGAGTTGGAGACCATCGTTGACACGAGCGTCGCCGGCTGCGGAGGTGGTTTAGGTTTAGCCTGCGTGCCGGCGGTGTTCGCCACGGGCTGCACGCGGGGGTGTAATGCGACGGGCTGCAGCTGCACTGTAGCCAACATCTATTGGTCGGCTACTACCTACGCCGCTAATTCGCAGGACGCATGGTTCGTCTATTTCGGCAATGGCCACGTGGTCAGCGCCGCTAAGGGCAACGGCTTCAACGCCTTCTACGTGCGTGCCGTGCGGTGAGACTCGTGATCGATCATACAGTTTGGAAGCAGAGGAAGTGACACGTGCCCCCAATTTACATGACGTAAGTAACAGTTGAAGGAGATAGTAATGGGTAATCTTGGGACAGTCGGGATTGACTCCTTGCATTTGAGGTGGTGGCTGGCGAGATCGCTGGCGATATGTACAACCGTAGTCTTCGCTTATGCATGCGGTGGCGGTGGCAGCGACGGTGGCGGGGATTCCTGCCCCAACGGGTGCGGCACTAGCCAAACCTGTGTCAATAACATCGGTTGCGCCGACTTGTGCTCGAGCTCCTCGCAGTGCGCTACCACTTGCTGCTCCCCCCTCGACAATGGCCAGAAAGCATGTCTGCCATCATCGCACTGCGGCGGGGGCTCCTGTCCCAACGGGTGTGGCTCTAGCCAAATCTGCGTCAATAATATTGGTTGCGCCGACTTGTGTTCGAGTTCCTCGCAGTGCAGCAGTAATTGTTGCGTACCCCTCACCGGTGGCCAGCACGCTTGTCTGCCATCATCGAGCTGCAGCAACCCGACCCCTGTCCCCCGCCAGTGCGTGTACCACAACGAGTGCGTGGGGCAACTAACCTTTCACCAAAGCAATCAGTGCGGTGACCCGAATGGCGCCACGTATTCGGCCGTTAATGTCTGCGATCAGGCGCTGGACTTCCAAATCTGCATCCAGCGTTGCGACGGAACATGGGACTGCGGCATCAAGACGGTGCAACCCGGCGGGAAGTACTCAAGCTACGGTTGCTGCAGCCGCAACAACTTCCAGGTTCTGGCCGGTCCGCCGTCACAATTCGGGCTGGGTTGTTACCCAACCCCATAACCGCGAGCGGCGGTTGAGTCTGGACATCGGACATCGGACTTTCTTGTGCGAGGGCGCGGCAATCGACGTACACCTTGATGACCTGCGCGCCGCGGCCTTCAGCGAACCCTCCTGCGTCGTAGGAGGACGGCGCCGGTGAATAACGGACGATGCACGCGTACGCGAACACGTCGCCGTAGCGTTTGTAGAGCGTATCGATCCGCATCGGAACAATACGCGCGTCGAGGACGGCGGGGACGAACTGGTCACTGCGGACACACCTGTCGTTGTTGCGCGGATGACCCAGACATGGTTATCGACTGCGCGGAACGGCACAGTCGCAGCGTGCTGCTCCGGACCCGCGCGACCGCCGAGTCCTAGTGCGGTGCGCTAGGTGAAGACGCGATCGTACACGTCGGCCACCCGCAGCGTGACCGGTACCGATGCGATGTCGATCGAGGCGTCACGCCGGTCGACCCGAGTGGCCGTCCACGCGGCGTCTGAGCCCAACGCATGATGCTCGATGAGCAGCTTTTCCTGCTCGATCAGCAGATAGTTACGCAACGTTGGGATCGATTTGTAGAGCGTGAACTTCTCTCCCCGGTCGTAGTCGCGCGTGGCCTCGGATAACACCTCCACCAACAACACGGCGTTGGTGACGGTGTCGGGATGGTCGCGAGTCAGATCGATCTGACCACAGATGACCATCACATCTGGATAGGTGAAAAGCCCGGCCGGGGTCGTGAGGCGCAGATCGCTCCCGAAGGCGCTACACTGCGTGCCGCGAAGCGCCGTCCGCAAGGCGCTGAGAACGTTCGCGGTGATATGGTAGTGGGCGACCGACGCCCCAGCCATCGCGAAGATCTCGCCGTTGCAGTACTCGTGCTTAATTGCAGAGTTTTGCTCGACGGCGAAGTAGTCCTCGATGCTGTAGTGACGCTGGGGCTGGCGCTGCATGGTCAAAAGCCTACCCGAGTGGGGGCATCATTTGCAACGCGCCGGCCAGTGGCTTGCGCGTTGCGGCAAATGAAGAAGGGGCGCGTCCGTTTGGACGCACCCCTCTTTCCCGCTCTCAACTCTTGACTGTCGACTCTCGACTTTTCCCTCAGTGTTTCAGCTTCTCGACCTCTTCCTTCATCTCCGGAACGGCTTTGAACAGATCCGCCACCAAGCCGTAGTCGGCGACTTGGAAGATCGGTGCTTCCTCGTCCTTGTTGATTGCGACAATGATCTTCGAGTCCTTCATGCCGGCGAGGTGTTG
>JBGQHM010000458.1:0-5072 GCA_041497995.1 Binatia bacterium | reverse complement strand
TGATCTACGCCGGCCTCAGCGGCTACGGCACGCGCGGACCGGAGAAGGACCGTGCCGCGTTCGACTATGCGGCGTATTGGGCACGCGCCGGTGCAATGGCGTCGCTTGGCGAACCCGAGGGACCGCCGCCATCACAGCGACCGGCGATGGGTGATCATCCTGCGGGTCTGGCGCTCGCCGGCGCCGTTGCCGCCGCGCTGTACCATCGCGAGCGCACGGGTGAAGGGCAGGAGCTGCACTTGTCGCTGTTCCACGCCGGCATGTGGATGATGGCGACCGATGTCGAAACGTGTCTCGTCACCGGTCTTGGGCCGGCGCCGTCCGGTCGTGCCGTACCCAACCCTCTCTGGAACCACTACAAGGCGAAAGACGGGAAATGGTTTCACCTGGTGATGCTGCAGGCGGACCGCTACTGGGCCGGCTTCTGCCAGGCAATCGATCGTCCGGACCTGCTCAACGACGAACGCTATGCCGACGTCATCGTACGCGCCGGAAACAGCTTGGAGCTGATTGCCCGGCTCGATGAGGTATTCGCCACAAAAACCAGAGCGGAGTGGGCGGAGCTGTTCGACCGCTTCGAGCTCGTGTGGGGCCCGGTACAGAGCATCAACGAGGTGATCTACGACCCGCAAGCCCGGGCACTGGATGTGTTCGCCAAGGTACAGCACCGCAGCGGCGAGGAGATCGAAGTGCTGAAGAGTCCGATCGAGTTCAGCGCTACACCCGCGACCATCCGGCGGGGCGCACCCGAGCTCGGCGAGCACACCGAGGAAGTGCTGCTGGAGCACGGCTACACCTGGGAGGACATCGCAGCGCTCAAAGAAAAGGGCGCGATCGGATAGCCCGCGCATGGCGGAGCTGGAAGTGGCGTTCCGCCTGCCGGTCGACGGCTGGCCACGCGCTGTGTTCGAGACCGACTACGCGTACACCAGCGGCCGGCTGGTCGTGGATGACCACGCGACGGTGCGCGTGCAGACGCGCCGGCAGCTCGAGGATGGCGTGCGCGGCTCGCTGCCGGGCAGTGGCGTGAGTGTGGCGGTGCGGCTGGAGAGCGGGCAGGGGACACCGCAACTGCACGTCTGGGTCGACGGCCATCCGGCGTTACGTGAGGATGGACTGCGTGCCCGACCGACTCGCTCGGCATGGATTCATGCCTGCCTCGCGTTGGCAGCGTCGGCAGCTGGCTTCACCGCCAGCTACCTGTACCTCATGAAGGCGCACGCGCTGCAGAATGACTGGGCGCTCAAGATGGCCAACCACATGGCGGGCTGGCATCTGCTGCTCACCTTCACACTCTTTCCGGCGTCGGTCTGGGGACAGCGCGTCGGCATCCGTGCGGTGCAATGGGTCAGCCTGCTGTTCTTCTTCATCCACGCTGGGATCGCGGCGGCCAACCTCGGGCCGAGCGATGCTGGAACTGCGGATGACGCATGGATCGCGACGTGGAACGCGGCGAGTGGCGTGTGCTTCCTGGTCGCGGCGGTCTACGGGAATCGCGCCTATCGCGATATGGACCCCGTTGCGGCGCTGCGATTGGGCCGGATCCGCCCGGCCTCTCTCAGAAAAGAGATTGAACCACAGAGGACGCAGAGTGCGCAGAGAACCGATTGAGTTCTTTGTCTCTGCGTTCCTCTGCGTCCTCTGTGGTGAAAGTCTTTACTCGGCAAGCACGATGCGATCGAGACGCAGCGCCTCGCCCACCGACCACGCTTGGAACGGGCAACCGCGCGGGGTGTGGGGTGGTTCGGCGTCGGCGATCTCTGACAGATGGCCGAGCCCGGCCTCGTCCAGGTGACGGAGCAACGGCTCGAAAAAACGCGTACGCGCTTCACCACGCGCCTCGCGCGTATTGCCATGCACACGGACCCACGCTTCGACGAACGCGCCCATGAGCCACGGCCAGACGGTGCCTTGGTGATACCCGCCATCTCGCTGGCGGACACCACCCTCGTAGTGCTGCGTGTATCCCGGCTCGCCGGGCGCCAATGAACGCAGTCCAACCGGTGTAAGCAAACGCGCCTCGACCGCCGCGACGACTTGCCGTGCGGGCTCGCCGTCGATGATCGGGAATGGCAGACCGCCGACGGCGAAAATTTGGTTCGGGCGAAAGGTCGGGTCCGCCGTCCCCGGCCGATGGTCAACATCGACGACGTCGCAGAGGTAGTTGCCGCGCGCGTTCCAGAAGCGCAATTGGAACGCGGCCGTCCCGCGAGTGAGCAGGGCTCCCCACTTTTCCGAGAAGCTGCCGGCGATGCGCAACGCGTTGAGCCACAGGGCTTGCACCTCCACCGGCTTGCCGATGCGCGGCGTCACCACCCAATCGCCGACCTTGGCGTCCATCCACGTGAGCTGCACACCAGGTTGCCCCGCTGCGAGCAGGCCGTCCTCGTCGGCGTGAATCTGGTAGCGCGTCCCCTTCGTGTAGCCGGAAAGGATCGTGTCGATTGCCGTCTGCAGCGTCTGGCGATCGCCGGGCGCCACCGCGAAGTTGGCCGCGACCGCGGCTTGCAGGAAATCGTGCACCGCAATGACGTACCAGAGCGATGCATCCACCGCGTTGAACTCCGGTGCGTCGCCCCGATCCGGGAAACGGTTCGGCAGCATACCTTCGGAGACTGTGCCGGCCCATTCGAGCAAGATGGCCCGCGCTTCCTCGATGCGGCCCGTGGCCAAACAGAGTCCGCGCAACGCGATGAACGTGTCGCGCCCCCAATCGGTAAACCATGGATAGCCCGCAACCACGGTCTTGCCATCATCACGTCGCACCAGGTACGCATCGGCCGAGCGCAGCAGGCGCGACGAAAACTGGCGGCGACGTTGCTCCTCGATCTGGCAGATCGATTGCCACGCCGCCTCGGGCGCAGCGATCCCGCTGTCGTGCCCTTCGGCGGCGAGTATCCACACGGCCTCACCGCGGGAAAGGTCCCAGTGGAGAATGCCCGGCGACGCAAGATCTTCAGTGCAGTCCAATCCACGTGCGCGCTCTTCTTCGTAGAGAAAATTGCGATACCAGGTCGGCTCGTGGGAGTAGGTTGCGTTGGCGACGGATATGATCGCGGGCAGGCCGTCGTACGGTCGCCAGACGACGCGGTCGTCGCGCGACGCAGCGTCGAAACGGAAAGTCGGGTTCTCGTGGTGCAGCGAGTGGTAGTCGCGGCCGGACAGGAATGGACGCACTGAGAGGCTGATGCCGCGCGCGTTACCGATCACGCGCCAGCAGATCGCCACCGTGCTCGCTCCGTGGCGTGCAACGATCTCCTGCTCGACTTGCGTGTTGTCATCGAGACGGAAGCGCCAGCGTGGCCACGGATCCGGTGTGAAGCTATCGATGCGACGCGCGCCGTCCGGGTGGATCACGCCGGGGTTGTAGCGCTGTGAGGAGAGTGCGAACGTGCCCGCCGGCGTGTGTACCCATGCGTCGAACCCGTTCACCAGCACGATACGCCCTGCCGGCGGGGTGGTCGCAGTGAGCAGCAACGCATGATAGCGGCGCGTGCGTGTGCCGGTCACGGTGCCCGACGCGAAGCCGCCGAGGCCGTCGGCCTCCAACCACTCGGCCGTGTCTTGAAACTGCAGGGGCATCATCGACTGGATGCCGCTGCAGCTATCAAGTTTCAGCGCTGCGAGCTAGCAGCGCGAGTCTGAAGTTCGCTGAACAAAGGTGAGAAGAGAGATCATCTCATCACCTCACCCTAACCCTCTCCTGGAAGGAGAGGGAACCCTCTTCCTCCCTCTCCCACCGGGAGAGGGTCGGGGTGAGGGGGAGAGATGTGGGCTTCCTTTGCGCCTTATTTCTTCAGCGGACTTGCGACACACCACACTAGCGGCGCGCAGCGCTAGACGCGGGCGCGGAATGCGCTACAAGGAGCGGCGCATGCGGTTCTTCAGCGAGCCGATCCGGGATCTCATGGCGGCGATGGATGCGCGGGTTGTGCGCGCCAGCCATCCGAAACGTGCCCTCGTGGTTGTGCTCGTTGCGGGTATAGCGAGCTGGTGGATCTACGTTCCAGTGCACGAGCTGTTGCATGCGCTGGGCTGCTACCTCACCGGCGGTACGATCACCGAGCTGCAGATCGCGCCGGAGTACGGTGGCGCGTTGTTCGCCCGTTTCCTCCCGTTCGTCGTTGGTAGGAGCGACTATGCGGGGCGACTGTCCGGCTTCGACACGCACGGCTCGGACCTCATCTATCTGGCGACGGACGCGTTGCCGTTCCTGCTGACCATCTTCATCGGCGTCCCATTGCTGAAAGCCTGCGCACGCGGTGGCCCTCCAGCTTTGTTGGGAGCCGCCTTCGTCTTCGGCCTCGCACCGTTCTACTGCCTCACAGGCGACTATTACGAGATGGGCTCGATCATCACGACGCGCGTTCTCACGTGGGTGAGTGGTGGCCCGTTACGCTTTGCCTCGTTCCGCTCTGACGACGTGGTGAAGCTGGTGACCGACGTGTGGACACAGCCCGGCGACTTTCAGGTCGAGGGCGTAGGCGGCGCAGTGGCTGCGGGGTTTGTAGTCACTGGCGGGTTGCTGTGTGGCGCACTCCTCGCCTTTGCGACCTACGCCGCTGGTGCGCGACTGATGCGCGAGCGCAGCGTCGAGCATTGAAGCGCTCGCGCCGTTCGGTCTAACGTGGCGCCGTGACTCCCCCATCGCAGGCTGCCGGGACACCGAGAAACGCGATCGTCATCCTCCTGGACAGCCTCAATCGCCACATGCTCGGCGCGTATGGCGGGACGGAGTTCGCGACACCGAACCTCGACCGCTTTGGACAACGCGCGCTGCGCTTCCAACGCCACTACGCCGGCTCCCTGCCGTGCATGCCCGCACGCCACGACATTCTGTGCGGCGGGCTCGACTTCCTCTGGAAGCCGTGGGGGTCGATCGAGCTGTGGGAGGAGCCCATCACGGTGCCGCTGCGGCGCGCTGGCGTGACGACAAAGCTCGTCACCGACCACCCACACCTGTTCGAGGTCGGTGGCGAGAACTACCACTGTGACTTCACCGCATGGGATTACCAGCGCGGCCAGGAGAGGGGCTAGGGTGGAGGCCTCTCCAACGCGGCGGCGGCAGTAGC
>JBGQHM010000457.1:0-5111 GCA_041497995.1 Binatia bacterium | reverse complement strand
TGTTTCTGCTCGGCCTTCGTCAGCTTGGACCAACCCGCATCGTTCACATAGGTCATCAGAATGTATTGCATTGGGAGTCTCCTTCATGGGTTGTGGGCGGGCACCATGCTCCGCTAGCACAATGACGCTCGAACCCCCGCGATTTGGACAGTCGAAAAAGTTCGTTGGCCGCGGCTGAGAGCCAAGCGCCTGTCTTGCGACCATCATCGGGCGCCGGCACATAGCAGAAGTGCGGCGTGGGCGGACACAATCCTTTGGTGAGCCGCACCGGGCGATTGACAAAAACTCGAAGCCGGCATCGTCGCGCACGTCTCCGCGTCGGCCTCAAAGCGGTGGTTGAACGCATCAAGCACTGAAGGTCCCACCGCGCTTCCTGCCGGCGGCTGGAAGTCCTCGAAGGTGCCCGAGAACGCCGTGAAGTCGCAGCCATTGAGGCGGAATGGGGCCTCTGTTGGAACCAGCGTGAGGCGCTTTCCGTCATCGGAAAGTTCCAGTTTCCCGCTGAGCGGTCGTACCGTGCTTCCTTCGCAGGAATGCCCCGGCAGCCAACCAGTTAGTTGCGCTGCGCGGGATGAGCTCGCTGATGCGAACACGCAAATCGACTCGGTCGAAATTTCGTCGCCGCTCGGTGCCGATACCCGGCGACCTTCTTCGTAGAGGTGAGAGACAACAACGGCCCCCGCCTCGACCTTGAGCACGACGGCAAGTTTGGCATCGCCGCAGGTGGTGTTCCAAGCTCCGCGAAACGAACAGTACCAGCCGAAGCCTTGCTTCCACGACAGATCAACGGGACAACCGGTGGGTGTCGCGACCGTGATTGGGAGTGTCAGCGTGTCGAGGACAGCAGAGAGAGCGAGATCAACTGTCCAAAGATAGGGAGCCAGGATCGCCTTCTGCAGCACACACCCCGGCGGACCGGCGTGCCCACAGGTCGGGTCAGTCAACAGGTCAAGGCCCTGCTTCGCATCAAATGCCACGCCCCCATACATCTGTCGGTACGGCATACCCGCTTGGCTGCCACGAAGATTTTGAACCGTGCCGCACCCGCCCGCGCCATAGATTGCCAATACGGTCACAAGCCAGGCACTGAGTTCTCTCCTCATCACCGACACCGGCACCGTTCGAATGCGCATGACGCGCTTCGGTCGCAGGGCCTAGCGCGCTGCGCATGAGCGGCCGGCGCAGGGACGCTCGCGAATCGCAACGAAGTTGAAGCCGGGCCGATCCATGCGCCGGTTAGCAGACGCGCCCGAGCTCGATGGTCTGATGTTTGATGTCGATTGCGAAGTCACACTCGTAGCCTTGTTCGTGAGCCAAGCGAATGCAGCCTATGTTGCCGATGGTCTTACGGCGCGGCAACTGCGATGGCACCGAGAAGTGTTCCCACAGCAAGAAGTATTCGAGTCATGCAGGAATCTCGTTTCGTCTGCTACTTTGAACCAGGCCTATCAACGAATCCGGCAACCCGCGCCGCGGTCGGCGGGTCAACGCTTTTGCATTCATACGCGCCTCATACACCCACCCGAGGCGGTCCGCGCCAGGGCATATTAGCTCCCGACGATCTCATTGAATCCATCGACCAGCCGGTCCAGTTTCTCCGGCGTTACTCGACCCAACTTCTTACCGAGCCGCTCCACCGAGAGCGTCCAGATCTAACTGATCTTGACCCACGAACGTTTGGGTAGCCGCACCTTCTTGAGCTCCATCGTGAGCGGAAAGCCGGCGCGCTGCGCCTGGCTTGTCACTGCCATCGCAATGACCGTTCCGGATCGCTCGTTGAAGATGTCATGGCTCAGGACGACCACCGGCCGCATCCCGGCCTGCTCGTGACCCCTCACCGGGCTGAGGTCTGCCCAAACGACATCACCCCTCAGTATTCCGGCCGTTCGGCCAGCTCTCCGGAAAGCCCTTGGTCTGCCAGTGCCTGCTCGAACGCTGGGTCGAGCTTGGCGCACTCACGGGCGAGGCGGGAGCGATCGAGACGTTCTAACTTCTCCTTCACAGCCTGTTCGATCGCCTTGCTGCGGTTCGGAAACGCGCGCTGCCGCACCAAGCGATCGAGCCGCGTAAGGACACCCTCGTCTAGAGAAATGGCTACCTTTGCCGCCGCCATGGACTCACCTCCGGTATGAACGGTTATCATACCGCAGATTCGAGCCGCAATCGCTACGGAGCGAACGCCGAGCCGCCGTCGGGTTGTGGCGGAAATAGTGAGCCCACCGAATCCCATCGTTGCGCCGAAGCACCCCCCCCGCGGTCGAGTACGTACGTGTCGATCACTCTATTCTACGGACGCTGCAGCGCCCGATCCGCTCTTGCGCGAGCTCTTGCGTCTCGAGATCCCCCGTACCCGCGCCCGCTCCTGTCGGCTTTCGTCAACCGGCGGATCGAACAATCTCCACCACACCACCGGTGGCATCGAGGTGGACGCGGTCGCCGTCGTTGAGCCTTCTGGTCGCATCCTTCACGTTGGCCAGCGCGGGCAAGCCATACTCGCGGGCGACCGTGGAGGCGTGGGAGAGCATGCCGCCGATCTCGACGATCACCCCGGCGGCGAGCGTGAACAGTGGGTTCCACGAGGGGTCGGTGGCCGGTGCAACAAGGATCGCGCCGCGCTTCATGCGCGCGAACTCGCTCGGCTCGCGCAGGACCATCACCTCGCCCTCGGCGACACCGGGGCTCACACACGTGCCGTGCAGCGTGGACACCTCCGCTGCGGGCAGATCAGCGGTGGCGCGCCGGATCAGCCGCGGCAACTCGGATTCTCGCATGAACAGCGGCATCTCGAGGTGGCGTCACGCGGCGATCTCACTCTTCCGCCGCGTCACTACTTCGCACAGCGCTACCGCAGCGGTGGGGTTACGGATCGCGGCCTCGACCTCGGGGAGCAGGAGGAAGAAGTAGTCGTCACGCGCATCGATCCAGCCACGTTCGACGAAGCGCGAGGAAGCTCTTGTCCACCGGACCGATGTCGGACACCGGGCCCGCCAGCCGTCCGAGGACTGCCCGGGAACCGCGGTTCACGATGTCACAGATCGCCTCGAGCGCCTGCGGTGAGGGCAAGTCGGGCAACACTTCGCGGGCGTTGGCGCGCGTCCACTGGACGTCGCGCTTCTTGCGCGGCGGCGCATCGTGACCGGGCGCGCCTGCACGATCCAGAAGCGCCCGCCGTCGTGGCACCACTCGATGTCCTGCGGCGCACCGTAGTGTCGCTCGATGCGCAGGAGCAGCGCGGCCAGCTCGGCCAGCTGTACGGCGCCCAGGCTGGGCGCAGCGCGTTCGCGCGCGTCGGTCTCGACCAGCCGCGATATGCCGGCCTCCGACAGCACGCGGTGGTGCTTGTCCCCGATCGTCGTGGACTGCATGGCCTCGTCGCGCTTCGCGACCACGAACTCGTCCGCCTGCACGTGACCGGCGACGACCGCTTCGCCGAGGCCCCACGCCGCGCTGATCACCATCTCGTCGCTGTCGCTGATGTCATCGAGGCGAAGGGCGAGCATAGACACGAACCTTGCTGATACTGCGACGTTCTGGGCGGCACCTCATTTAAAAGAGAGCACCGCGAAAACACGAAAGGGGAAATCCGCGCCACCGTTGACAACAACGCTTGGGGCGTAGAAAGGTCGCCGCGATGCACGTTTCCTACAAATCACAGCCAACGCCCCACACCCGACACCCCTTCCCGGAATGCCCAAGCGCGTGATGATTGCGGGCGCCCTCGCCCACCATCCCATTGGAGGCGCCGGCAATGCATGGGCGTTCTTGCAATACGTGCTCGGCTTTCGCCGGCTGGGCTACGACACCTACTATGTTGAGCACATCGAACCGAAAAGCTGCATCGATGATGAGTGGAAGCCCGCGGCCTTTGCCGCCTCCGCCAACGTCGCGTTCTTTCGGGCCGTGATGGAGCGTTTCGCGCTGACCGATCATGCCGCGTTGCTCGAATGGAAGGGGGATGGTCACGCCGGCTTGTCGCGCGCTGACGTCGAGCGGCTGGCGCGCGACACCGCTCTCTTCATCAACATCTCGGGCCGGTTCCATTTGTCGTCCGTGCTCGCCGCGGCACACCGCCGCATGTATCTCGACCTCGACCCCGGATTCGTGCAGATCTGGCAGCAGCAGTACGGCGTCGACATGAACCTACGCGGTCACGATGTGCACGTCACGGTTGGACTGAACGTCGGCGCGCCCGATTGTCCCTTGCCGACCTGCGGCATCGAGTGGCACTCAACACTGCCACCAGTCGTGTTGAGCGAATGGACCACGAGCCTGCCGCCGGGTGAGCGATACACCACAGTGGCCGACTGGCGCGGCTACAGCCCGGTGGAGTGGCAAGGCGTGTGGTACGGACAGAAGGCCGAGGAGTTCATGCGCATCGTCGAGCTACCGCGCCGCGTCGCGGTACCGCTGGAGCTGTGCCTCGCCATCCACCCGAACGAGCCGGATCTCTCCACACTGACGACAAACGGGTGGCATCTGAGCGCACCGCGCCAGCACTGTGCAACACCCGACTCATATCGCGACTACATCCACTCGTCGCGCGGCGAGCTCACCGCGGTGAAGCACGGCTACGCCGCCGGCCGCAGCGGTTGGTTCAGCGACCGCAGCGCCTGTTATCTGGCGGCCGGCCGGCCAGTGATCGTGCAGGATACCGGGATCGGCACGCACGTCCCCACGGGCCTCGGCTTGTTGACGTTTACCGATCTGGACGGTGCGGCTGACGCACTGGACCGTATCGAGCGCGACTATGCTCGCCACGCCGCCGCCGCCGCCGCATTCGCGCGCGATCACCTCGATTCCGACCGCGTGCTGCCGCGGCTGCTGGAGCTGGTCGGTTTGTAATGCGCGACGTCGTTGTGTTGGCCGGCTATCTGGTGCGCTGTCCGCTCGGCGGATACGCGTGGCAGATCCTGCACTACCTCGCCGGTCTGCGCGCCCTGGGCTTCGACGCGTACTTCTACGAAGACACGGCATACGTCACCGACTGCTTCGATCCGCTGACGGGGAACATGCACGTCGCACCCGATGCGGGCGTGGCGTTCACTCGCACCCTCCTGGAGCGCTTCGGATTTGGCGATCGCTGGGCCTTCTGGGACGCGGCCGCCGACCGG
>JBGQHM010000456.1:0-5120 GCA_041497995.1 Binatia bacterium | reverse complement strand
CGCACGGGCCGTGGTCTTCCAACTGTCGCAGCCCGATCCCGCCAGCGTGCATCATCTGACCATCCGCTCGCGCGCAAACTAGACTGAGATAGTGCTTTGTCTTTTTTGTGGGGTTCCTGGCCCGACTGTGGTAAGGTCCCCGCCGAATCGCTGAGAGTACACGCGCCGTGCAACACCGAGCTTCGGAGGGGGGCAGGGGCTTGCCGCGATGTCGCAGAAGGAAATCGAACTGATCCTGATCCGCCAGCTAGCGAGCTACCTCGCGATGGCGGTGTTCATTGTCAACGCCGACGGGAACCTGGTCTTCTACAATGAGCCTGCGGAGCGCATCCTCGGGCACCGGTTCGACGAGACAGGCGAGATGGC
The DNA here is from genome assembly GCA_041497995.1 of Binatia bacterium. Classification (GTDB taxonomy): domain Bacteria; phylum Desulfobacterota; class Binatia; order HRBIN30; family HRBIN30; genus DATKMS01. The sequence continues at coordinate 4,754 of JBGQHM010000456.1, read as the reverse complement.
CGCAACGGCGTGGGCGACGGCCTGGACTCCGACGGACGAGAAGGGCGAGTCGCTGGCGCCGGAGGCGTTGCCGTTGTGGATCGCGCTGCACGATCGCCGCGTTGCCACGAGCCGCTTCTGGATCCGAGGATTTGACAACGTGCCGCGCTACATCGAGGTCGTGGCCTTCCCGCTGCTCGGGCAGGGCGAACGGCACCTCGGCGCGGTGTCACTTTCCTGGGAAGCATCCAAGCCATGACGGTGACGCTGTGGGGTACGCGCGGCTCCCTGGCCGCTCCTGGTGCGGAGACGGCGCGCTACGGCGGCAATACGTCCTGCGTCGAAGTCCGCGGACGTGACGGTACGGTTTTGGTGCTCGACGCCGGCACAGGCATCCGACGTCTGGGGAAGGCGCTACCCGAGAACCTGCGGCGACTCGATCTGCTGCTCACGCATTTGCACATGGATCACATCCAGGGGTTGGGCTTCTTTGCTCCACTCCAGAATCCCGAGCTCGAAGTACACATCTGGGGTCCGGCTAGCACCACCGCAGATTTGCGGACGCGGCTGATGCGCTACCTATCGCCGCCACTCTTCCCGGTGCACCTGCGCGATCTGCCGTGCCGGCTGACGCTGCACGAAGTGCCGTGTGGCGTAGTGACCATCGGGGAGTTTCGCGTCGCATCAGCGCTCATCTGCCATCCGGGGCCGACCGTGGCCTACCGCATCAGCACAGCGCGGGGTGCACTGGCGTACTTCCCCGATCACGAGCCGGCACTGGGTGTTTCGAAGTTTCCGCTGAGCGGTGATTGGACATCAGGGTATGCGCTGGCAGCCAATGTGGACCTGCTCATCCACGATGCCCAATACAAGAGCGACGAATACCCGCAGCACGTTGGCTGGGGCCACAGCTCGGTCGACGATACACTGCGGTTCGCCGCGCTGGCGCGCGTAAAGCAGCTGGTGCCGTTCCACCACGATCCCGCACACACCGACGACGACCTGGATCGCATGGTCGCGACGGCACGGGCGACCGCGCCCGAGCTCACCATCACGCCCGGCACAGAAGGCGCGGTGTTCGAGCTCGACTAAAAGATGTGCGCGGCGCGCTACGACTCACCCAAAGCCCGTAGCGCCAGGCCGCGGGCGACGGTCGTTAGCTCTTCGCCGCCACGCAGCCGTGCGGCGCCGAATTTCTCTTCGAACAAGCCCCGCACCGCAGGGACGAACGACGACCCGCCTGTGAGAAACACGCTGTCGACGTCAGCGGGCATCACGCTACAGCGCGTCAGCAGACGATCAATGCACGCAGCGAGGGCGTCGAGCTTCGGACCCATCCAGGTTTCGAACTCGCGGCGCAGCACGTGCCGTTTGATCGTTACCGGTGGGTCCTCGAAATGGAATGTGGTCGTGGGGAGGTCGGAGAGCTCGAACTTGGTACGCTCGACGGCACGGTAGAGATAGTAACCGAGGTCGTCGTTGACGAGGTGGATCAGCGCGTCGATCTTCTTCCGGTCCGCAGCGCCAAAGCGCAAGCGCTGCAGCGTCTCCATCGTCTGCTTCGTCTTGAGGAACGATAGATGCTCCCACCGTTCGAGCCGATCGTAGAGCCACGGGGGGACGGGTAGCACCTGATCGAACGCCGTCCGATACGTCGACCCGAGTCCGAGGCTCGGAGCCACCGCATGCCGCACGATGGTGCTATCGAAGGCATCGCCGGCGATCGCGACGCCGTCGACGCCGAGGATGTCGTCGCGCCGCTGGTTACGGTGCCGCGCCGACGGGCCCAGACGGATGAGCGAGAAGTCGCTGGTGCCGCCACCGAAGTCGCCGATCAATACCAACTCGTCATGATCGAGCTGCTGCTCGTATTGGTACGCCGCCGCGACCGGCTCGAGCTCGAATGACACGTGCTCGAAGCCGGCCTGCTGCAGTGCGGCGCGCAAGCGGGCGACGGCGAACTCATCGTCTTCGTCGCTTGCCGCTCCGGAGTAGTGCGCCGGCCGGCCGACGACGACGTGCGCGTCGAGTGCGCCGAACTGCGCTTCGGCGCCCGCCCGCAGGCCGCGCAGAATGATCGCGATCAAATCTTCGAGCGTGTAGGAGAAGCCGAACAGATTGGTTTCGGTGAACAGCCGGCTCGCGAGGTGCGACTTCATCGACTGGATCAGCCGGCCACGTCCTCCCGCAGCGAGATAGCTCCGGATGGCTTCGGGGCCGGCGATGCCCTCCGGCCGACTTCCCGGTCGCACCGTCTCCGGGTTGAAATAGAGAATCGATCGGAACGTGCTGGTGCGCTGCGCCCCGTCTGCGAACGTGGCGAGCGCGGCGGACCCGTCGCTGCGGGCAACGGCCACGGCGCTGTTCGTGGTGCCGAAATCGAGACCGATTGCTGTGCGCACGCGGGTCGGCTCAGTGACTTAGGGCCGTTTCGAAGACGCGCCGCGCTTCGGCATGCCCGAGCAGCCGCGTCGTCCGGTGCGCGATCAACCACTGCCCCTCGCGGCGCTCCAGCTCCCAATGGTTGAGGCTGACGCGATAGACCTGGATGCCACGGTCTGTGTGCAGATAGACGCGCGAGTAGCCGGTGGCCTTCGCGCGATCGCCGTGGATCTCGACGACGGCAGGTCCGATCTGGTGCGCGCAACGGCCGACCATGTTCTGATGCCGCTCGCTGCGGACCATCTGGCGAACGCCGTCGCGCCCGCGCATCAGGCCGACGTCGACGTCATAGATCGTGTCTTCCGTGAAGGTTGCCGCTGCACCGTCGGCGTCGCCGATATCGACGGCAAGGCCGTAGCGCACGATGACGCGGTGGATTGCCAGCTCGTCTTCGAGCGCTTGCACGCGTCGGGTGAGATCTTCGAGCTTCTGCCCGAGGTCTTCCATCAGACTCCTCTTCTGAGCCCAGCTGTTGCCGTCAACGCATCTCGTAGCCGTTGGCGACGTTGATGTTCTGTCCGGTGATTGCGGCGGCGGCATCGGAGGCGAGGAACAGCGAGACGTCCGCGACCTCTGCCGGCGTCACCGCACGCTTGAGCGGGATGTCGGCCACCAGATGGGTGCGGACCTGCTCTTCCGAGCGGCCGGTCGTGGTTGCCAGGCGTGTGACCCAGCGCTCGACCAATTCGCCCTCGACCAAACCGATCACCAGGCAGTTGACGCGTACGCCGTGCTCACTGACCTCGAGTGCGAGCGTCTGCGTCAGCGGGATGAGTCCCATCTTGGCAACGGCGTAGTGCGCCTTGCGTGGTCGTACACGCTTGGCAGCGGTCGACGCCAGGAACTGGATGTTGCCGCGCTGCGCCGGGATCATGGCGCGCTGCAAGACCTCGCGGCTGAGCAGCATCGGGCCGGTGAGGTTGGCGGCCAGCGTGTGGTTCCAGTTGTCGAGCGTCATCTCCGCCACGTTCATATCGGTGCCGGGCACGCCGGCGTTGTTAATGAGGACATCGATGCGGCCGAAGTGATCGAGCGTGCGGCTCACCAGATCGATGCAATCGCGTTCGTGCGTGACGTCGGCGCGCGCTGCCACGCAATCGGCGCCTGCGGCGCGCACGGCGTGCGCTGTCTCTTCGATCAACTCGATGCGCCGCGCCCCGATGGCGACCTTCGCCCCTTCGCGCGCGTACGCCAGGGCGAGTACACGCCCGATCCCCGTGCCTGCGCCGGTGATCAGTGTGACCTGCCCGTCAAACCGCCCGCTCGGCATGCCCCAAATCCGCATCTCCCGCTGAGCTTGTCAATGGCTGAGGGCAGAGGTATCGGGCGGCGCGGAGGATACGCCGATGACGCAACGCTTTGCAGGTAAGGTCGCGCTGGTCACCGGCGCGGGCTCGGGGATTGGGGAGGCAACGGCGACCCGCTTCGCCGAGGAGGGGGCGCGTGTCGTCGCTGTCGACATCAACGAGTCGGCCGCGACCCGCGTCGTCGATGCCATCCGTACGCGTGGCGGCGCCGCATCGGCGTGGCGTGCGGACGTCGCCCACCCCGGCGACGCCGAGGCTATGATCCATTACGCGCTGAACACCTTCGGCCGTCTCGACGTGCTGCACAACAATGCCACGAGCGGGACGCTCGGCTTGGTGGCCGATATGTCGGTGGATGACTGGAACCACGCGCTCGCCGTCAACCTCACGGCGCCGTTCATGGCCAGCAAGTTTGCGTTGCCCGTGATGATTGCGCAGGGCGGTGGGGTGATCGTCAACATGTCGTCCGACGCCGGTCTGATGGCGGAGTACGGCCTGTCGGCGTACGGCGCAGCTAAAGCGGGGGTGATCAGTCTGACACGATCTATCGCGGTCGAGTATGCGCGCCACAACATCCGCGCCAATTGCATCTCGCCGGGCGGCGTCCTCACGCCGCCTACGCTTGCATTCATTCATGCCGTCGACGGCGTCGAAGAACGCATGAGGCGGGCGCATCCAGTGGGCCGCTTGGGTCGGCCCGAGGAGATTGCGAACGTTGTCCTGTTCCTCGCGTCCGACGAGGCCTCGTTCATCACCGGGGCGTGCTACGTCGTCGATGGCGGTTCGATGGCCACCAAGAGCGTTAACCTGATGGGGATGCCCGACTTATGAGGCGGTGCGCCGCCACAGCCGCAGCAGCGCGAGCACCGTGGGCAGCACCAGGATCCAAGCGTTCATGGGCGCGTCACGTTCCGCAATGTGGCAACTGTTATTGCCGCTGTTGCTGCTGTCCTGCGGCGGGCCGGTGCTTGGATACAGTGAGAACAGGCCGTTGATGTCGTCCTGTTGGATGCGGTCGATGTTGCT
>JBGQHM010000455.1:0-5123 GCA_041497995.1 Binatia bacterium | reverse complement strand
GGGGCAGTTGTCACACGCGTCGCCAACGCCATCGCCGTCGCCGTCCTTTTGATCCGCATTGGCGACCTTCGGACAATTGTCAGAGATGTCCGCGAAGCCATCCCCATCACTGTCGGGGTTTGATGGGCTGATCGCGAAACAACCGGTATCCGCACCGTCGATCAGCCCGTCGCCGTCGTTGTCGATCCCATCCGAACAGGTGGGATCCCCGGGTGGGCCCTCGATCACGGGCATGACACTCACGTTGCCGTTGGGGGCAATGTTGACGAACGACGCGGACACTTCAAAGGTCTCCGCGGTTGCATCTGGAGCGGCAGCTCGGGCAGACCGGCGCGCGGCGGCGACGATGGGCCGCACTCCGGGAAGCGTAGCGCTCCAGAATGCGGGCTCTGGGCTGTAGCAGCCGCCGGGTGAACCCGTCAGCCGCACGGCGAGTTCGACTACGTTGTGCGGCACCCCGGGGAAATTGGGGGAGGTGGTGTTGAAATCCACCGCGCCCTGGATACAACCAGCGCTGTTGTCGAAAGGCTGGCCGTTGAGGAGTACGCGCACGCGGTCTCCCGTACCGCCCTCACTGGTGGCAGGGTGCGGGCCGAAATTGGTGTTGGGCCCGCCCTGGATGAAGAAGACGTCAAAGAAGCTGTTGCCGCCGACCTGGAAGGAGACGTTGCCGGCCTCTTGCCCTACCGCGAGCGGAGTCGTGCTGAGGACGAAGTCATACATCAGATAGATGGCGTCCGCATTCGGGTCGAGCGACGTGTACACCTTGCTCTGGCCGTTGAGGAAGCTCGCGGGGGTGAGGTCGGCCCATTCCCCGGCGGGCGGCTCGAACTGGCCGTCCACGGTGATCTCGTGCGCACTCGGTGGGTTGGTGATTGGCGGAACGTTGCCATCGCACGCGTCGCCGATGCCGTCGGCGTCGGTGTCTGCCTGATTCGGGTTCGGCGTGTTGGGACAGTTGTCCGCCCCGTCGCGCACGCCGTCGTTGTCGCGGTCTTGGTCCACACAGTCCGCGATGCCATCGCGATCGGAATCGGGGAAGCCTTCATCGATCCGGGCGTTGCAATTGTCGTCGAAGCCGTTGCACACCTCCTGCTGTTGCTGGCACGGCGTGAGGCAGCCCGGGTCTTGCGCGTCGATGAGCCCGTCGCCATCGTTGTCGATAGCGTCGGAACAGCTCGGATCGCCCGGCGGCCCCTCGACCGGCGGCCGGCAATCCGGGTCCTGCGCGTCGATCAGGCTGTCGCCGTCGTTGTCGACGCCGTCTGAACACGTCGGGTCACCGAACGGGCCCTCGCAGCTCGCGGCTGGGTGGTCAAACACGCAAGCGGACGGCGCCGACCCGATGAGTCCGTCGCACAGGTCAACCGTACACAGATTCCCATCGACCTCGCAGGGCGCATTGGCCGGCTCCGGCTGACACGTTGCGTCGCAGCAGTCGCCGTTGACGGTGTTCCCATCGTCGCACCCTTCGCCGGGGTCCACGATGCCATTGCCGCAAAACACCGGACAGATGAGCTGTCCCTGGTTGACCGCAAAGTTGTCGAAAGCGACCTTGACTTGCTGCTGTCCGAACTGCGCCTCGGAACTGCCCGCCGCGAAAAACGGCGTGATGTCTGCGGAGGTCGCCGGTCCGGAGCCAACGACAACCCAGCTGCCCGCACTGAAGTAGAAGGCTGTGACCGTGGTGCCGACGCGCGTCAGCCTCAATTTCCCGGCTAGGTCGCCCGTCGCAGTGCTCCCGACGGGCACGCCACAGGCCGAGCCGCTGTACGTTTCACCGGTCCCGACTCGACTCACGTTGGAGAAACAGGGGGAGGCTTGATCCACCGCGCCGAGCTGTACACCGACTCCGTTCGCCGCAGGCCAACTAACGAGCTGATAGTCGACCTGCATGTCGAAGTCGCCTCTAATCGTGCAACCGTCTGCCACGCCTGCCACAAAGGCCGGAAGGGCGCCGGCGACCGGAATGGGACCGTCCGTTGAGCCTGGAGGGAGGGTGACCTCAACCCTCCCATTCGTGATTGCAAGGCTCGGGCCTGAGCCGAATGTGAAGGTACTTAGCAGCGTCGGCAGCATGTCGTTGTTGAAGTCGGCTTGGAACTCGGGAACCCCAAACGCCGAAGTCGGGTGCCACACGACAACTCCCACCGACATCACCAGAGCCGAGAGAACACAGAGACACTTTTGGACGAGCATGATCGATCCCTCCGCCTTGCACGCGCGCGACGGCCTGTGCGGGCCGCTAAAGCGGCGTCAACTAACCTGCTTGTCTTTTCAACTTATACGGCCCCCCGCGCAGTCCATCTGCGAGCTGGATGTGGCACCTTCTACGCTGTCACTGCTTTGGGTGTCAATCAGTAGAACTACGGAATCGTCGTGACTTCAGAACTGTAGCCTACCGTCTCGCGCAGCGCGGGGCAGCATCAGGCACGTTCTATCAAGAACGCTACGCGGAGGCGCACCGTAAAGCGCCACGAAGGCTTGCCCCAGCCGTGCGAGTTGGGCTAATCGATTGATTGACCACAGCAGATCGGTAGAGCCTCTGCGGCGGATGCCGCGGGCGAGAATGGGAGTCGTTGATGGATCTCAGTTACAGCGCAGAGTACGAAACGTTCCGCACCGAAGTGCAGCAGTTCCTCAAACAGAACTGGACCGAAGACGACATCAACAGCGCGCCGCCGCCTGACCAGCGCGCCATGATGATGGGCGCCATCATCCGCACCGATGAACGTGCCACCGCATTCCGTCTCAAGGCCATCGAGCGCGGCTACCTCTATCGTCACGTCCCGAAGCGCTACGGCGGCGGTGAACAGCCGTCCGATCCGCTCAAGTCGACGATTCTCGCCGAGGAGTTCCGCAAGGCGAAGGCTCCCAATGAGCTCATGGGTCAGGGCCCGAGCATGCTGGTCCCGACGCTGGTCGAGCACGGGACCGAGGAGCAGAAGCAGAAGCTCGTGCGCGACACCTTGCTCGGCAAAATCACCTGGTGCCAGGGCTACAGTGAGCCGGGCTCCGGCAGTGACCTGGCCTCGCTGCGCACCCGCGGCGTACTCGAAGGCGACTTCTGGGTGATCAACGGGCAGAAGATCTGGACCTCAAACGCCGACACCTCCGAGTGGATGTTCTGCCTGGTGCGCACCGAGCCCGATGCACCGAAGCATGAGGGCATCAGCTACATCCTGATCGACATGAAGACACCCGGCATCGACGTGCGTCCGCTGCGCCAGATGACCGGTGACGCCGACTTCAACGAAGTGTTCCTCGACAACGTGCGCGTGCCGGCCAAGAACATCGTCGGCAAGCGTGGCCAGGGGTGGGTGGTGAGCCGGTCGACGCTGAAGCACGAGCGCGCGCTGATCGGCAGCTCCGTACTCAGCCGGCGGACCCTTGATGGCGTGATCATGATGGCGCAAGCCGTGAACCTGCGCGGTAAGCCGGCGATCAAGGATCCGTACATTCGCAATCGCATCGTCGAGCTGGAAACGAAAGTCATCTGCAGCGAGTACCACGGCTACCGTCTGCTGACGATGCAGGCGCGCAACGAAGAGCCCGGCGTCGCCGGCCTGGTGAGCAAGCTCTACGGTACACAGCTGAGCTACGACATCGGCAAGCTGGCGATGGACCTGATGGGCGACCGCGGCCTGCTCGCGCCCGGCGAGGAAAGCGCGCCGGCGATGGGCATGTTCGTCACCGCGTACATGTGGTCGCTCGGCATTCTCATCGCCGGCGGTACCGCCAACGTCCAGCGCAACGTCATTGCGGAGCGCGGCTTCGGTCTGCCGCGCGACGCGGCGGCAAGCCGGCGTTAGACGGCTGACCGAAGTTCGAAAGGAATACGATGAATTTTGGTTTGTCCGAAGATCAGGTTCTCCTCAAGAGCACCATCAAGCGCTTCCTCGACGAGCAGTGTCCGACCACGCGTGTGCGGGCGATCATGGAGAGCGACAGCGGCCACGACAGCAGTCTGTGGCAAGGCCTCATCGACCTCGGAGTTCCGGGACTGACGATTCCCGCAGCGTACGGGGGCTCCGGCCTTGACCTCCTCGATCTCGCGCTTGCGGCGGAGGAGCTCGGGTACGCTGCGACGCCCGGACCATTCCTTGGGTCCGCGATGGCCACGGTCGCACTCCACGATGGCGGCGACGCCTCGCAGCGTGAACACTGGTTGCCACGCATCGCATCTGGAACGGCGCTGGCGACCATCGCCTTCGGTGAAGCCGACAGCGAGTGGAATCCGGCGCACTACACGACGAAGGTCGCAGACGGGAAGTTGACTGGCACCAAGCCGTTCGTGCCATATGCCGGCGTCGCCGATGTTATGGTCGTGGCCGCCGTCGACGGCAAAGGTCCCGGCCTCTGGCTCGTGGAGCGTGGCGCGCCGGGCATCGGCATCACGCCGCTCAAAGTGGTCGACATGACCCGCCGCGTCGAAACCGTCCGCTTCACCGCCACGCCAGCAACCAAGTTGGGCGGCGACGCTGCCGCGCTCCAGCGCGCGATTGACGCCGGCTGCATTCTCATCGCCGCCGACGCGTACGGCGGCTCGCGGCGTTGCCTCGACATGACGGCGCAGTACGCGATGCAGCGCGAGCAGTTCGGTCAGGTCATCGGCGCGTTCCAAGCCGTGAAGCATCAGATCGCCAACATCGCCGCCGAGCTGGAGCCGTCACTGTCGTTGTACTGGTACGCAGCGCACGCCTTCGACCGCATCCGCGACGACTCGGAGCGTCATGCGGCGCTCGCGAAGGCACACCTGACCGACTTGTACGACCGTGTCACCCGCGACACCACCGAGCTGCACGGCGGCATCGGCTTCACTTGGGAGTTCGACCTGCACCTGTGGTTCCGCCGCGCCATCTTCGACCGCAGCTTCCTCGGCGAAGCCTCCGTGCACCGCGCGCGGGGAGCGGCGCTTGCCGGTTGGTGATCTGATTGCGGAATGCGGATTGAAGAGATCCAGGATCCGCTATGGATGCCGACGACATGAAGCGGCGGACCAGGCGGTTCGCGCTTGAGGCGATCAAGCTGGTCGAGGCTTTGCCCAGGAGCCGGGCTGCAGAGGTGCTCGGGAAGCAGCTCATACGTTCTGGCACATCGGTCGGTGCCAACTATCGTGCCGC
>JBGQHM010000454.1:0-5130 GCA_041497995.1 Binatia bacterium | reverse complement strand
CCGCATCGTCGGCCGGCATGGCGATGCCCTCAAGGTCCAAGTGCACGCACCACCGGTCGACGGCGCTGCTAACGCCGCATTGGTGGAGCTGTTGGCAGAGACCTTCGATGTACCGCGCCGGGCCGTCCGCATTCTGCAAGGCAGCGCGAGCCGCAACAAAGTTGTCGAAATCGACTGTGCTGACGCCGCGGCATGCCGTCGGCGCCTGGATACACTGCTGGCAGCTCGCGTTGACAAAGCCGGGGGGCGTGGTTAATCCTTAACCTGTTCATAAGCCAAGTGGAGGTTCCTTCCCATGCCGATTTATGAGTACCGGTGCCGGAAGTGCGGCGAGTTTGAAGTCACGCAGCGCATCACCGACTCACCGCTGGCACGCTGCCCGACCTGCCGCGGCAAGGTGACCAAGCTGATGTCGAACACTTCGTTCCAACTGAAGGGCAGCGGGTGGTACATCACCGACTACGGGCGCAAGGATAGCAATGGGAAAGAAAAGAACACGGAATCAAAATCGGAATCCAAGGGCGAATCAAAATCAGAATCGAAACCGGAATCAAAAGGCGACACCACAAAGAGCGAGTCCAAATCCGATTCGAGCGCGAGCAAGACGAAGGAGGTTGCCGCTGCCTGATCGGCAGCCAGCCTCGGTAATCACGGCCGCCGCGGAGCCACCGCGGCGGCCCTTTTTTTGCCCGCCGCACGACACGGGGAGGATCCGGTGACGGCCGCACCTGCAATCGTCGGCATCGACACCGGCGGCACCTTCACCGACCTGATCGCCTTCGTCGGCGGCGAGGTGCGCACTCATAAGGTCCCCTCCACTCCCGACAATCCCGCGCGCGCGGTCTTGCACGGGTTACAAGAGCTGCTTCCGGAATCGATGCCCCGGATCGTGACCTACGGCTCTACCGTCGCTACGAACGCGCTGCTGGAGCGCCGGGGAGCGCGTGTTGTGGTCCTGACCACGGCAGGCTTCGAAGACCTGATCGAGATCGGCCGCCAGAACCGTCCACTGCTGTATGATCTCGAACCGCAGCCGCCGCAGACGCTCGTCCCACGGCGCTGGCGGATCGGCGTCGCCGAAAGGATGTCCTTTGAAGGGCGTGTCCTCACGCCGCTGACGCCACGGGCGTTGCGGATAGCGCTGAGCGCCGTGCGGCGACTCAAGCCGGATGCCGTGGCAGTATGCTTTCTCCATTCGTACGCCAACCCGCGTCACGAGCGCCAGGTCGGCGCTGCGCTCGGCACCGGCGTGTTCTGTTCGTTGTCACACGCGCTCATCGCCGAGTACCGCGAATATGAACGCTTCAGCACAACGGTGGCGAACGCCTATGTTGGGCCCGTCATGCATCAGCATCTGACGAAGCTCGAACAAGGGCTCGGTACGCGCGGCAGTGCCGGCACGCGTCTTCGAGTCATGCAATCGAACGGCGGCGCCATCTCGGCGCGGCTCGCCGGTCGCGAGGCAGTCCGTACGGTCCTGTCCGGTCCAGCTGGGGGAGTCATTGGCGCGTGGGCGGTGGCGCGCGCGTTGCGGCTTCAGCGTGTCATCACCTTCGACATGGGCGGTACGTCCAGCGACGTGAGCCTGATCGATGGTGCGGTCGCTTATCGCTCTGAGTGGGTCATCGACGGGCTGCCACTGAAAGTGCCGGCCATCGACATCCACACAGTTGGCGCGGGCGGCGGCTCGATCGCGTGGATCGATGACGGGAGCGCACTCAAGGTCGGGCCGCAAAGCGCGGGTGCCCAACCCGGTCCGGCGTGCTACGGCACGGGCACGGTCGCCACGGTGACCGATGCAAACGTGGTGCTTGGCCGGTTAGTCGCACCAGCATTTCTCGGTGGCCAGATGCCCCTCCACCCGGCGCGGGCGCGCGCTGCAGTCGGGCGCGTCGCTACGCCGCTGCGCTTGACGTGCGACCGTGGCGCCGAAGGTATCGTGGCCGTGGTGAATGCCAGCATGGAGCGCGCGATCCGCAGCATCTCGGTCGAACGGGGACATGATCCGCGCGAGTACACGCTGATCGCGTTTGGCGGGGCAGCGGGGCAGCACGCCTGTGAGCTCGCTGCCGCGCTGGGTATTCGCCGCGTCGTCGTGCCGGTGCATCCCGGACTGCTGTCGGCGTGGGGTGCGGCCGCGGCCGACGTGCAACGCGACTACGTGCGGACAGTCCTGCTGACGGATCCGTCATCCGCACGCTTGCGCACGCTGTGCGCACCGCTCGAGCGCGCGGCGCACAGCGATCTGCGTGCGGAGGGACTGCCGTCTGTCGCGTGCGTCATCGTGCGCAGCGTGGACGTCCGCTACCGCGGGCAGTCGTACGAGATTACGCTGCCGCTCACTACGCGTCTGGCGGCAACGTTCCATGCTAGGCATCGGAAGCTCTACGGCTATGCAGATCCGGCGCGGCCGATCGAGGTAGTGAACCTGCGTCTCCGCGCGACCGGCCGCCACGCCGCGGTGCCGGTCCGGCGCTTCACCGCTGCGCCACGACAATCACCCGATCGCCATCGCGTACGCTGGAATGGGCGGTGGGTGCAGGGCGCCATTTACGCACGCCCACATCTCGCCATCGGCACGACGATCCGGGGACCCGCTGTGATAACCGAGTTCAGCGCCACGACGTTCGTCCCACCGACGTGGCGCGCCACGGTTCACCGGACGGGGCAGTTGGTGTTAAACCATGCGCGTTGATGCCGTCACCCTCGAAATTTTCAACCACCGCCTGAGCGCGCTGGCCGAAGAGATGGGCGTCACTCTCTGTCGCAGCGCGTTCTCTCCGAACATCAAGGAGCGGCGCGACTACTCCTGCGCGGTCTTCGATGGCGCTGGCGCGATGGTGGCGCAGGCGGCACACATTCCGGTCCACTTGGGCTCGACGCCGCTCTCCGTGCGCGCCGCAATCGAACGTGTGTCCATGCGGCCCGGCGACGTCGTCGTCCTCAACGACCCGTACGCCGGAGGCACCCATTTGCCGGACGTGACCGTGGTCGCCCCGGTGTATCTGCCGGGCACGCGCACGCCGTTCGGGTACGTCGCCAACCGTGCACACCATGCGGACATCGGCGGCGCCAGTCCCGGCTCCATGCCTCTCGCCACGGAGATTTACCAAGAAGGTTTTCGGGTACCACCGGTACGCATCGTGTCGCGCGGCACAGTGGTGAGCGAGGTCCTCGACCTGTTCCTCGCCAACACGCGTGTCGCCGAAGAGCGGCGCGGGGACTTGTTGGCACAGCTCGCCGCGCTGCGCCTCGGCGCACGGCGACTGCGTGAGTTGGTGCAACGCAGCGGCCGACAGTTGACGCAGCGCGCCATGACCGCGTTACAGGACTACTCCGCCTGCCTGATGTCGCAAGCGCTGCGGCGGCTGCCGTCCGGGCGCTATCGAGCTGAAGATTGGATGGATGACGACGGCATGGGTGCGGCGCGCATCCCCGTTCGAGTGTGCGTCGACATCGCGCGCGGCCGCGTCGTGGTCGACTTCACCGGAACAGCCGCGCAGGTCGCTGGCGGGATCAACGCGAACTATCCGGTGACGGTCGCTGCCGTCCTGTATGTCTTCCAAGGCCTCGCCGGCGCCGACATTCCCGCCAACGCCGGCCTGCTGCGTCCCGTCCGGATCGTAGCGCCGCCGGGTACGTTGGTGAACGCCAACTTCCCCGCTGCCGTCGCGGGGGGCAACGTGGAAACGTCGCAACGGATCGTCGACGTGCTACTCAAGGCGCTAGCGCCTGCGGCGCCGCACCAGATCCCTGCGGCGAGTTGCGGATCGATGAACAACCTCGCGCTCGGCGGTCACGACCCTATTCGCCACCGCGCCTTTGCATACTACGAAACCATCGCTGGCGGTGCCGGAGCGGGCCCGCGGCGGGCGGGTGCAAACGGTGTCCACACGCATATGACCAACACGCTGAACACGCCCATCGAGGCGCTCGAAGCCGCCTACCCGTTGCGTGTGACACGCTACGGACTACGCCCGGCATCAGGTGGCACGGGGCTGCATCGTGGTGGCGATGGCATCGTTCGCGAGATCGAATTCCTGGCACCAACGCAGGTCACGCTGCTGACCGAGCGCCGCCAGGTGCGTCCCTACGGGCTCCGCGGTGGTGGACCAGGGCAGCCGGGGCGGAACCTCCTGATCAGCCGGCGTACGACGCGCGCGCTGCCCGGAAAGGCGGCTGTGCTCGTAGAGGCCGGTGATCGTTTGCGGCTGCTGACGCCGGGCGGCGGAGGTTGGGGGCGGCGCCGACGCGCGGCGCCGCCACGTGATCGTTAGGCAACCGGGGTCGCATGGTGTGCCTTCGATTCCATGCGGCGCTCCAGTTCATGCAGCCTCTTCCGGAGGCGATCCACGTCCGCCCGCGAGGCAACGTCGAGGCGCTGAGTGAGTGGGGTCACCACGCCCTCAACGCGCTTTTGGAAATCAGTACCAAGACGCTCAGCGCGCTTGCGCACATCTGTCGCAAGCTTGTCGCCACGCTTCAGCAGGTCATGCCGCACCCGGTCGACGTTCGCCGTCAGCTGCTTGACCGCCTTCCGTGGCGCCGGCGGCAATAGGTCCGTCGCCGCCTCCCACCGCTTCAACACTTCCTTCTCGACCGTGCGCTGCAGCTCGCCAATACGGCGCGGCAGCGCCTTTCGCCAATCCTGTGTCTTCTTCGCTGTCATCGTCGTTTACCTCCTTTGAAACCGAATATAACGCCCTGCGTCAAATTGTCAATGCGTCGCGTCAACCGTACCTGAAATGACGCCCGGTGAACTTGCGCGGGTCAATTCGCTATGGTAACCGCCTCGTTTGCTGACGTCAGTCGCACGGTCGCATAGCTCAGCTGGTTAGAGCGCCTGCCTCACATGCAGGAGGTCCGTGGTTCAAGTCCACGTGCGACCACTTCTCTTCCTCTTCTGAGTCCAGGCAGTTAGCCGAATACGCGGCTTCGTCGCAAACAGCGCTTTCTCTGCGTTTGTAGCCAATCTCACACTTGGTATGAGTGACGGCGAACGCACCGACTGCGTCGCGGCCATGCCGATCTCGATCGCCTACCAGTGCGACCCCACGCCGCGGTGCTGATCGCCGCGATCCACGCGGTGATCAACTGCTCGCGGTACTGCTCCCCGCGGAGTCAAAGTGG
>JBGQHM010000453.1:0-5149 GCA_041497995.1 Binatia bacterium | reverse complement strand
CGTCGGAGTCGGCGCCGCCGTCACTAGGTTCGTCGAGATCGGCGAGACGGTGCACCACGGTGGTCTGCCCGACGAACTTAGCGGTGATGAGGAGGTTTCCCGCTGGGAAGGGAGAGTCGCTTGGCTTGGTGAGTGTGCGCTCGGGGCGCGCATTGGCGAGTGAAGTCGAGTCGGTGAACTTCTGGTTGAACGCGTTAGCCTCCGTGATTTGGACGCTCACCACGCCCCCTGCTGCGATGCCGGTGGCGCGTACGATGATTTGGACCGAAGGACCGATGGTGACACCCGGACCGCAGCCTTGCGGCGGCGTGATCTCAAGCGTCGGCTCGGCGACGACTGTTCGCGCCGCCACGAGGCTGAGCAGCGCGAACGTCATGAATGGCAATAGTGCGAACGTGCCGCCGATCAATCGCACAATGGCTCCCCCAACTGCTGCTTCGTGGCAAATCAAAGGGATCGATACCTTGTCAAGCCGGGCTCTTGCTGATGCCGACGATGTGGCGTGCCGCGCGCGCTGCTGTTAGGACACTCGCATGCACACCAAAGTGACCAAGATGTTGGGGATCGATTTCCCGATCCTCGCCTTCACCCACTGCCGTGATGTCGCCGCGGCCGTAACCAACGCGGGCGGACTCGGCGTACTCGGTGCGGTGGCGCACACGCCCGAGCAACTCGACGTCGATCTCAAATGGATCGCGGAGCAGACGAAGGGGCGGCCTTTCGGCGTCGACCTGCTCATCCCGCGCAAGTACGTCGGCGCCGAGAGCGGAGGCTTCGACGCCGCGAGCCTCAAATCAATGGTGCCCGACGAACACCGCGAATGGATCGAGCAGGTGCTCGAGCGCTACGGCGTCCCGCCGCTGCCGCCCGCGACCGACAGTGACCGCGAGCAACGCGGTATGGCCGGCTTGCGCATCGATCCCAAAGGCATGGCGCCGTTGATCGATGTCGCCTTCGCTCACAAGGTCGCCCTGATCGCCTCGGCGCTGGGAACTCCGCCGCTGTGGCTCGTTGAGAAGTCCCACGCCAGCGGCATTCCGGTGGCTGCGCTTGCGGGACGACTCGATCATGCCGTCGCCCACAAAGAGGCCGGCGTCGACCTGGTCATCGCCCAGGGGACCGAAGGCGGCGGACACACTGGTGAGATCGCTACGATGGTTCTCGTGCCCCAAGTCGTCGATGCCGTCGCTCCGACTCCCGTGCTTGCTGCCGGCGGCATTGCAACCGGCCGCCAGATGGCCGCCGCCTTGGCCCTCGGCGCCGAAGGTGTGTGGTGTGGCTCGGTGTGGCTGACGACCCACGAGGCTGAAACGTCGCCGGTCATTCGCGAAAAATTCCTCGCAGCCACCTCCGCCGACACACGCCGCTCGCGCTCGCTCACCGGCAAGCCGGCACGCATGCTGCGCAGCGCTTGGACCGACGCCTGGGACCAGCCGGACGCGCCGGCGCCGCTGGGTATGCCGCTGCAGAGCCTGCTGGTGGCCGATGCGCAGCGCCGCATCCACCGTGTCGCCCACAAAGCGGATTCGAGCGCGCGCCCGCTGGTCACCTACTTCGTCGGCCAGGTCGTCGGCCAGATGAACGTGGCCATGTCGACCCGCGACGTCGTGCGCGAGATGGTCGAGCAGTGCCTCGATGCGATGGAGCGGATGGACGGTCTGTTGGCCTGAGCCGGGGGGTTTTATTCCCCGGCTCGCCAGGCATTTTCGAGGCGGCTCCCCTCACCCGCCCGTGCAGCTGTTCAGCGCCTTCGCCACGGCGGCGATGATCTCGTTGATGGTGATCGTCTGATCGCTGTTTGACATCGTCCGCCACGCAGAACGTCTCGGCTTGGCCGGCGCCGCGCTCCCGCCAGCTCGGCGGCCGGCGGGAGCAGAATGGCGGCGATTGTTAGGGTGCCAGGGTGGCGATCACGCTGGCGTGATCAGAGGGCCAGAGGCCGCCCGGCGTGCGGTTGTCGGGATCGGTGCCCGTGACTCACGACGTTCGCACAGTGATTTGCTACCGCGTCAACACGTGATCGATGCGCAGTATCAAACCGGAGGCATCCGGATCATTGACGAACTCGTTGAAGCCCGAGGTGAAGCCGGAAGCCGTGCCGTAAGCGGCGGTTCGAGCGAGATCGCGTCGGCTGGGCGGAGGGCCTCCGCCCTCCGCCCAGCGACACGCTCAGAACCAATCACGGAAGGCTGCGCACCGCCCGCGCGTGGGTTGGGCTAGTCGTGGGGAAGCCTATGTAGTCGCCATTGTTGAAGTACACCGTATACACCACTGATGAAGTAAATGCCGTGTTCGTCCAGTAGTAGAAGCCCGCACCGTTGCAACTACACGTCGCCACGCTGCAACCTGCCATGCAGCTGCTGTTGAACACGGACGCCACGCAGGGCTGGCCGGTTCCGCAGCCCGCCGCGCCGAGATCTATGATGCCCTGCAGCTCTGCCAACTCGGGCAGCCGCCAGTCGCAGTGCCCGGCGAAGCACGGCAAGGTGTTCAGGGTGTCGAGGAAATTACTGAACACGCTACCGTCCGGCCCCGACCCTAGGCTGATTGACCAGCCATAGGAGTTGTCCATATCGTGGATGCCACCAGCGTCATCCTTCTTCTCCCACATGAGGTGGGTGGCGCAGTTGGTGATGGTGCCGTCGCCATTGTCGATGAAGCCGGTGCATGGGGTAGGCGTCGGCCCCGCGGTGGGCGTCGGCGTCGGCGGCACGAGCGCATGGACAATCGCTTTGCGGTGGTCTTCGATCTTCAATGTTACGACGGCAGCGTCGCCGGTGGTCGCGCAAGCACCGGGGGCCTCCGCCTTCGTGAAGGTGGTCTCGGCCTTATCCTTGGCCCCCGCCAGGCAGAACCGCAGCAGCGAATCGCTGGGCGTAGAGAGGTTGCCCTTCTGGCATTTTGTATTCCCCGTGTTCTCCTTGCTGGCCGCCGTGGCTTTGGTGACTGCACATTTCGTTTGCGGCTTGGGCGCCGCGCTGCCCGGCGGCTTCACCGTCGCGACCACGTCTTGCACGACCGTAATATCCATCGCCGCGATGTCGGCGGCATCCCCCTCCACGATGCAGGCCCCCGGTTTTTCGGCATTGGTGAAGGACGTGGTGAGTTTATCGGTCGCCTTCTGCACACATGCCGGGTCCGGTGTCTCCAACTTCGTCTTGGTATTGCAGTTCATCGTCTGGTTGAAGTGGTTCGACTGTGCGGTCAGCTTTTTGGACGCACACTTGTCCACAGGCGTCAGCGTGGCCGCTGCCGGCGCGGCCAGCATCACACCGGCGACACCGGCAACGAATATCCCGTTCCATCTTTCTCGCGTCATGTTTCCCTCCTTTTTTCGCTACGTGCGTAGGGCCCCCCGGCCCGATCGCCTCGTGCTCTGTCCAATAGTTTCTCGCGCATCATGCAGCTCACTCGGTCGATAGCGTCGCGCCGATGATGTGCGCGACGAGCTCCGCCAGGTGGCGACCGTTTGCCAGAGTCCGCGGCATCCATTCGATGGATGAGCGCCCCGTATCCGTTCAAATTCGCGTTCAATCTTGCGCCGAGCGGGAGCGGCATCTGTGCACAGCATGCGGATCACTCCGTCCCTGCCGCCGCGCCGAGGATGCGCGCAACGAATTCAGCCAAGTGGCTCAGCGATTCGAAATGGATCACATCGCCAGATGCCAGATGCTCCGCCCGGCCGTGGAAGGGGTCCTCGGCCGTCAGTTCCGCTGCGAACTGCACCACGAAGGCGCGGTTGGCCGGCAGGTGAGATCCCGATCCGCTGGTCTGTTGTGGCATCGGCGCCAGCGTACGACGCTTGCCGGACGGCTTGGGAGTAGGCGATCGTCAAATCATCGTATAATTGGATCGCGTAAGGAGAGAGCAAACTGCCGATGAACGCCGATGTGCGAGCTAACCTCGATCTCTAGCCCACACCCAATCGGTTGATCACCGAGTGGTTTTCCGGTGCTGGGGCATTTTGAATTTGCGACGCCACCCAGGGACCAATCCTCTCCGACGGGGCAAGCCCCGAAACTACGAAATTCGGCGTAGAGTCGGGGCTTGCCCCGTGGGAGGCAGCAGGACCGGTAATGTTCAAAATCAAACCGACCCAGCATCGAATTTCCGGATAGCCACGCGGAGGGCCAGGGGCGGCACCCCTGGCTCGTGAGTGCCGCCCCTCCGGGGCTCTGAGCTCTGAGGTGGGCGTGCTGACATAACTCGGCGTGGCTCGTAGGATGTGCGTGTGCTTCAGTCGCTCGGACGGATCTACGTGCATGCCGTGTTCGCGACCAAGAACCGAGAGCCGTTGATTCTGCAGCCCGAACCGCCTCGACTACACGCCTACCTGGTCGGTGTGCTCGCCGAGCTGGGCTGTCCGTCGTTAGCAACGGGGGGCGTCGAGGACCACGTCCATATCCTGCATGCGCTCGGGCGCACGCACAGTGTCGCGTGGGTCATGGAGAAGCTGAAGTCGAACTCGTCGCGTTGGATGAAGGAGCAGGGCGCCGAGGATTTCTGGTGGCAGCCGGGCTATGCCGCCTTCTCCGTGGGACCATCCGAGCTAGAGCGTGTTAGAGGCTACATCCACCGCCGGCGCGAGCACTACCGACAGCACAGCTTCGAACACGAGCTGCGTGCCCTGTGCGGCCGCGAGCCCGCCGACGCCGCAGCGCTCGACGAATTCCTCAACCAACAGCCCCGGAGGGCGACACTCACTAGCCAGCGGTGCAGCCCCCGGGCGAGGCGGCGCCGCAACCCCGGCGCCTGCCAACCCCCGCCGGGGAATGAATCCCCTGACTCAGACAGCCAAGCCGGCTCAAAGCCGGCTGCGCCTGCCGTGTCGTCAGCCGGGTTTCACCTGGCTTTGGAGGTTGGCCGTTTGCCCCGAAGGGGCGCAACTCGATAGCCCAGGGCATCGCCCTGGGAATCGGCAGTCGTTGGACAACGAGCCCTGAAGGTGCGTAACTCTCGCGCCGATGCCCCAGTCACTGGCCAGCGTCTTGGTTCACCTCATCTTCAGCACCAAGAATCGTGAACCCACGATTCCGCCGCAGCTCCTACCGCAACTTCACACCTACATCGTCGGAATCCTTGCCAACCTGCAGTGTCCGTCGCTCCGTACGGGCGGTGTTGTAGATCACACTCACACCCCGTTCTCGTT
>JBGQHM010000452.1:0-5177 GCA_041497995.1 Binatia bacterium | reverse complement strand
GATCGAACGCGGCAGGCTCCGATTGGTGCAGCTTCCCGGGCAGAGGCCGCCGATGATTCCCGCAGCTGCACCGCCCAAGCTGTCGATGACGGCCGGAGTGGCGACGTCTAAGGTCGCACCGCCCAGCGACCGGCACCCGACATCGTCCGGGTTGTTCACGTTCTGGAAAATCACGTCGATGCCGTCCGTAAAGGCGATATGCGAGCCGCCGGCGATGGTCACCAAATACTTCGGTGGATTCGCTTCACCAAAAGCGGGCAGCGCATTGGCCTGATAAGGCGCGAAGGCGTCGATGTCGCCGTGCACGATCAGCAAGGGCACGCTGGTGTGCCCGTAGAAGTCTGGTCCGAGGAAGCACGTCACGCCCGCCATCGCGGCTGCGGCGCGCACGCGGGGATCGCGCAAGGTCGGATGAAGGGCCGCGAGGAACGTCGTTGATCCGCCCATCGAGAAACCCGTGAGTCCGATGCGGGCGCGGTCGATGCTGCCCGCCAAGGCACTCTGCGTGTCGTCACCGAGCGCCAGGAGCTGATCGATGACGAAGTGCACGTCACCCGGCTGGTTGGCCAAGTCGACGAAGGTCGGTCCGCCCGGCGCGCCGTTATTGCTCAAAGGAAAATCGGGCGCGGCGACCACGTAACCGTAGCTGGCCAAGTGTCGCGTCAAGTAGCTGCCTCCCGCGCGGTTGCTCATGAGCGCGTGACTGTAGATGACCAGCGGGAACGGTGCTCCAAAGTGTGTGAGCGGCGCGTTGCGCGTCGGCGTCTTGATCGGCTGCGAGTCCGTCGGGTACCAGATTTCGGTGACCAGCGTGCGACCCGGCGCGCCCGAGAACGTTCCGTTGGGCATCGTCGGCCGGCTCGTGTCGATAAAGGTCATGGTGGTGACGCCGACGCCGTACGGACCGGGTTGCCGCACCTGGGCGCTGGTGAGGGGGACGACCGTCGGAGTGGCGGTGGGTGTCGCAGCCGAGGTGGAGACCGCCACCATCGCACCGTTGTCTCCGCAGCCGCTGACGATGAACCCAGCGACAAGCGCGGCGATGATCGACGGAACCCACTGCAATCGTACGCGCATGGCGGCGCACCGTAGTGCAGTCGGAAACGGTGGTCAACGCGGTTGGCAAGAGCAATGAAAATCACGAAAGCGCGAAAAGACCGAAAGCACGAAAGGGGGGGAGAGATGCCGATTGCAGAACAATTGGCTTCCCCGAAGCCCGACGCCCCGCTTCAGGAGATCGGTCCCGAACAGGCTTCGAATTCGTGGCTCTAAGTGTTTCGCGTTCGTGCTTTCGAGGCGTCGTGCTTTCGTGATTCTCTGGGCATCGAGGCGCTCGAGGCCATCCTCAAGCGCAGAGAGGGAGGCGATGGCTGAGCGCGACAGTCACGCTGCCGCGACCGACGACTGGGGCGTGAGTTGGGAAGGGCACCGCCGCGCTCAGCTGACGCGGGCTTTGGCCGCTACGCCGGCGCAGCGCCTGGCATGGTTGGAGGAGATGCTGGCGCTGGCGTACCGCATCGGGGCCCTGCCGCCGCTCGATGCGGACGCCGCCGGGTCACGTGCGGCACGCGAAGCCAGGAGAAGAGGGACATAGATCGTGCTGTTGATGCCGAGATGTCCGTTGAGAAAGTGGCAGAGGTTCTTGGTGAGAGGAAGGTTAGGCAAGCCGGAGCGCTGCCCGCCCGCTACTCGGGCGGCGAGCCATTCGCGTCGCGTGCACGCCAGGTGCAACTTTCCAGACGTGCCCCCCTGCTGACGCATCGCGCAGCATTCAGCGTCGGCCTGTCGCCGGAAAGTCCAACGTGCAAGGTCAAGGGCCCCCCGCGCTCTCCCCTTCGCCGCTGCTGATGGCGGTGAAGGGGCAGACCGACTTGGTGGCCGCGCTGCGGGCCTTTCGGGTCGCTAAGGGAGGATCTGCACCCGGCCAGAGATGATTCCCCTGAGGTCCATCCCCGTCGGCGAACCGAAGCAGGGAGAGAAACTGGACGGACTGTTGTGAACGACAACCTGCAGACAGTTCGTCCCCTCACCGGGGCTCGCAAAAGGGATAGACGCCGGCGTACTGAACCCGGGCACTGTCCCGATCGGAAGCGGAGTACCGCCGTTGTGCACGAGGAAAACATCCGCACTGTTGTCAGCAAGAGCGGTCAGCCAGTCGCACGTCCCCCCCCCAGGGCAATCACTAGCGATGGAACAGTGCTGGGCGCTGTTCGATCCTCCCGTACAAAAACCCTCGAATGTGAGTGGACCACACTGATTCCAACAGAGTTCATACGTATAGTCTCCGCTCTGGCATTCCAGTGTAGCGGTGCACGCTGCATCGGTGGAGATCCACTGTGTTCCCGCAATAGGCACAATCTCTACCCCGGGAGGGGCGACGACCGCACGACGGGTGGGTGGTGCCGGGAGTCCCGTGTCTGTGCATGCTGGGAGTGGCGGCGCCGGCGACACAGTCAAATGCCAAAAAGGATCGGAGTTGCCGGGTAACGTTTCGATCCCAGTGGAGATAAGCTGCGAGACCGCCAGCGGGCACTTCTTCGCCGGGCCGCACAGCTCGAAGGCTTTGAACTTTTTCAACGTGCGGCGGCCGAATTGATCAACGACCGCGGTGTCGGGTGGGACTGGCTTCGGGCACGATATGCTGTAACAGATGTAGTCATCTGACAGCTCTTGTCCGCCGATGGGCACCGGAACAATCGTGGTCTTCCCCACGTGCGCCGACTTGACTGTTTTCGTCGCGGGAACGCAAAACTTCGTCGCCTTCTTGATCTTGCAACCCGCCTCGAGCCCGAACTGCGGAGAGTTAAGGTCGACGATGCCCTTCAGCGCGAGGGGATCCGTGACCTTGTAGCATTTCAGGTGGTCGTCGCAGCCACAGGACCCTGCCGCGCCCGTTTTGGCACAATCCGCGTCCGTGACGCACTGTTGTGTCGGGTCATTGCAACATGTCTTCGGGCACGTGCAATCAGTGTTGCAGCCATCGCCGTTGACCGTATTGCCGTCGTCGCAGCACTCACCCGCCTCTAGGATGCCGTTGCCGCATGCTGCGCTGGCATCCGCTGCTAACAACGACACGATGACCAAGGAGAGAACGGTTACGAGCACACCCACAATGCTTCGATGCATGACATTAACCTCCCTGTTGGCAGTGGTCATCCACAGACGCAATTCCAGGTCCACTGCATCTGCCAGCGTATGGCCGGTGAGCCATTGGGGCGAATGTAGGGGTCTTCTGTGCACGACGACACTAACTGGGTGATGGCGAAGCCCGCTGGGCAGCCCCCTCCTAGGCAGTTGGGGGTTTGAAGGAGCGTTGCCAGCAGAGCCTGAGAAGCCGCCGTCGCGCTGGTGCAGTCACTTGCAGCGGCGACAGGGATGTTCGTCGTATTCCCGCAGTCCGTCACCATCGGATTCTGCTCGATGGCGACCGACCAACTCTGCTGTCCTGGGTCCGGCGCGCACTTTCTCGCCGGGCCACACAACTCGAAGGCTTTGAACTTGCTCAAGGTCCGCACTCCGAATTGATCGATGACGGCGGTGTCGGGTGGGACTGGCTTCGGGCACGATATGCTGTAGCAGATGTAGTCATCCGACAGTTCTCGTCCGCCGATCGGCGCCGGAACAATCGTGGTCTTCCCCACGTGCGCCGACTTGACCGTTTTCGTCGCGGGAACGCAAAACTTCGTCGCCTTCTTGATCGTGCAACCCGCCTCGAGCCCGAACTGCGGAGAGTTGAGGTCGACGATTCCCTTGAGAGCCAGGGGATCCGTGACCTTGTAGCATTTCAGGTGGTCGTTGGGGCAGCTGCAGTCACCATTGCAGCCGTCGCCGCTGACCGTATTGCCGTCATCGCAGCATTCCCCCGGGTCAATGACGCCGTCGCCGCACACTGCGCTGGCATCTGCGGCCAGCAATGACACGGTGGCCAAGGAGAAAACCGTTACAAACACACTCAGAATAGTGTGGCGCATGACAATGACCTCCCTGTAGGGATTGACGTACCCTATCGAGATCATCCGTTTCAAGGGGGGATTTTTACTAGGGTACTTTCCCCTACAGCGCGCACAGAGGGGACCTCAGAGGCTGACGCGTTTGATCCCGTCAACGAGCCGCTCGACCTTAGAAGTTGATGAGCAGGCCACGCTTGAGTCCCGTCAACTTCAGATCTACGTGAGCAGCTGCGCGGTGTGGATCGCAAGCAGCACCTCAACGACCTTGAGTTCCACAATCACCTCGCCTCCGACCAGCAGGCCTAGCCGGAAGTCCTCCAGCATCTTACCCTTGTACCGGGCGGGCACCGCTTGCTGGCATGCCACGGGAATCTGGCGCAACTGCAGCTCGTGCGTCAGCGCCTTTTCGTAAATTGACTTGAGCAGGGCCCGGTCCGAAGAACGGGTGCACCTCGATCGCAGCACCGATGATTTCCCGTGTCCGCGGATCATCCTCCGAGAAATCCGGTGCTTTCATCTGTCCTCCGTGTTCCCGCTCGCTGTCCTCTGTGCCTCTGTGGTTGGCCCATCTGGTTCTGACACGCTTCCGGTTTCGATTACTTATGCAGGCTCAATAGGAGCCCGTCGAGACCGCAATCGGCATGCACGCTCCCCGCAGCACACGAACACTCGGGGTTGGTTCCTCGGCGACTCTGCCCTACCCCTCGGAGCCAAAGGGGGTGAGGCCCTGCGTGATCATATAGCCAACCAGTGCAGCGATGCGTGGCTGGTGAAAGCGGAGCTTGAGCCGTTCGAGGTGGTGCTCGACCGTCCGCCCGCTGATGCTGAGGATTGACGCAATCTCCTTGTAGGTTTTGCCGGTTGCGACCAGCGTGATGATCTCGCGCTGACGGGGACTGAGACGACCACTATCGCTGGGCATTGCGTGCCGGTGCAGTTCAGTTGGAAGCAGCATGGGCTGCGGCGTGAGGGCTGCGTTTCGCCCGGCCGCCACAGGTTCGGGCGAGTCGCGCGCGGTACCGCGCAGCTGCTCTCGCAGCTGCGCGTTCTGAATCGCGATGCTGGCGCTGTCCGCCAGCTGCGTGAGCAGCATGACGTCGCGCTCGCTGAAATGCCAGACTATCCGCTTCGCCACCCCGAGGGTGCCGAAGGACCCCTCCCGGTTGCGGAGCGGCACTCCCAGCACGCCGCGCGCCCCGGTCATTTGCGGGATCTCGTGCACGGTGG
>JBGQHM010000451.1:0-5214 GCA_041497995.1 Binatia bacterium | reverse complement strand
GATCAATTCCTCGTCGAACCCTTCTCCGGCGGCTTCCAGCGCATCGCGTCGGTTGAATTCCAGCGCCTCCCGCAAGGTGGTCCGGAGGCTTTCAATGAGTTGCTCGCGCGTGGCCTCCTGGCAATTGACCCCCGGAACCTCTCGGGCTGGCCTACTGCTTCACCGCGTTCGCCTGGGTCGTGTCCGGAAGGCACGCCAAATCCTCCGACGACGCGGAGGCCGTCCATATCGTTGCGGCTGCGCCCCGCCAGGCACCTGGGTGGCGAGGCCGCGCGCCGACGGTTCGCGCCGATGCGGGCGATCGAGGATGCGCGCACGGGTCTGTTCGTCCGCGGCCGCCGGAGGCTCCACGGTGACCGCCACGGTGTGCTTGGTATCTCGGAAGCGCACGAAGGCTGCCATGGGCTTCTGCTCGATGAGATCAGTGTCGCTCGGCCAATCGACTGCACTGAGGTCGGCGGGCAACGGGATCGCGTTGGCACGATCGATGTCTGCCACCAGGCCGTCGATGCGCCGCCCCTCGTAGCTCGGCTGGCTTTCGCCGACAAAAAGAACAGCGCTCCCGAGCGTCTCGCGCACCGCCGAGCGGACCGGTTCAGCGGCCGCGCGGCGCACGGCGTCGTGATCGTACGGGGCGCCGGTCGAAACGCGACAGAGGCAACGGGTAACCATCTCGGGCCCCAGACGCGCGGCATCGCTCTCACTCACCGCGAACGCCGCAAGCGCACCGACGTTGGCCACGATCGCATCCGCCACACTGGCCGGCAATTCAGCGAAAGATCCGTCTGAAAATGTGAGACTCACTCCAGCCTGTGCCAGGTCCACGAACACTCGCTCGCCGCCCGGCACGGCATAGTCGTGGAAATCCGGAACATAGAGGAAAAAGTCGGCGCGCGCGCTGCGTACCGCCCCGGCGCGCGCGTGTGCCGCTCGCGCGATGGCACGCGTCAACAGAACACCGATCAGTCGCGCCGGCTCGCGACCGATGAACTCACAACTCAGGTTGGCGATGAAGATCTGGTCGCTATCCATGAGCGCTTTGAAGTCCAGCCCGTTCTCGGCTGTCGAGAAGAGGCGTTCGGCCGGCGACAACGGTGTGAGAAACGTGGCGAGCGTACGAACGATGCGATCGATCAGCCCGCGCTCGGTACTGCCAATCTCATGCTGCCAGAAGGCACGGAGCCGCGGTGACGGCGACACCTCGACGATTGCAGCGCGGTACGCTGGTGCGACGTAGAAATTGTAGAGGTCGGCGAGCGTGTGCGGTCTACGGTCGCCCAGCAGCGTCAGCAGTCCAAAGCGCAGCAGATTCTCCAACCCTGGCCCGTCGTCGCCTGTGAAGAACGTCTTCAGGGCCTCGAGCATATCCTCCGCAACCTCCTGAGGCGGGAACGGCAGTCCTAGCGGGTTGAACATCGGGCCGTGACCCGTCGCCGGCGCGAAATAGTTGACGACGGGAAGCCGGGCCGGCGGCACGGAGCCAAGGAGGTGCAGCGCCAGGTCACCCTTCAGGTCGATCAGCGCACAGCCTCGGCCGGCAGTCATGTCCTGAAGGAAGAGGTTCTTGAGCAGCGTCTCCGTACCGCTCCCGGCCTTGCCGATGAGATACAGATGCTGGCTGCGAGACGTTGGGGTCAGATGGACGGGCCGGCCATAGGAGTCACGGCCGAGAATCACGCTGCCATCTGTCGCGTTGAAACGAACGGGGTCGTGCGCCGCGAGGAAAGTAGTGAATGCCGCGTGTTCGTCTGGCGTGAGTGCGCGGTAGCGGCAGCAGCTCTCACACACGTCGCCGCCGCCGCTCTTGCTGCCGGTCGCGTCGAAGGCTGCGACGGGCTGGTCCCGGCCGCAACGCCGGCAGCGGCGGGCGCCGCGACAGTGGTCGCACGTACGGCCGTCATCGCCGGTGAACGCGGTCGGCCCGCGATACGTGCTGCACACATGGCAGTAGCGTTCACCGCGCTGCCGAGCCTGAAAATACGCCCGGCGCTCCGTCCGACGCATGAAGTTTCTCCGGTGACGGCGCTGGCTCACGCGTGCAATAGAGCATAGAGCTGGCTCCACCGAAAACGGCGGACGTGAGCGGATGGGCTACGTGGCTCTTGTCACAGCATCCCGACCGATGCCCATCATGCCCGATCGGGTCGCGTCGGGCGAAAGCTTGAGTGCCTCGCAGATATTCACGAAGGAGAAGGGGTGAGAGTGGTCATTCGACATCACCCACTGGCGCGCTTCCGAGTACGTCCTCCGAGCTTCCCGCCACCGACGGACGCGAAGGGGCTGCAGGTCAATCGCTGCCTGCTCCAACATCGCGAACAGGAGCGCACGCACCGCGGCGGGCGGAGGCGAGCCGCGCCAGAGCGAATCGAATTGGACGGGCGGCACGGTGTCTTGGTGGATGACGTCTTCTTGCTCCATTGGGCACATGACGCTCTCCCTTCGGCCAGCGCGCGCTTGATGCCGCAACAGTTGACACTGGAGACGCAGCTGAGCGGTTGACCGGGCTTCAGCAAGACCCTGACAGCGGGCACATCGGCACAAGAAGCTCGCACAGTGCGACCGGTGGCATTCCGCCGGTTGCTCCTACCCTGATGTTCGCCGGATCGACCCCGTGCTGTGTCAGGTACACACTCGCCGGCTCCGCACCCCGCTGCGGCCGTGGCGAGTCGCACCGACTCTGTAGGCCGTCCACGACGACTACCGCGCCGGCTAGCGGACCTTGCAGGAGCGTCGCCGCCTCGTCAAGGACGACAGCGCCATCCGCGTCGATGGTTGAGTCGCAACCATCGGTGTATGCGCCGTGCACAACGATTCGTTGTTTCACCGGCGACGGGAGCACCGGCCCTGCGCACACGCCCGCGACCATCCAAACCTGCAGAATGAACAGCGAACCGACAACGACTTTCAGTGTTTTCATCTCACCTTGCCTCCCTCTTGCCAATCCAGAATGAGCACCCAGTGTGCCAGGGCAATCTGGCCGCCCGGCATGGTTTTGCTGCGACTTTAAGCCTTCGAACGGCGGCGAACACCTACCCCGTTTTTCAACGTGTCTGTAAGAGTTTCAATGTGGGCACGACCGCGATGCCTACGGGGATTGTGTTCCGCCGAGCGATCGCGGTACAGTCGGCCGTCCAACAATTCCTAGTAGTCAGAGCGGCGGAAGCGCCGTGAGGTTCGGAGAAGGAGGGGACATATGCGGACGCGGAACATGTTGCGACGTGCGGCGCTGAGCATCGCAGCCGCCCTGGTTGTGGCTGGGGGAGCGCCCGTTACCGCCCAGCCGCCCGACGCGTTGACGGACGCGCGGTTCTACACCGGCTCGCTCGGTTCACAGGGTGTCTTCCCGGGCAAGCTCGTGTGCCTGTGCTGTGACTTCCAGGGACCAGACGCGGCCAAGGCAGCGTGCAAGGAGGACTCGCACCGGTACGCCCTGAAGATCGAAGGGGACCCGGCGCCCCACCCATTGATTCCCGGCGATGCGGCCGCCATGAAGCAGTTGAGCGCCGCCGAGCTGCATGACAAGCACGTGTCGGTGAGCGGTAAGTTGTATCCGTCGGTCGGCATAATTCTGGTGAGCAGCATCACCGCGAAAAAGTAGGACACGATGCGCGGAGGGCCGCCTCACACCGGGGCGTCTCTCCGCACCGTGGATCAGTTTTCGTCGCAACCAAGCGGCCGCTCTTCTCCCTCGCGTGGCAGCCACCGCAGTTGATTCTCGCCGCGAAATTCGTAAGAGTCCGTCCGCTACTCACGAACTCGAAGCTGTGATGTCGGTGCTGTCGGCGGCTGCAGCTGCGGGTTCGCAAATCTGAACGGGCGAGCAACACCGGAGGACACGAATGGATTTCGGCTTCAGTGAAGAACAAGAAATGATGCGCCAGAGCGGTCGTCAGTTCCTCGAGACCGAGTGCGCCATGACGTACGTCCGTAAGATGATGGACGATGACACCGGCTATTCCGAGGACCAATGGAAGAAGATGGCGGAGCTCGGCTGGATGGGCCTCATCCTTCCGGAAGCGTATGGCGGCTCCGGTCTGAACATGGTCGACCTCGTGGTCATCCTCGAGGAGATGGGCCGCGTGGTCATGCCGGGACCCTTCTACCCGACGGTCATTCTGAGCGGCGTCGCGATCGATCTCGGCGGGACGACGGCGCAGAAGAAGCGCTACCTGCCAGGCATCGCCGCCGGCACCTTGAAGGCAACGCTGGCACAGGTCGAAGAGAGCGGCCGCTGGGACGCCGAAGGCATCATGCTGCCGGCGACTAAGGACGCCACCGGCTTCGTCCTGTCAGGAACCAAGCTCTTCGTCCAAGACGCGCACAACGCCGATCTGCTCATCGTCGCGGCCCGCACCAGCTCCAAGGGGCAGAAAGGGGTCACGCTCTTCCTCGTCGATGCGAAGCAGGAGGGCGTGAAGACGATCTTGTTGAAGACGATGGATCAGACGCGCAAGCTCTGCGAGATCAGCTTTGACAACGTCAGGGTCGGCAAGGACGCCGTCCTGGGCGGCGTGGGCAAAGGCTGGCCGCTGCTCGACCGCGTCATCGACCGCGCCAAGGTCGCGATGTGTGCCGAGATGTGCGGCGGCGCGCAGAAAGTGCTGGAGATGAGCGTCGACTACGCCAAGGTCCGCGAGCAGTTCGGCAAGCCGATCGGCAGCTTCCAAGCGATCCAGCACAAGTGCGCCAACATGATGGTGCAGACCGAGAGTGCTAAGTCGGCGACGTACTATGCAGCGTGGGCGGTGGCCAACGACGTACCGGAAGCGCACCTCGCCGCCTGCATGGCGAAGGCGTACTGCTCGGATGCGTATCGCTTCGTGAGCGCCGAAGGCATTCAGATCCACGGTGGTATCGGCTTCACGTGGGAGCACGACATGCACCTCTACTTCAAGCGCGCCAAGGGCTCCGAAGTGACCTATGGCGATGCCACGTGGAACCGCGAGTTGGTCGCGCAGCTGGTACTCGATCAGCCGGAAGAAGCCCACGCCGCCGCGGGATGAGCGCACGCGAGAGGACAGGGAGACGAACATGGTGGAGAGAAAGAAGCTGTACTTCGAAGATGTGAAGGAGGGCGACGCCGTCCCGCCCTTCGTCGTCGAGAACCTCAGCCGCACCGACATCGTGCGCTACGCCGGCGCGTCGGGCGACTTCAATCCAATGCACCACGACCAGACGTTCGCCGAGAAGGCGGGGCTACCGACGGTGTTTTCG
>JBGQHM010000450.1:0-5222 GCA_041497995.1 Binatia bacterium | reverse complement strand
CTTCCTCTGGGCCTGGGTTGTTGTGATGTTTGTCTTCTTCTCCCTCGCCTTTGGGAAGCGCCGCGCCTATCTCCTACCGATTCGTCCGGCGTTGGCGATCCTGCTGGCCGCGTGGCTCGTGCCGCAGCTCGAGCGGCTCCGCAGCCTGCGTCGAGACGTTCGCACACCGCGAGCGGTTCACGTCGTTATTGGAAGTCTCGTGATCGCCGCGCTGATCGGCGCACTGGCGTTGCGTATGGGGCTCGGCGGCTTCGGCGCATCCGAGCAACAGTGGAGCTATTGGTGGCGTCTCCACCTGCACGAATACACTCTCTCCGTCGCGATATTGATCATCGGAATCGGTATTGGTGCCGACCTGATTGTGGGTTGGACATGGCAGCGGCGCTTCGACTTAGCAGCGTACGGGTTGGTAGGAACGATGGCCTTGGGTTGGACGATCGCATTCTCCTCAGATGCGATCGTGCGCGGCGAGGCTCTATCCTTCCGGCCTCTCGCGCAGCGCGTGTCGGCCGAGGTCGGTCCGCAGGAAGCGCTCGCTTTCCTGGACGTCGACGACGAAAATGCGATCTGTTTCCTCTATCACTTGCGTCGTCATGTGCCCGTCGTGCAGTCGGTGCAGGGACCGGGGCCGTGTACACCGCCCGGCCCTGGCGCCTACCTGATCACCGAGAGCCGCTGGGACGAGCGCGCTTGCGCTGCAGACCCTCACTGGCACGCCATTGCCCGCGGCGGCCCGGAAATCAGCTCGCACCGCGCGCAGCGCTTGGTATTCGCCCGCTACAGCGCCGCACCGCCCTAGCTACAGACGGTGGGTAGTCCTGGAGCCGCTTCAGTGAATCCCCGTGCCCATCTGCAGGGCGTAGGGATCGATTCCTAGGCTACGAATAGCGGTCTCCCACATGCGCTCCGGCTCGCCGCCAAACACTAGGGGCTTCGATACGTCGACAGTGAGCCACGCGGAGGCCGCCAGCTCTGACTCCAATTGGCCGCCGCCCCAGCCGGCATAGCCGAGGAAGCAGCGTTGCTCCTTGCTCCCTTCCTCACCCTCTTCGATCAAGCGTCGCAACACGTCGGCCGACGCGGAGAGGTACAACCCTTCACCAATAGCCATCGATTCCCCATTGCCGGGATCGTAGCCGAGAAGGAGCCAGCCGCGCTGCGGTTCGACCGGACCGCCGACCCAGACCTCGAGGCCGCTGTCGCGCTTCGGGGGCGGGTCGAGCAGCACCAGGCTGGCGGCGCGGGTGTCGGTCGGTTTGTTGACGACCAGTCCCATCGCTCCCTCGCGTTCGTGCTTGCAGAGGAGCACGACCGAGCGCGCAAAATTCGGATCCAGCATTTGCGGCATCGCTAGCAGCAGTGTCGGGGCCAACCAGTTGTCACTCATAGTCATCTCGCTCCGCGTCTTCGCCACCGCTCCTCCGGGCAATGGACTGTCTGTGACGGATTGTCTCGGCGGGACCACGCTCTGTCAATGGCGGCGGGTGTCTGTGGTACAAGCCGCCGCTGTGCTATGCGTGCGAGCTCGAACGAATCAGGAGGTGGAACTATGCTCTATCTGCACGAAACGCACGAGATCGTTGGCGGCAAGATGGACGTCTTTGAGCACGCGCTGCGCGAGCAATGGGTCCCGTTGATCGAACACGATGGCGCCGCGAAGCTGCTGTGGTTCTGGCACCACACGCATGGCACCGGGCCGAGCTATCACGCCGTCTCCATCACTGCGGTGCGCGATTGGCAGGCGTGGGGAGCGCTCGCTGCACGCACGCAGACCGACGCCGCGTGGCGCGACTGGTACGCGACCGCGTGGCAGTACCGCCGCGAGGTCACGAGCAAGCTGCTGCTGCCCACATCGTGGTCGCCGACGCAGGAGGTCGACTTCAAGATCGTGCCGGCGCCCGCGGAAGCCGGTGCCGTCTCGTTGTACCTGCACGACACCGGCTGGCCGTACCCGGGCCGGCTCGACGACTACACCGCGGCGCTTGGTGGCATCTTCTTTCCGGCCACGCGGCAGTCGAAGATGATCTCCGTGGAGGCGTGCTGGACGGTTGCGCCGGGCACCGGCCGCTTCCACGAGGTCGTGCTGTTGCAAAAGATCATCAACTGGGAAGCGTTCTCGCACCTGCTCACGTCGGGCGAGCGTGTGTCGCGTCCCGGTGATTGGATGCAAGAGGGACTCAAGTACCGCGACCGCTGGGAGAGCAAGCTGCTGCGGCCGGCGTCGTGGTCGCCACTGCGTTAGCAGCACGGAGTGCATGGTCACATTTTGGAGAAGGGAGGGAGTTGCATGGAAATCCAAGGAGGATGTTACTGTGGCGCGGTTCGCTACCAGGCGACGGGCGAATCGCTCTTCAAAGGGCAGTGCCATTGTCGAGAGTGTCAGTACATCTCGGGCGGTCACCCGAACGTCGTCATGGGTATGCCCGAGCCGGGGTTCGCCTACGTCAAGGGCTCAGCCAAAGAGTTCCGCCGCAGCGATCTCGCGAACCCCGTGACGCGTGAGTTCTGCGCCCAGTGCGGCACGCACATTCTGGCGAGGAGCTCGGGCCTGCCGGGCGTCGTACTCCTCAAGGTCGGTACGTTCGACGATCCCGCTGTATTCGGTGGACCACAGATGGTGATCTTCACCATCGACAAGCAGAGTTTCCACCACGTGCCGGACGGCGTACCGACCTTCGAACGTACTCCGGGCTGAAATCTCCCAACGCAGGGCCGATCGTTCTTGCCCCGCATCGCGGGGCAAGAACGGCGGCTACCCGGACCTTCTCTGCGCGTGCCCTTCACGGCCGCGGCGCCGACGCCGGCACAATGACCCGTATCAGAACCTCGGCCTGCACCTTCAATGCGCCCAGCAGCGCCGTATACGGCCGGATGCCGAAGTCGGGTTGGTGTAGGCGCGCCTCCGCGATGTAGTGCGCGCCATCCGGCTGCACGCGAACCCGCACCTGGCGGTCGTGGCCATGCAGCGCCAGCTTGCCCTTCACTACGAACGTGCCGCCCTTCTCCTCGACGGCGGTCGAGACGAAACGGACCTCTGGATACTCGCGCACATTGAGTACATCGCGGATGTTGCCTTCGATCTCGCGCTTGTTCGCCGCGGTCAGGCTGCCCGCAGCTTCCTCATCTCCATTCATCGCACAGACGACCCGCAGAGACGCGGCGTCAAACCGCGCCGTGATGGCGCGTGTCGCCTCGTCCACGTCGATGACGAACTTGGTGACGCGAATCTTCAAGTCGTGAGCGACAGCCGACAGCAAGCCTTCCTTGTAGATGAAAACGAAGCACTCAGCCGACGACGCATCGAGATGAACCATGTAGCTCCTTGCGGCGCGGGTCAAATCTCATCCAATCGAACCTCGACGCCTTCGTAGTATTGCACCTCCACCATCAGTGGAAGCAGGTAGCGCAGATACGCGTTGTGGATGCGGATCGGACCGTACTCCTCGACGGCGATGTCGACCACCTCGACCGCCGGATCGCGCTCGGCCTTGAATGCCTTCGCCCGCCCGACGATGGCCGCCAGTGTCTCAGGTTCGTACACTTCGATGCCGAAGTGGTCGCCGGCCGGCGCGACGGTGGGCGTGTCGCCACCGACCAGATACAGGAAGTGCGTCACCTGATGCAGGTGCATCACGACGCGCTCACCTTCGATGGACATCAGGTCGATGGCGCGCCAGCCGAAGACGCCCTCGTAGAAGTCAAGCAGGTTGCGCCGCTCCGGCGTGTCGCTCACCAACCGTCGCGACACCGTGAGCGCGACGTGATTCAAGATTGGTGGCTTCATTGCTCCTCCCTTCTCGGCGCGGAGCCGTTGCGGCGGCATCCAGGCTAAAGCGTGTCGGGCGTCGAAGCCCGTAGCGACCAATGGGAGCGGCCCATAGAACTCACGCCGGCCGCAGGCCCGGTCCGATCCATACCGTCTGCACGTTGACGAACTCGCGGATGCCGTATGCCGAAAGCTCGCGGCCGTAGCCGGACGCCTTCACACCACCGAACGGCAGACGCGGGTCCGATGTGACCATCCCGTTAATGAACACCTGCCCGGCCTCGATGTCACGCGCCAAGCGACGGGCGCGCGACAGATCACCGGTCCACAGATTGGCACCGAGCCCGTAAGGCGAGTCATTCGCCGCCGCGATCGCTGCGTCCGCGTCACGCACTCGAATCAACGCCGCGACGGGTCCGAAGACCTCCTCGCATGACGCCGGCATGTCAGCGCGGACGTCGGTCAACACGGTCGGCTCAAAAAAGTACCCCGGGCCCGTGCGCCGTGCGCCGCCGGTGAGCAACCGCGCGCCCTGCCCTACCGATGTCTGCACCTGCTGCTCCAACGTGTCACGCAAATCATCGCGCGCCAGCGGTCCGATCTGCGTGGCGCGCTCCATGGGATCGCCGACGCGCAAGCTGCGCACCGCTTCGACGAAGCGCCGCTCGAATTGATGGAAGATCGCGTCGACCGCAATGAAGCGCTTCGCGGCTATGCAGCTCTGCCCGGTATTCTGATAGCGCGCACGGATCGCGGTCTCCACCGCCCCGGACAGGTCCGCATCTTCCAAGACGATGAACGGGTCGGAGCCACCGAGCTCCAGGACAGTCTTCTTGATGGCGCGGCCGGCCGCCGCCGCCACGGTGCGTCCGGCGGCGTCGCTGCCCGTCAGGGTCACGGCTACGATGCGCGGATCGTCGATCAGGCGGGTCGCCGCGCCGCCGGGAATGAGAAGCGAGCGAAACGCGCCGGTCGGAAACCCGCTACGCACAAAGACGTCTTCGATCGCCAGCGCGCACTGGGGAACATTCGACGCGTGCTTCAGGATCGCCGTGTTCCCGGCCATCAGCGCCGGCGCAGCGAAACGGAACACCTGCCAGAAGGGGAAGTTCCACGGCATGATTGCGAGCACCACACCGAGCGGCGGGAACTCTACGTAGCTCTCGGTCGCGCTCGACACCTGCGGCTCATCCGCCAGAAAGCGTTCCGCGTTGTCGGCGTAGAAGTCGCAATTCCAGGCGCACTTCTCGATCTCGGCTTCCGCCTCGACGATCGGCTTGCCCATCTCCGCGGTGATCACCGCCGCGAGGCGCGCCTGCTCCTGCCGCAACAATGCGGCGGCGTTGCGCATCCGCTCGGCGCGTTCGCCGAAAGGGGTGATGCGCCAGCGCCGGAAGGTGGCGTGCGCCTCGCTGAGTGCGCTCTCGATCTCCGTCGCGCTCGCCGCCTCGAACCG
>JBGQHM010000449.1:0-5231 GCA_041497995.1 Binatia bacterium | reverse complement strand
ATACGGCTGCAGCGGGTCGTCGTCACCGGGTGTCGCCAGGGGATGGGCGGCGCGCAGTTTCTCCATACAGGTGATCCACTCGCGGCGTCGGTTGGGCGCGACCAGCGGCGCGAGCGCATCGAGCCACTCTCCAACGTCGGCCTCCATTCCGAGGAAGGGCTGCTTGATCTTCCCCAACTCGCTGGCGTCGATATCGACGTGGATGATCTGGGCACGCGGACAAAACTCTGCGGCCTTGCCGGTGGCGCGGTCGTCGAAGCGGATGCCCAGCGCGATGAGCACGTCGCACTCTTCGAGCAGCATGTTCGTCCACCGCGCGGCGTGCATACCGACCATGCCGAGAAAGAGCGGGTGATCGTGCGGCATGGCACCGAGACCGAGGAGCGTCGCCGCGACGGGGATGGATGCCGTCTCGGCCAGCTGGCGCAGCGCGGCGGAGGCGTTGGCTGTGATGATTCCCGCCCCGATCAGTAGCACGGGCCGGCGCGCTCCATTGATCAGCTTGGCCGCGCGCGCAACGTCAGCGGCGCTGAACAGCGGTGGCGCATCAGCTGCGCCCGGCGTCGGCAGCGTGTCGATCTCAATCATTTCGTTCTGCACGTCCTTCGGAACGTCCACGACGACGGGCCCAGGCCGTCCGGATGCCGCAACACGAAACGCGTCGGGGATGACCTCGAGCAACTCGTGCGCCGAACGGACCAGGTAGTTGTGCTTGGTGATCGGGATGGTGAGGCCGTAGGTGTCGATCTCCTGGAACGCGTCGGTGCCGATCATCGCCCGTGGGACCTGGCCGGTGATGGTGACGAGCGGCACCGAGTCGAGCTTGGCGTCGGCGATTGCGGTGAGCAAGTTGGTCGCGCCGGGGCCCGACGTTCCAAAGCATACGGCCGGGCGCCCCGTAGCGCGTGCGATTCCTTGCGCAATGAAGCCTGCGCCTTGTTCGTGGCGCGCCAGAACATGCCGGATGCGGCTCGTGTGTAGCGCGTCGTACAAGGGCAGGTTCGCACCGCCCGGAATGCCGGCGATGACGTCGATGCCCTGGCGTTCGAGCAGCCTGGTAATCAGTGCTGCACCGGTTGTTTTCATGGAGCCTGCTCCTTCCTACGTGGTTCCCTGCGCGGATCGGGGACCGGGAGGGGCTCCAGAAAAACAAAACCCCCGCCGGCCTCGCGCCGGCAGGGGTTCAAAATCGTTATGTCCTCCCCGCTATGGCGCGACGGCCTTGAGCACCAGCACAACCACCACAAGCAGGGAGAGCGCAGATCGGTCGATCATCGGTTGGCGTGCTGCGGGGTACATGGGCTCTGCTTACCCCGGATCTCAGCGTCGAGGCAAGGTCGCAGTTCACACGATCGTGGGCGATGCGCGCTCCGGGGGGCCGCGCCGTACATGCAGGTCGTACGATATGGACACTCACGCCCTCTGGGTTTACTCTGAAACATAGTCATTAGTCGGCTCCCGGCCAGAAAGGAGAGCACGATGACCGGCCAGTCAGAGTCACTCACCCATACCGGCGTGGGCACACCCACGCAGGATCTCACCAAGGTATATCAGGAAGGAATTGTCGCCGGCATGCTCGCTGCGGCGACCGTCGCCGTTTGGCTTTTGATCCTCGACAGCATAAACGGCCACCCGCTGTTCACCCCAACGGTCATAGGCACTGCGCTGTTTCGGGGCGGGCAAGGGTTGGATTCCTCACAACCCCCGGCGGTGTCATTCGAGATGGTGTTGGCAGCGACGTGGGTTCATTTCCTGGTTTTCGTGACTATCGGCGGTGCCGCATCGCGGTTGCTGGCCGTGGCCGATCAACGGCCCAACGTCGGCTTCGGCGTCATCCTGCTCTTCGTCATCTTCGAGTTTGGTTTTCTTGTCGCGGCGATGGCCGTTGCGCAGCCGGTGCTCCATGCCCTGGCATGGCCGGCAATCCTCGTCGGTAACTTGCTAGCAGCGGTGGTCATGGCGCTCTACTTCTGGCGGCGACATCCGCACCTCAGGATCGAGCCGTAAGTTAAGGTTGACGGACCCACGCGGATTCGCGTGCAGGATCCGATCGTGAGTGATCGAGCGCCCCTGTGAGCGGCGGGTAGGCGCATCACGGGGCGCGATCGTACATCGCACGCGTCGTCCGACTCATCAGCTCGACCAGCGTACGGCGCGGCAGTAGGCGGTGCAGCACGAACGCCGCCAGGCGGTTCGAGCGGCCGGCAATGCGGGTCGGCCCGCGCCCGAGTGCGGTGAGTGCCTCGGCGACCGTTTCGTCCGCGTCCATGAGTGGTGCCGACAGCGCGCCGGTGGGCCGCGGGTTGCTCCCAAGGTACCCCGGCGTGCGGGTCGCGCCGGGACAGAAGGCCAGCACGTCCACCCCCGTCTCCCGCAACTCCGCCCACAGGGCCTCGCCAAGCACCAAGTCGAAGGCCTTGGTGGCCGCATAGGTACCAACCATGGCGTGACCCTGAAAGCCGGAGAGCGACGACATCAGAATGATTCCGCCGCGGCGGCGCTCCGCCATGCGCGCACCGAAGTGATGACTGAGCAGCAACGGTCCGCGGCAGTTCACGTCGAGCATGCGCACCTTGTTGTCCAATGAAACGTCGAGGAAGCGGCCGACGACCGAGTGCGCGGCGTTGTACACCAGCAGCCCGATCTCGAGATCCCGCGTCGCCGTGTCGAGCTGAGCGAGCATGTCGGGCGCAGCCAGGTCGATGACGAGGGCACGCGTCTCGACACGATGCTCCGCTGCCAGCGTCCGCGCCAGCGATTCGAGCGGCTCCGCAGCGTCGGCGACCAGGACAACGTTGAGTCCCCGCTGCGCCAGCTGCCGCGAGTAAGCGGCACCCATACCGAATGAGCCGCCAGCAACTAGCGCCCATGGACCGTAGTGCGCAAGAAATGAGTCGGTCATCGTCGTCGTCCCCCGGGCACCGATCGGTAGCACGGCGCACCGCTGAGACCAACGTCTCACGAATGTATGTGAATTGTGGGACCGCGACCGCGCGGCCTACGCCGCAATTGTCGGGTCAGTAGGAGTAGCAAGTCGGTCAGCTGCCGTTGGCGCGCTGCACAGTCGACCGAATGCAAAGGTTCGCGCCCGCCGCGGAGGGCGGGCGCGAATCGTGGGTGGTTTAGTAGCGACCTCTGCCGCCGCCGCCACCGCGGTTGGCTTCACGCTCTTTGGCCTCGTTGACCTTGAGCGCGCGACCCTTGAGCTCCTGGCCATCGAACTGCTGGATGGCTTTCTGGGCTTCGCTGTTTGAGCCCATCTCGACGAAGCCGAAGCCGCGCGACTGTCCGGTCTCGCGGTCAGTGATGACCGCGACCGACTCGCAAGCCCCAGCTTGAGCAAACAGGTCTTCGAGATCCTTGTTGTTGACGTCGAACCCGAGGTTGCCGACGTACAGTTTTCTTCCCATCGCATGAACTCCTTGTACCTTGGGCCGCCGCCGCGACCGCGTTGCGTTTTGGCTCTTCAAGACGACGACACCTGTTGTCGTTGTCATTGCTGAACATGTGAGGAGCGGGAGGCGTGCCAAGACGCCATGGTGCTAGGCGGGGTTTTCTCGCGCCGGACAGTCAGTCCTGAGTGCAGCAACCCTAGCAGGCATACGTCACAGCGCAAGGTGTTGGGGAACAACTGCAGAAATGGGGTCTGGACCTTTGCCCTGGAAAGGAGCGTAAGAGAGGGCATGGACATCTTTGCAGGCAAGATCGCGATCATCACGGGAGGGGCGTCAGGCATCGGACGGGCGCTGGGTGCGGCGCTGGTAGAACGCGGTGCGCGCGTCGTGCTGGCAGACGTGAACGGTGACGGTGCCCATGCAGCGGCGCTTGCCATAGCACCAAGTGGTGTGGCGAGCGGCGCCGCCGTGGATGTGACCGACGCGGCGAGCGTGGAGCGCTGCGTCAACGAGGTAGCCAGCACACACGGGCGCCTCGACTATCTGTTCAACAATGCCGGCATTGGAATCATGGGTGACGCACGTCATATGACGCTCCCGGACTGGAATCGCCTCGTTGACGTGAACCTGCGCGGCGTCATCCACGGCATCAGCGCCGCGTACCCGATCATGATCCGGCAAGGGTTCGGCCACATGGTGAATACGGCTTCGCTTGCCGGCTTGACGCCCACGCCGGGCGCCACCGGCTACGCCACCACCAAGCACGCCCTCGTCGGTCTGTCATTGTCGCTCCGCGGCGAGGCGGCCGCGTACGGCGTTCGCGTCAGCGTCGTCTGCCCAGGCTTCATCGACACGCCAATCAAGGACGCCATTCGCTGGCTGAACACTGACCGAGATACGGTATTGAACAGTATGCCGGTCCGTTTGTACTCGCCCGACGCCTGTGCGCGCGACATCCTGCGTGGGGTCGCCCGCAATCATCCGATCATCGTCGTCACGCGGTTCGCCAAGATCACCTGGCTGACCTATCGCCTCGCGCCGCGGCTCGCACTTCGCTTGGGACAGTTCGTGGCGCGGCGCAGCCCGCTGCTCAGCGGGCCGCGCTGACGCATTCATACGCCCGGCCCATCAGCGCACGACAAGATTCGGCGGCGTCTCGGCGGGTGGATCGAAGTAGCCGAAGAAGCGCGCCATGTCAGAGGTGCTGCCGTCGACGTGAATGCGGCCGAGCGCCCACTCCTTGAGAAAGCTCGTTTGCCGCAGGAGCATGCGCCGGAGATCATCCTCGTTCCCGCTCAGCGTGACGTCGGCGTGCGGCGGCTGTCGTCGATGCAGCTGCACGATGCCGCGGCGAATCTCCAAGGCGTAGTCCTGGCCGCTGTCGGCCAAATGAAACGGCACCGTCATGTGCACGTCTTGGGTCTGCTCCGCATCGATACGCGTCAGCATCTTCTCCAGGAGGTTGACGAGGGGCAACCGTTCCAGGAT
This sequence comes from Binatia bacterium, assembly GCA_041497995.1. GTDB lineage: Bacteria > Desulfobacterota > Binatia > HRBIN30 > HRBIN30 > DATKMS01. The sequence goes on along the minus strand of JBGQHM010000449.1, from coordinate 348 downwards.
CGCGGTGCCGCGCTTGGGGCTGTAGCGGCTGCGGTCGAGGTGGCCTTCGAGCTCCAGCGCCGCGCTAAGATAGAAATTCCGCCAATTGATGTTCATCTGTTGAAAGCCGAGCGGGTCGACCGTGGCCGCGGGTTGGTCGTAGGCCAGGTTCCTACCAGTCTCCGCCACCACTTCGCTGTAGCGCGGCAGCACCACGCCCTCGGGCAGCGCTCCGGGTGTGCGTGACGCCGCTGCGGGTGCCGTGGGTGAGGGATGCGCGCGCGGCGAGCCGTCGTGTCCACATAGAAGCGACCTCCGACCCGCGTTCTGCGTCAAAGCCCGGCGATTTACCAGCTGGTCATCGTCCCT
>JBGQHM010000448.1:0-5258 GCA_041497995.1 Binatia bacterium | reverse complement strand
CGTGAGCGCCTGCACAGCGTCCCACGCCGCGTCGTCGAAGTCGGGCTCGGTCCAACCGAGCGGCATTGCGCGTGCGTCGTGCACTTCGATGAACCCGAGACCCCAATTCGTGCGCGGCGTGTCACGTTCCCAAGCGGCGCACTCCAGGCAACGCCATTGCTCGTCGGAGAGAACGTCGACGACCACGTCGCCGCAGCGCGCCGTGCCGTCGCAGTATACGGCACCGTCGCCGAACGCGGGCTGCCAATGCCCGTGCACGGCTTGGTACCACGCCGTGTCGATGCCGTAGACGTGCACGAGCAGAGCGATGACGTTGGCGCCGGGGTGCAAGTGGGCGCGCAGATCGTACGTGTCCGTGCGCTGGTGGAGTGGATCGCAGCGCACCGGTCCGCGGCCGATTCGCCGGCCATTGAGGAAGAGTTGGTAGCGGCCGTCGACCGTGACGGTCACCTCCGCGGCGTCAGCCGCCGCCGGAAGCGTGAAGCGGCGGCGGAAGAGAAACCAGCGGTTCGTACCATCGTCGCGTCTGACTGGCGTTTCGAAGAAAATGCGGAAGGCGCCGGCAGCGTCGATCGGCTGCTTCGCGGTCCAGATGAACGGGGCGCGGCGATACATGAGCCTCGGTGGATACCGCAGCCGCGCTGCAATGAGAAGACGCGATTCAGAGATCGATGTAGCCACCCCCGACTGCCACGCACTCGCCCGAGATGCGCACCGCTGTGAACGCGTCTGTCGTGCCAGCGATCTCGATATACACGTGACTCGGGCGGCCCATCTCGACGCCCTGAAGGCTCAACATGCGCGCCGGCGAGCCGGCGGGTACGACACCGTAGCGCACCAAGTAGCAACCCAGCGGTCCGCTCGCTCCGCCGGTGGCCGGATCCTCGGCGACACCAACGGCCGGCGCGAACATGCGGCTGCGCACGGTGACGGCGGGATCTCCGGAGTGCGTCGTGAAGCAGAATGCTCCGTACGTGGCGGCGAGCTCCGGCACCTGTGCGCAGCGCTCCGTGTGCAGACGTGCCTTTCCCAGCGCCGCCAGATTGCGGAGCGGAACGAATACGAACGGCGCCCCCGAGGAGACGACCTGGACGGGCAGCTGTGCCTCGATATCGGTCGCATCCAACCCCAGCAGTGACGCGGCAACATCGCGCTCGATGCGCGCGCCCCACGTGGGGAGCGGCTGCGTCATGCGCCACATCGACGCGCCAGCCGTACCCGCGACTCGATCGACGACGATCGGCCCGACGCCTTCGAGGAACGTGACGCGTGTGCCGTGATCGAGCACCCACGCGGTACCGACGGTGGGATGACCGGCCATCGGCATCTCGGCCTGCGGTGTGAAGATGCGGACGCGGAAATCGCAGTCCCGGTGATCCGTCGGCAGGACGAAGGTCGTCTCCGACAGATTCAGCTCGCGCGCGATGTGCTGCATGTCAGCGGGGTCGATACCGTCGGCGTGCGGAAACACCGCGAGTGGGTTGCCGCCGAAGCGGTCGGATGTGAACACGTCGACGAGACGATACTCATGTCTGGGCATGTTGGCGCTCCGCGAGAGTCGGCCCAGTATAGCGAGGGCGATGGTGAGGTGAACCGGCAGTCAACGATCGTCAGATTGTAGACTGGCGACGTCAGTCACCGCGTCCCACGAGACGACACAGCCACCCTGTCAGCGAACCCAGCAACCGGCTGGGGGGCGTGGTCTGCGTTGTAAGTGCCCGGAGGCGGCGCACATCGTCCTGATCGCGCTCGCGGAAGCTGCGCTCCTTGAGGCGGATCAAGCCTTCAGCAGCGAGGTAGGGAACTTCGCACTCACCCATCGCCGCGACGTGCCGCCATGGCAACAGATCGACGTACCGCAGGCCCGTCATGCGCACGAAGATATCGATCGGAAAATCCTCGATGACGCGTACGGCACCCTCTTCGTCGTTGAAGTCGGCGATCGACAGTTCGCGAGCATGTCCTTCGCCGACCCGAGAGAGCGTCTGCAGCAGCCGTTCGATGTTTGGCTGCGCCGCGTCGACGATGATGTCGAGGTCGTCCGTGGTGCGAACGATCCCATTGAGCGCGACCGCGATGCCGCCGACGACGATGAAGTCAACCCGACCGCGGACGAGGTCGACCAACAACTTTTCGAATTGGCTCTCCATCGTCCTCAACCGCGGTCGTGTGCCGAGTGAGGAATCGGTTCAGCTCCTCGACCCGCTGCAACAGTGTTCGGCGATGGCCTCCTACCTGCTTCCGGGGTTCGTCGGTTGCCTTGCGTCGCACAAGTGGGAGGCTATCAGCTTGTCGCCTATTCATCCACCACCCGCGCCGCCTTGTATGCGAAGCGCGGCAAGTCACCGCGGGCAACCAGATCAAGATCCGCCGTCACACCGAGGCGCTCGCGGAAGCGCTCGGCGAGGCGTCGTGCGATGCCGGCGACGTCGCTAATCTGCACCGGGTCGTACTCAAGGCGCACGTGCAACGTCTGCGAAGGCTGCTTGCCGCGCACGATCTGGTACTCGGCCGATGGTGTCGAGACTTCAGGAAACTCGTAGAGCACTAGTGCGACGTCGATCGGTAGAACCTCGCGGGTGCCGGCAGGGACCAAGTCGCGCACACGGCCTTCGTAGAAAAGACGGCGGTGCGTCTCGCCGCACGGGCACGGCTTCATGTTCCACCGGACGATGTCTTCGAGGTCGTAGCGCAGCAGGAAGTTGTCCTTCTCCAGCACGGTGACGACAAGGTTGCCGCGCTCGCCGTGGCCGCAGGCACCGCCGGTGTGGCGGTCGATGACTTCGACGATGGCAAGATCCTCGGCGAGGTGGGCCCCGTCGCGCTCGTCGCAGGCGCTGCCCAGAAGCGGCAACGCTTCAAGGCCGGAGCTGGCCATCAGATACTGCTCCGACGGATGGTCGCCGGCGATCGTGAGGTTGAGGTCACGCGCCGGATCGAGTCCTAGCTTGCGCGCCGCATCGGCGTAGGTCGTGGCGACGTTACCGAACAGTCGATACATGTCGGGCTTCAGCCGCCGCCACACTTCAATCACGTCCTTGATGTGCTGCTCGCCCACGGGTGGACCCGACGGGATGTTGAGCGCCCCGAGGCCTTCGATACCGTGGCTGAAGTGCCAGCCGCCGGCGTTCATCCCGAAAGGATGCGCGTTGGCGAGGCTCATGCCGGGACGCAAGCCCCAGCGCCACCGCCCGCGCGATGACGCGGCATAGTCGACCGCGAGATCCTTGTGGGTCCAGAGGATGAGCGTTGGCTTGCCGCTAGTTCCGGTCGACGCACCGAGACGCACGGCTGCGCTCACCGGCGCGCCGCGGTAGTCGCCGAACGGCGGGCATTGCTCTTCGCTGATGCGCAACTCCGCCTTCAGCGTGGTCGGAATGCGCTGCAGGTCATCGAGCCCGCGCACGTCCTTGCGCTGCAAGCCGGCCGCTTCGAGCTTGCGTTTGAAGAACGGAACCGGCACCGACCAGACGCGATCGAGTTGGCGCGCCAAGCGCTCAGCTTGCAGCGTCTGTACCTGTTCCAACGGCATCGTTTGGATGGCCGGATCATAGTAGCGACGGTTGTCGGTTGGGGTGTTCATGTTCGTTGCAAGGGCAAGGAAGCGGGTTTGAAACCCGCCGCTACGAGTGCTGCCTCCGATCGACCATCGTCTCGGCGAAGCGCGGCGGACCGGCAGCTTCCGGAATGTCGGCTTGCGGAACGAGCTCGACCTCCATTTGGATCAGCACGGTCGCCTTCAGTCGCTCGGCGACCGCGCGCTTCAATCCCTCCGGATCGGCCGGCGTGTGCACCATGCCGCATCGCAGGATGGCTCGATCATAACGCTGGCCTTCCGGATGTTCGACAACGATCTGGAATCTCCCGAGCTCGGGAAAGCCGCTAGTGACCTTGTGCACCTGTGCCGGATGGACGAGCACGCCCTTGATCTTGCGGATCGCACCGACCTGGCCGACGAAGACGATGCGCAACGACGCGTCGCCGCACGGGCACGTGCCGGGGAGCAATCGGAAGGCATCGCCGGGTGCGTAGCGCACGAGCGGCAGGGCGCGCGGACCGAGTTGCGTGGCGACGATCTCGCCCGTGCCGCCCGCCTCAACGGGCTCGCCGGTTTCCGGATCGAGGAACTCGCAGAACAAGTCGCGCGCGTGCAGGTGCATGCCCTCATGCACGCGGCACTCACCGGCCAGCGGACCGATCTGCGCCTCGCCGCAGTGGTCGAACAGCTCGATGCCGAACATCTCTCCCAGGTCACGGCGCAATTGCGGCGTCAGGGCCTCGGCGGTGGAGAAGCCGACGCGGTAGTGGAGATCGCGGCGCGGATCGAGCCCCATCTGTCGCGCGGTGTCACCGAGATTAGCCAAGAAGCTCGGTGTGCCGGCGTACACCGTCGCCCGCCAGGCGCGCGCGACTTCCACTTGCAGCTGGCTGGCACCGGTGCCGCCGTTGATCACGAGACACCCAGCTTCCTCGAAGGCGCGATGCAGGCGCAGGCCGCCCGGCATGATGTGGTACGACAGCGTCACGTGCGCGACTTCGCCGGGGCGCACACCCATCGCCTTGACGGCTTCCTTGAGCACCTGCGTACCGCCGCGTTCCTCGGGCAGGCGCGGGATGAAGATCGGGCCAGGCGAGGTGTGCAACGAACCAAACTGCTCACGCGGTACGGCGAGGAACTCGCCGAACGGCGGATGCGCACGCTGGTTGGCGACGAGATCGGTTTTCGCGGTCCGCGGCACGCGCGCACGGAACTCGTCGTAGCTGCGCAGATCGGCCGGCCGCACACCCGCTGCGTCGAGCGCGCGCCGGTAGTACGGCGAGTGCTCGTGCACCCAGGTGAGCGTCTCCCGCAACTGGATGAACTCGTCGGACGCCGGCGGCCAACTCATGCGTGAGGCGGCTAACAGATGCTAACCTCTGCCGTCAAGGCACTCACTCCCTCTTCCTTGACTTCACTCACCCCCTACGGTAACCGCAACGGCTCGTCGTGAGACTCGTCAGGGACGAGCTGACAGACCGCACATGCCGACTAAGTACGTCACAGTCGACGGCACCGCCGTCCATTACTTCCACAGCGGGCGCACTACGCTGCCGAACGTCGCTCCGGATCTGAGCAAGGGCGAGCTGCTGCTGCTCATCCACGGCGCGGGATCGAACGGCAACACCTGGCATCGTCAACTGTCTGCCCTTGCCGACACCCATAGCCCCCTCGCCTTCGATTTCCCCGGCCACGGGCGCTCCAGTGGCACGGAGAGTCT
>JBGQHM010000447.1:0-5261 GCA_041497995.1 Binatia bacterium | reverse complement strand
CGCAAGGCGGCGGCAGCAAGGATACCTGGGTGCTGGCGGAGTAGGCGAGAGTCGCCATCGTGCTCAGTCGAATCGCCGACTCGCTGTACTGGATGTCGCGGTATCTCGAACGCGCCGGCAACACGGCACGCTTGATCGAGATCAACCTCCTCTACCTGCTCGAGGCCGAAGACGCGTTGTCGCCGGCCGCACAATGGAAGCCGCTGCTCAGTATCAACGGCAGCGAGGAGCCCTTCGCGCAGTGCTACCCCGGTGCCGAGATCACGGCGCACACGATGATCCAATTCATGACGCAGGAGCGCTCCAACCCGAATGCCATCCGTACCAGCCTGCGCCTGGCACGCGAGAACGCCCGCGTCGTCCGCGACCGCATCTCGAAGGAGATGTGGGAGGCAATGAACGAGCTGTGGTTGCAGATGGACCGGCAGCTGCAACCGCCGCTGCTGCCGGAACGCGCCGCCCCCATCTATGCCGAGGTGCGCAACGGGGTGGCGCGCTTCCACGGCCTCACCTCCAACACGATGATGCGCGGCGAGGGCTGGGGCTTCTACCTGCTCGGCACATTCCTCGAACGCGCCGACATGACGGCACGCATTCTGGACGTCAAGTATCATCTGCTCCTGCCCGACCTGACCATGGTGGGATCGCCGCTCGACTACTACCAGTGGGCGGCGTTGCTGCGCTCGCTGTCCGGCTTCGAATCCTTCCGCCGCAAGTACCACGCCGGGCTCCGGCCCATCGACGTCGGTGAGTTCGTGATCTTCGAGGGTGATTTTCCACGCTCGTTGCGCTTCTCTGTCGACCGCATGCACAACGCCCTGGAAGGTATCGGCGCGCCTGCGCCGGACAGCGCGAGCACCGGGGCCATGCGCCACCTCGTCGATCGCCTCGAGCACACCACCCCCGAGCAAGTCTTCAAGCAGGGCCTGCATGAGTTCCTGCAAGAGTTCCTCGACCAAATCTCCGACCTGCACGCCGCGCTGGCGATGGACTACTTCGAGGCGCAGGTCACGGAACGGCCGTGCGCTACGTGATCGACCACGAGACCCGTCTGACGTTTGCGCAGCCGGTGCGCGAGCACCAGTGCGAGCTGCGGCTGGTGCCGTCGGACAGCAGCGCCCAGCGCGTGCATACGGCGACCATCGAGGTGGAACCGGCAGCGGAGCTCGACAGCTACGTCGACTACTTCGGCAACCAGGTGCACCACTTCGGCGTCGGTGCGCCGCACGAGCACCTGGTGACGCGGCTGCACGCCGAAGTCGAGACGCTGCTCAGCAATCCGTTCGATTTCCCGCTCGTTGCACCGCAGCGTGAGCGCGACTGGATCGCCGATACGCTGAAGGCGCAACCGCGCCTGTGGGACTACGTGCTGTCGTACAGCCCCATGACGCCCGATCTCGCCCGCGTCGAGCTGCCGGAGCTGGAGGCGCCGGCGCACTCGCCGGCGCGCAGCCTCATCGACTCGGTCATCGCTGCTACCGAGTGGATCGCCGACACGTTGGCGTATCAGCGCGGCGTGACCCACACCCACTCGCCGCTGGCGGACGTGTGGAAAGCACGCGCTGGTGTCTGTCAGGACTTCGCGCATCTGCTGATCACAGTGGTGCGCTCGTGGGGTGTGCCGGCGCGCTACGTGATGGGCTACCAGGATCCCGAATGCGCCGAGGACGAAGAAGCGCCCGCCGCGCCGCATGCGTGGGCCGAAGTATTGATCCCCGGCGCCGGCTGGCGCGGCTTCGACCCCACGGCTCGGCTCGTCGCCAACGACGGCTACATCGTCGTAGCGGTAGGTCGCGACTCGCTCGATGCTGCGCCGCAGCGCGGCAGCTTCAAGGGTGAGGACTCGGACGAAGGACCTGAGGTCACATTGCGGATGGCGCGGCAGCAACAGCAGAGTGCGCAGTGAGTAGGAAGCAGTGATAAGTGACGAGTGATCAGTGACGAGTTATGGCTATCCGCGTTGCGCTCCGGCACACCACCTCCTACCAGTATGACCACGCGGTGGAGCTCTCACCGCATGTTGTACGTCTGCGCCCGGCGCCGCATTGCCGCACACCGATCGACGCCTATTCGCTGAAGATCGTCCCCGCGGAACACTACCTCAACTGGCAGCAGGATCCGTTCGGCAACTACCTGGCGCGGCTCGTCTTCCGGGAGCGCACGCCGGTGCTAAGCATTGAAGTGGGACTGGTCGCTGACATGACCGTCATCAACCCGTTCGACTTTTTTCTCGAGGAAGACGCCGAGCACTGCCCGTTTGCCTACAGCGAGCAGTTGGCGCAGGAGCTGACGCCGTACTTCGAAACCAAAGAGCGCGGCCCGCGGCTCCTGGAGTGGATCGCCGGCGTCGACCGCAGCAAGCAACGCACGGTGCCGTTCTTGGTCGAGATCAATCGACGGCTGCAGCAGGACATTGGGTACACGGTCCGCATGGAGCCTGGGATTCAGACCTGTGAGGAGACATTGGGGAAGGCGATCGGCTCGTGCCGCGATACCGGCTGGCTGCTCGTTCAGGTCTTGCGGCATCTCGGGCTCGCCGCGCGCTTTGTGTCGGGCTACCTGATCCAGCTCACCGCCGACATCAAAGCACTCGACGGCCCGTCGGGACCAACCGCCGACTTCACCGACTTACACGCGTGGGCGGAAGTCTACGTGCCTGGGGCTGGGTGGATCGGCTTGGATCCGACGTCTGGGCTGTTCGCTGGTGAGGGACACATCCCGCTCGCATGCACGCCCGATCCGTCGAGCGCCGCGCCGGTCACCGGCCTGGCCGAGGTAGCAAGCGTCGACTTCTCCTTCTCCAACGAGGTGCATCGCATCCACGAGGACCCGCGCGTCACCAAGCCGTACACCGAGGAGCAGTGGGCAGCGATCGACGCTCTGGGCGAGGCCATCGACGCCGATCTGCAGGTGCATGACGTACGCCTCACCATGGGCGGCGAGCCGACGTTCGTGTCGATCGACGACATGGACGGCGAAGAGTGGAACACCGCGGCGAGCGGACCGACGAAGCGCGGGTTCGCAAGCGCGCTGCTCAAGCGCCTCCATCAACGTTTCGCGCCGGGTGGCGTGCTGCACTACGGTCAGGGCAAGTGGTATCCGGGTGAACAGTTGCCGCGCTGGGCGCTGTCATGCTTCTGGCGTGCCGATGGCCAGCCTGTGTGGCACGACTTGACGATGCTGGCAGACGAGTCAGAACCTCACGGCTACCGGCCCGAGCATGCCGAGCGCTTCATGCGCGCCCTGGCACATCGTCTCGGGCTCGCCAGCGACCTGGCACTGCCGGGATACGAGGACGCGCTCTACTATCTCTGGAAAGAAGGCACGCTGCCGCCCAACATCGATCCGCTACACGCCGACCTGAAGGATCCTCTGGAACGCCGCCGGCTGGCGGACTTGCTCCAACGCGGTCTCGGCACCATCACCGGTTATGCCCTACCGCTGAAGTGGCTGGAGCATCCGACCGAGGGTGGGCGTTGGCAGACGCGCCGGTGGACCTTCCGCCGCGGCCGCATGTATCTGGTGCCCGGCGACTCGCCAATGGGCTATCGCTTGCCGCTCGATTCGTTGCCGTGGGTGTCGCCCGATGAACGCGACCCGCACATCGAGCATTCGCTCTTCGCGCCGCGTTCCGCACTCGGCGACATCCACGGCCAGGTCGCGCTGCGCTATAGCCAGGTGTCGGCCAGCGGCGTCGCGCATGACGGCACACGCGAGCAGGTCGTCGATGACGACACGACGCTGCGTGAGATCGTGCACACCGCGCTCAGTGTCGAGTCACGCAGCGGCCGACTCTGCGTCTTCTTGCCACCGCTCACCCACCTGGAGCACTACCTCGATCTCATTGCCTCGATCGAGGCCACCGCTACAGAGCTGCGCATGCCAGTGGTGATCGAGGGCTACGAGCCGCCGCGCGATTGGCGGTTGCTAAGGTTGTCGGTCACGCCTGACCCGGGTGTGATCGAGGTGAACATCCACCCGGCGCACGACTGGGCCGAGCTGCGAACCATCACCAACACGATCTATGAGGAGGCGCGCCTGACGCGCTTGGGGACAGAGAAGTTCATGCTCGACGGGCGCCACACCGGCACCGGCGGCGGCAACCACGTAACCATCGGCGGGGCCACGCCCACCGACAGCCCGATGCTACGGCGTCCCGATGTGCTGCGTAGCCTGGTCGCATACTGGCACAATCACCCGAGCCTGTCGTACCTGTTCTCCGGAATGTTCATCGGCCCGACCAGCCAAGCCCCGCGCGTCGACGAGGCTCGCGACGACACTCTCTACGAGCTGGACATCGCTTTCCAGCAAATGCCGCGCGGTGAGACCACCCAGGCGTGGCTCGTGGATCGGCTGCTGCGCAACCTGCTCGTCGACGTCACCGGCAACACACACCGGGCCGAGTTCTGCATCGACAAGCTGTACGCGCCGGAGACGGCGACCGGACGCCTCGGCCTGGTTGAGTTCCGCGCCTTCGAGATGCCGCCGCACGCGCGCATGAGTCTGGTGCAACTGCTGCTGCTGCGCGCGTTGATCGCGCGCTTTTGGCAAGCGCCGTACGAGCGCCCCCTGGTCCGCTGGGGAACCGAGCTGCACGACCGTTTCCTGTTGCCGCACTACGTGTGGCAGGACTTCCACGACGTCGTGTGCGAGCTCGAACGCGTTGGCTATCCGTTTCAGCTCAAGTGGTTTGCGCCGTTCTTCGAATTCCGCTTTCCGCACTACGGCAGCATTCACACGCAAGGCATGCAGCTCGACTTGCGCATGGCCTTGGAACCGTGGCACGTCCTCGGCGAAGAGGTCACGTCGATGGGAACGGCACGCTTCGTCGATTCGTCGCTCGAGCGCCTGCAGGTGAAGGTCACGGGCATGACGGCCGGACGCTACGTCGTCGCCTGCAACGGCCGGCATGTGCCGTTGCGCAACACCGGCACGCGCGGCGAGCTCGTCGCCGGCGTGCGGTACCGCGCGTGGCAACCACCGTCGGGCCTGCACCCAACCATCGGCGTGCACGCGCCGCTGGTGCTGGACATCGTCGACACGTGGAACAACCGCTCGATCGGCGGCTGCACCTATCACGTCAGCCATCCGGGCGGACGCAACCCCGACACCTTTCCGGTCAACGCCAATGAAGCCGAGGCACGGCGCGTGGCTCGCTTCTGGCGGCACGGGCATACTCCCACGCCGATGCCGCCGCCGCCCGAAGAACGCAACGCGGAGTTCCCGTGTACGCTCGATCTGCGCTATCGCGAGCTATGCTG
>JBGQHM010000446.1:0-5277 GCA_041497995.1 Binatia bacterium | reverse complement strand
GACCATGCGCAACTAGACCAGGCCTTGACGCGGCTCGGCGCCGATGCAGCGACGGAGGCGCCGCAGGCGTGATCGGACTCGTCCTCGGCATCGCCGTGCTGGCAGCCGTGATCGCCGTCGGCGTCCGCCGCTTCCAGCGCGCCCGCGCCGACCGCCGCCGCCCCGGTGCGACCATCCATCTACCGGTGGCGGTGACGAGCTTCGACGAGATCGACGCCGCCGTGCAGGGACGCACCTGCTGGTGCGGCGGACCGCTGGCGCTTGCCGGCGAGACGTCGCGGAGCATCGGCGCGCGCCGCTTCCGGATCGTCCGGCTCGTCTGCACAGAGTGCGAACGAGATCAGCTGATGTACTTCGACGTCACCGCGGTATTCCAGTGATGCCTCGGCTTGCCTTGCAGGTTGCCTGTGGTACGCCTGTCAGCGGAAGGATTCACGCCGTTGCAACCTAGCTCCCAATCCTCTGACGTCGCGGTGATCGGGTACGGATCGCTGATGAGCGGCCTTGGACTCCAGCCGTTCGGACGGCTCGGGATCCGCGCGGCGGCGCGTATCGCCTTGCCGAACGCGCGCCGCGGCTTTGGGAAGTTTTCGCAACACGGCGACCGCTTCGCGATGGTCCTCGAACCGCGACACGCCGATGAGCCGCTCATGGCACAGACGCTGGCGGCCGACGCGCCGGCCAGCGGCGCACTGGAAGGGATCGCCCTCTGGGTGCGGCCGAACGATCTGGCGCGACTGAGCGACCGCGAAGGTTACAGCAGCGGCGCCATGCAACGCCTCCGTCAGGAGGCCGCCGCACACCGGCAAAATGTCGCAGGGTTCCTCTGGTCGCGTCTCGAAGCCGTGGGCTTCGCCACCGGCGCATTCCGCGCCGGACTGTTCAAGCTGATCGGCTACACCTCGCCCCACTACCTTCCACACCCGGTCCGTATTGACGACAACCAGTTCGCGCTCACCTTCCTGGCACCCGGACGCGAGGGCAGCGGTAGCAGCACCGTCGTACCCGTCCGGGTGCGCACCGGTACCGTCCAGCTGATGACCGCGTCCGAAGCGTGGCGGCAAAAGCCGAATGACACCCAACTGGCGTATTTCGCCACCTGCCTGCTCGGCGGTGTGCATGGGGTCTGTGTGCGCGATCTGCTGCTGCCGCTTGCCGAGGACGCAGGATTGGCCGAGCGCTTGCGCGATACGCTGCGGGCGGAGCAGCCGCAGGAGTTGTCTCGTTTTCTCGCTATGACGGGTCTCGACCACAACGCATACTGGGAGCACTTCGGTCCGCCCACGCACGGCGTACGGCGCAGCGGCCTGGAGGAGTTCATGAGCGGGCGTACGGATCGGCGCTCCGCCCTCGGCTGAGAACACTATGCCCACCACGACCTTCCGTGTGCACGTCACCAAGGACTACTTGAAGTTCAACGCCGCGCACTTCATCGCCTACAAGGGCTTCCGCGAGGCGCTGCACGGCCACAACTATCGCGTCTCGGTCGACATCGAAGCCGGCGCGCTGTCGCCAGAGGGCTACGTGCTCGACTTCGGTCTCGTGAAGGACGTCGCCAAGCGGGTGTGCAAGCGGCTGGACGAGAAGACCGTGATCCCGGCCAAAAGCGACTGCCTTGAGATTCGTGAAGAGCAGGGACAGGTGATCGTCGTGTACGAGAGCGACGAGTTCCGCTTCCCCCGTGCCGACGTCGTCCTGATTCCCATCGTCCACAGTTCGGCGGAAGAGATGGCGCGCTACCTGGCCGGTGAGATACGGCGCGAGCTGGGCGTTGAAGGGGTCCAACGCATCGGCGCGCTGCAGGTTGGTGTCGAGGAGACGCCCGGCCAGGCGGCGTACTACCGCGAAGAGTCATGAGGCCGCGCTGGTTCCTCGCCGTCGCGGCGGCGCTCTGCGTGAGCAGCTGCAGCCCCAAGCTGCCCGAACCGGAGTCCGCAGGCGCCACACTCTACGCGGCGCGCTGCAACACGTGCCATCGCGTGTTCGCGCCCGGGACCTTGAAGTTCGAGATGTGGAAGGTGCAGGTCGAGCGCATGCAAGGCGAGATGGCGCGCCGTGGCCTGCCGCCGTTAACCCCTGACGAACGCAGCGTGCTGCTCGACTACCTCAAACGCCACAGCGGATAGTGCGGCGCTGGCAACCGGTCTCCAGAGGCACATGGAAGTCACCATCAGCTCCATCCCCGTGGCTGACACCACGGCCGACATCATTGTCATCGCCGTCGGCCCTCGGTGGCAGTCCGACGCAGTAGCGGCGCTCGACCGGCAACTGGCCGGCACGCTCAGCACCGAGATCCGACAGCAAGGCTTCGCCGGCGCTGAAGGCGAAGTGGCGCTCTTCCAGACGCAAGGGAGGTTGCGCGCGCGCTACGTGGTGGTCGTCGGGATCGGTAAGGGCACTGGGCCAACGCCCTGGTACAAGCTGGCGGAGGTCACCGTCCGCCGCGCCGCCGATCTCAAGGCACGCACCGCGGCAGTGGTCGTTGCTCGCGCGCAAGTGTCTGCAGACGTCCTGGAGACGCTCACTGAGGGGCTGCATCTGGCGAGCTACACTTTCACTCCACTGAAAAGCAGCAAGGCGCCCCGCACACCAGCGCTGCAACGCATCGCGCTCCTCACGGGCCACCGCGATGCCGGCTGGCGCGATGCGGTGGCGCGCGGCGCCACCATGGCGCACGCCACCTGTTACGCACGCGATCTCGTCAACCTGCCGGCTGCCGTCGTCACGCCGACCTACCTCGCAACCGAAGCCAAACGCATCGCGCGCCGCCAGCGCTTGCGCGTTCGTGTGTTGGACGCCCACGCCATGAAGCGCCTCGGCATGGGCGCGTTGCTCGGCGTGGCGCAGGGGAGCGCGCAGCCGCCGCGCTTCATCGAGTTGGTCTACCAACCGCGCGGCAGGGCGCGCCGGCGCATCGCACTGGCCGGCAAGGGTATTACGTTTGACAGCGGCGGCCTGTCGCTCAAGCCTGCCGAAGCGATGCAGGCGCAGAAGCGCGACATGGCCGGGGGCGCCGCCGTTTTGGGTGTCATGAGCGCGATTCGCGACCTCGCTCCGCCCGTCGAAGTGCGCGCCTACGTGCCCAGCACCGAGAACATGCCCGGCGATGCCGCCATCAAACCCGGCGACGTGCTGCGAGCGTACAACGGCACGACCATCGAGGTGCTCAATACCGACGCGGAGGGACGGCTGGTGCTTGCCGACGCCCTGTCGTTTGCCGCGGCCGCCAAGCCCGATGTGCTGATCGACCTGGCCACGCTGACCGCGGCAGTGCGTGCCGCCCTGGGCACGCGCTACGCCGCGATCATGGGAACCGACTCGAACTTGGTGCACGCGTTGATCGGCGCGGCGCACGCCTGCGGCGAGAACCTGTGGGAGTTGCCGCTGGTTGACGAGTATCGCGCTGACATCGACAGTAGTGTCGCCGACATCAAGAACACCGGCGAGGGGAGCGCCGGCACCATCATCGGTGGGCTCTTCCTGCGCGAGTTCGTCGGCAGCGTACCCTGGGCGCACATCGACTTCTCCAGCACGGTGATGACCGACAAGCCCCTACCCTGCCACCCGCGTGGGGCGACGGGGTTCGGCGTGCGTACGCTACTGCGCTACCTGCGAACCCCGAAGTGAAAATGACGCTGGTGTACTGCGTCGAAAATGAGGGTCCTTTTCTGCAAGCCGTAGGAACACGATTTGCGGGAGGGCGACGCTCCCGCGGAGCCGTGTTGCCAAGCGGGCAGGCTCGGCAGGAGCCTCGCCCTCCCATTTCGGCGTGATGTGAGGCCCTCGCATAAGGTCCCGTCTGCCTGACGCACTACACTAAGCGGGGCGTGCGGCGCGCACACCTCACAGGCGCATCGACGCCAAGCTGGCGAGGAGCAGCAGAATGGCCACGAACAGCAAGGCCATACGCAGCTGCGACAACCGCCACCCGGTCATCTGGCCGCGCCACAGTGCGATGCCGAGCAGCAGCCATGCCCCGAGCGCCGGAATGACCTTGGGCCACAATACCGACAGTGCCAGGCCGTCGGTGTAGGCGAGTGCAGTGCCTGTGAGCAACGCCGCCGAGGCGAAGACCAACGCGGCGACGGCCCAGCGCACCACGAGACGCTGCAGCGTCGCCAACGGCGTGACGCGGCGCACCTCGCCTGCGGGCTCGCGGCGCTTCAAGGCGCGCCGCACGATGGCCCAGCGGGCGACGTCAATGAGCGCCAAGATCACGAACACCGCCGTCGCGCCAACCGAGGCCAGATGGATTGCCAGCAACATGTCTGAAGAGAGAATTGACGGGATGGGCGCGGCAAGTCAACCCGCGGCTGCTGTCCTGATTCCGTCGTAAGCCGTCAGCTATCAGCGGTCAGCTGTCAGCCGGAAATTCGAAACGCCTGCCCTTCCAGACTTTCCGGTGTGCTCAGGCTGATAGCTGACGGCTGACAGCTGATCGCTATCCGAAATCAGGACAGCACCCGCCAGCGCCGCTTGTAGCCGGCGAGGGGCTTGCGTACACTTCCGCCGATGGCATCGACGTTCGGTCACTTGTTTCGGATCACCACGTTCGGCGAATCACACGGCGGCGCGGTGGGTGTCGTCGTCGACGGCTGTCCGCCGCGCCTGGCGCTGACGGTCGAGGAGATCCAGCGCGACCTCGATCGCCGCCGGCCCGGTCAGAGCAAAATCACCACGCCACGTGACGAGCCCGATCGTGCGGAGATCCTGTCAGGTACGTTCGAGGGGCTAACGCTCGGGTCGCCGATCGCCATCGTCGTGCGCAACACCGACGCGCGGCCCGAGGCATACGCCGACTTCAAGGACACCTTCCGGCCATCACACGCCGACTACACCTACGAAGCCAAGTATGGCATCCGCAACTGGCAAGGCGGTGGCCGCGCCTCGGCGCGTGAGACCATCGGCCGCGTCGCCGCAGGTGCGATTGCGCGCAAGCTGCTCGCCGTAACGGCGAAGGTTGAGGTGCTAGCCTATGTACAGCGCGTGCACACGATCGAAGCCACGGTGGATCCCAACACCGTCACGCTGGCTAACGTCGAGGCCAATATAGTGCGGTGCCCGGTGGCCACTACCGCCGAGGCAATGATCGCACGCATCGACGAGGCGCGGCGCGCCGGCGACTCGCTCGGCGGTGTCGTCGAGTGCGTGTGCCGCAACGTGCCGCCCGGCTGGGGCGAGCCGGTGTTCGACAAGCTCGAGGCGGATCTGGCGCGGGGTGTAATGTCGCTGCCAGCATCCAAAGGTTTCGAGATCGGCAGCGGCTTCGCCGGTACT
>JBGQHM010000445.1:0-5291 GCA_041497995.1 Binatia bacterium | reverse complement strand
GATGATGTGATCCCCGCCGTAGTGCTTCGGATCCATGTAATTCGTGTGCTCGACCATAGCGAGAAACGGGAAGCCGGCAGGCTTCGGAAGGTTGTGCCAGTAGATGCCTTTGGTGAGCTGCCTATCGAGTGCCAACACCATCACCACCGCACCCATCGACTTCAGGTGACGCAGCTTCTCTGTGTAGGCGGCAGGAAGATCCGGCGCCAAGCGCGACATCAGCGCCGGCGAGCTGGTGGACAGCACTGCGTCGAAGCTGGCCCTTTCTCCGCCAGTCTCGATCTGCAGCCGCCCATCGCTCAGCTTCTTGATGCCGGTGACGGCGCTGTTCAAGCGGATGGTGGCGCCCTGCTGCCTGACGACGTCCGCTAGCTTGTCCATGAATGCCTGGAAGCCGCCGACGAAGGTCCCGAGACGCGCTGTGCGCGCATGGATGCGGGCCCAGAACCACGCCATGTTCACCAGCGGAAGGTTCTCGTCACCGAACTTCCCCACGAGCATCGGCTTCCACATCGTCTCGTAAGCCCGCGGCCCCATCCAGCGCCGCAGCCACGCATCCGCCGTGACCTTTTCGAGCGCCTGCCAGCCGGGTGTCAGCCGCAGATACAGCGCGACGACGCCGCAGCGCACCCGATCGACGAACGGAATGCCCGGAAAGCGCAACACCGCGAGCGGCGAGTCGAAGGCGTAGAACGTGCCGTCGTGGTACATCGCCGTGATCGGCCGCGGGAACAGCACCTGATCGCTCCAGCCGAGCTCTTTGATGAGCCCGAGCATGGCCGAGTCGGATTGAAACCAGTGATGGTAGAACTTCTCGAGCGTCCATTCCCAATGCGGAGCCTTGAAGCCGGCGGCCAAGCCGCCGACCCGTGGTGCGCCCTCGAAGATGGTGACCTGGTGCTGCGCGCGTGTTAGGTCGTATGCTGCAGCCAGTCCCGCCGGCCCCGCGCCAATGATCGCGATCTGCATGGCCAAAGGCTGATAGCCGATCGGCCCCGACTTCGCCACGGTCGCACGTTGATGACAACGGCCTGCACGTGACCGCGGCGATCGCTACCATCTCGCGGCAGCGATCTGGTAAGGGGGTGTCGCATGAGCCGTGACGAGACCCCGCCAGTCCCTCGCTCCCTCGCCGGTGGCCGCTACCAAATTGGCCGCCGGTTGGGCGAAGGGGCTCGCAAACGCGTGTACCTCACCCACGACACGCGGCTTGATCGCGATGTGGCGCTGGCGTTCATCAAGACCGAGGGGCTCGATGAAGCCGGCATGTTGCGCGTGCGCCGGGAAATGCAGTCGATGGGTCGGCTCGGCGATCACCCGCATGTCGTCACGGTCTACGACGTCGGCGAAGAGGACAGCCAGCCGTACATCATCAGCCAGTACATGTCCGGTGGCTCGGTGGAAGATCTCCTCGGAAAGGGGTCGGGAGCTCAAGGAGGCGACGGTCAAACGGCAGAGGGCCCGAGACCTCTTCCCGTCGATCAGGCCGTGCGGATCGCGGCGCAGATCAGCGGCGCGCTGCAGCACGCACACGCGCACGGCGTCATCCACCGGGATCTGAAGCCCGCCAACGTCTGGCTCACCGCGGATGGGACTGCCAAGCTCGGCGACTTCGGCCTTGCTGTGACCCGAGACCGGTCACGCCTCACGGTGGAAGGCATGATGGTGGGGACCGTGGCGTACATGCCGCCGGAGCAAGCGCTCGGGAAGCCGGCTGACGCCCGCAGTGATCTCTACGCGCTGGGTGCAATGCTCTACGAAATGGTTACGGGCCGTCCGCCCTTCGTGGGGGGTGATGCCGTGGCGGTGGTCTCGCAACACTTGCACACCGCGCCGGTAGCGCCCTCCTGGCACAACCCATCGGTGCCCCAAGTGTTGGAAGCCCTCATCGTGCGCCTTTTGGAGAAGGATGCGGCGAAGCGTCCGCAGGACGCTGCGACCGTGGGCGCAGCGTTGAGCGCCATTGTCGATAGCCGGGCTCGCTTGACGGAGCATTCGTTTACCGCAACTCATCAAGAACCGCGAGACAGAGATCCTGCCTCGCAACCATCCACATCGAGTCCCAATCCGCTCGACCGCCTCGAACGCGGCGTCTTCGTCGGTCGCGAGCCAGAGATGCAGGTGCTGCGCACCGGCGTGGAACATGCGCTCGCGGGGCGCGGTCAATTGCTCCTGCTGGTGGGTGAGCCCGGGGTTGGCAAGACGCGCACGGCGCAGGAGGTCGCCACCTACGCGCAGCTGCGCGGGATGCAGGTGCTGTGGGGTCGCTGCTACGAAGGCGGCGGGGCGCCGGCATATTGGCCCTGGACGCAGGCACTCCGCGCCTACGTGCACGAGCGCTCCCCCACCGACCTGCTCGCGGAGATGGGACCCGGCGCCACCGATATCGCGCAGATACTTTCCGTCGTGCGGGAGCGGCTCCCCGATCTGCCCGCGCCGCTCCGCGTCGAACCGGACCAGGAACGTTTTCGGCTGTTCGACAGTCTCACGACGTTCCTCAAGAACGCCGCCGCTCGACAGCCACTGCTGTTGGTCCTCGATGACCTGCACTGGGCAGATGCGACCTCGTTACTGCTGCTCCAGTTCTTGGCCCGCGAGATGGCGGATGCGCGCTTGCTGGTCATCGGCACCTTGCGCGGCGAGGAAGTGCAGCGCGCGCACCCGCTGTTCGGGACGCTCGCGGAGCTGGCACGCACCACAGTATGCCAACGCGTCGCACTCGGCGGCCTCAGTGCAGCGGACGTTGGTCACTATATCGAGAGGACCGCCGGCCGGAAGCCGCCTGATGTACTGATCGAGGCGGTGTCCCACGAAACGGAGGGTAACCCGTTCTTCGTCGGCGAGGTGGTGCGTTTGCTGGTATCGGAAGGTCGTTTGGACGATGCGCAGACCGGGAGTATCGGGCTGCCTCCGGGCGTACGCGAGGTCATTGGACGCCGCCTCGACCGGCTGTCGGCGGAGTGCAATCGCATGCTCACGATCGCTGCGGTCGTCGGACGAGACTTCGGCTTGGAACTGCTCGCGCCGGTGAGCGAGCTGTCGCCGGAGCGCGTCCTCGATCTGCTCGATGAGGCCGTCGCTGCGCGGGTGATCACGGAAGCACCGGAGACGATCGGTCGCTACAGCTTTGCCCATGCGCTCTTCCGCCAGACACTCTCCAGTGAGCTGTCCACGACCCGCCGCTTGCGGGTGCACCGCCAGATCGGTGCGGCGCTCGAGGGGCTCAACGCACAACGTCCTAACGCATACTTGTCGGAGCTCGCGTATCACTTCGCGGAAGCCGCACCGTTGGGAGTGGCCGACAAGGCGGTCACCTACGCGCGGCGGGCTGCGGAACGGGCGACCGCGCTCTTCGCATACGAGGACGCCGTGAGTCATTACGAGCGAGCCCTGCGCGCTGCTGAAAACGCCGGTGGGCAGGATCAGCTACAGCGGTGCGAAATCCTGTTGGCCTTAGGTGAGAATCAATATCGCGCCGGCGATCGTGACAAGGCAGCGCCCACCTTTCAGCAAGCATTCAACCTGGCAAAGCAGCTCGCCGTTCCCCAGCTCGTCGGGCGGGCGGCTCTGGGCATTGCGGCACCGTTCGTGACCCGGTTGGCATATGAGCTCGGCGCGTTCGATGACGTCATGATTGCTGCGCTCGAGGAAGCGCTGGCGATGCTTGGAGAGTCGGACCGTGCACTCCGTGTCCGGCTGTTGTCGTGCCTGGCCAACGCGTTGAACTGGTCACCGTTTCAGGAACGTAGTAACGCGCTGAGCGAGCAAGCGGTAACGCTGGCGCGTCAGCTCGATGATCCAGCCACGTTGATCGCTGCGCTCCTCAGCCAGTGCATCGCTCTCGAACAGCCGGAGAACATCGAACGGCGCCTGGTCGTACAAACCGAGTTGTTGCGTGTGGCCGACGCGACGGGCGACAGGCAGACCAGTCTTGCCGTCCACGACACCAGTCGCGTCATTCTGCTCGCGCTTGGACGGCTCGACGAGATGGAGGTCGAGGCCCGAACGTTCGAGCGACTCGCAGAGGAGTCTCGGGAACCGCAGTTCCAGTATCATGCGATGCAGTGGAAGGCGATGCGGGCTCTACTTGAAGGACGCTTCGATGCCGCCGCGCAGCTGGCGCAGCAGACGCTCGTCCTCGGCCAGAGGATCCGGAATCCCGGAGCGGTGCAGGGCTTTGCGGTGCAGACCGCCTTGCTCAAGCGAGAACACGGCACGCTGCACGAGTTGGAAGCTCCTATCCGCGGTTTCGTCGACCGTTACCCGACGTTCCCGGTGTGGCGCTGCGGCCTGGCCCTGCTCTATAGCGAGGCCGACCGTAGGGAGGACGCGCGGCGCGAGTTTGAGGCCGTCGCCGCCAAAGAGTTTCGCGACATTCGGCGCGACGTGTACCTGCTCTCGACACTCAGTCTGCTGTCCGAGGTCTGCGCATTCCTGGGCGATGCCCGCCGTGCAGAGTTGCTGTATGCGCTGCTTCTGCCCCACGCCAGACTTTATGGGGTCGCTGGCGGCGCAGCGTGCTACGGCTCGGTCTCGCGTTTTTTGGGTCTCCTCTCCGCCACCATGAAACGTTGGGACGCAGTGGATGCGCATTTCGCCGTGGCGCTCGAGGCGAACGCCAGGCTGCGGGCGCGTCCGTGGTTGGCGCGCACGCAATGCGACTACGCGACGGCGCTTCTGGCGCGCGGCGCGCCCGGCGATCGTGCCAAGGCGATGGATCTGCTGAACGAGGCCAGCGATACCGCGCGCACCCTCGGCATGAAAGCCCTGCTCGACAAAGTCCTGGCACTCAAGCTCGAGGCCCACGGTATCGACAGGTCCGACACGGAGACCTCAATCGACGTCCTCGCGGCGAGTGTGGAGGCGGAGCGACCCAATCTGCGTCGGCACGCGGCGCCCGACGGCACCGTGACCGTCTTGTTCACCGACATCGAAGGCTTCACGGCCATGACCGAGCGGCTCGGCGACCAGCGCGCCGTCACCGTGTTGCGTGCGCACAACGCTCTCGTACGCGAGCAGGTGAAACGCTACGCCGGCTTCGAGGTAAAGTCGCAGGGCGATGGCTTCATGATGGTCTTTGCGAGTGCCCGCCAGGCGCTGTTGTGCGCCGTCGCGGTGCAGCGAGCCCTGGCTGCGTACCGAGCCGAGCATCCCGAAGAGCCGGTCCGCGTGCGCATCGGACTGCACACCGGCGAGACCATCAAGGAGGGCGAGGACTTCTTCGGCGGAACGGTGAACCTCGCGGCGCGCATCGCCGCGGCCGCGCAAGGCGGTGAGATTCTCGTATCGTC
>JBGQHM010000444.1:0-5300 GCA_041497995.1 Binatia bacterium | reverse complement strand
GAACCCGTATGTTCGATAGCCGGCAAGAGTTCGAATGCCGACGGGGATCTTCGGATCGCTGACTGGTCCGAACGGGGTGTTCTTCAGAAGGAGGGGAAACTCAATAGACACAGACAACGTCGGCAGGCTCGACGTACTCGATAATCACGTGGTCCCAGTCCACGCCAGCGCGATCAAGCTGCTCGAGCAATTGGTCGTAGCCCTCCGCACTGGCGACGACGTCACTGTCGCGTCGGGCGACGTACCGGCCCCCGTAAAGCAGCTGCAGCTGTGCATAGTCGACTTCGACCATCGTGCGTCTCTGAGCTGATAGTAGGATCGGTGCCATTGGATTGCAACGCTCCACGCGCTGCATTGGGGGATCGTGATGTCGCGACAGGGCGAGGCATTCCCGGGCCAACCCTCAGGCCGCGGCTCTGCGGCGCGCAACGCTGAAATCCACGATGACCCGCGCTGGAGGCAGATCGGGCACGTGCGTGTGCCTCCCATGAAACGGCAGGAGGACGCGATCAATGCCCTCGGCGACACCCTTCGAAAAAAACACCTGGCCGCACACCCGACACACGCTGGCTGGAATGCGCTCCAGAATCACCTCGACCGGACTTCCCGCGTCGCAGATGACCCGGACAGCCGCGCACGCAGCAGCCGGCGCAACCGCGTCAGGACAGTGTGAGACCGGCCCGGCTCTGCGCGTTACCGCCGTCAACCGACCAGCGGATTCTTCGTGACGAGTGCGGCGAACCGACTGAAAGATCTGCGGATGAGTCACGATACTGAGGAAGTCATGCACACAGGGCCACGGAAGACCCCACACGGCTCCCCTTCCGCCAGCTCTCTGAGGCAACGTGACGCTTCGTGGTGCCAGGGCGAATCGCGGCGGTGTGCAGAGACGAGCAGATTGCTGTCGACCGCGATCACCCGCGATCTCCGTAGCCGAGGATCTTGCCCCAGTCATCGTAGCGCAACCCCTTGCGCAAGCCCTTGCCGCCAACACTCGCGTCGCGCAGTCGGAACGCCTTCGCTGTTGCCTTTCGAGCCGTCACCACCTGGCGGAGACCCGCCTCCACGACCTGTCGTAGTGTCTGGCCCTGCTCTGCCGCCAAGGCGCGCGCTTCGCGGAGCAACAGGTCGGATATCTCGATGGTTGTCTTCATATCGGTACCCGTATCGTTGTCGAAGGGCAGTCGCAAGCCGAGCGGCTTGCTGGTAGTCAGGGTCGCGGCTGAGAGAGCGCAACACCTCGAACGTGTAGCTGCGCGTGTGCCGGAGGGACACGGTGGTGGGCGACGTCCCAGCACTTGTCCGCCGCCGCCCAACGTTGTACGCGACGAGGGGAAGCGTCCACAACGATGAACACGGTGGTCAACTGCGTCGCCTATACGGCGGACGGACAGAAGGTCGGCCCGGTCGACGTCGAGGACGTCAGCGAAGTCCTCAAGGTCCCGGACCAGTTCATCTGGATCGGACTCCACGAGCCGAGCGACGAGTTGGTGCGCCGCATCCAAGGGGAGTTCGGCTTGCACGACCTTGCGGTCGAAGACGCGCTGGTGGCGCATCAGCGCCCGAAGATCGAGGAGTACGGTCACTCGCTCTTCGTCGTGCTGCGCACCGTGCAGCTCGAAGCCGGCAAGATCGCACTGGGTGAGACGCACATCTTCATCGGCCCGCAGTACATCATCTCGCTGCGCCACGGTGCCTCGATGCCCTACACCGAAGTACGCACCCGCTGCGAGGCTAGCCCGCAGCTGCTACGCAAGGGGCCGGGGTTCGTGCTCTATGCGTTGATGGACTTCGTGGTCGATCACTACTTCCCCGTCGTCGATGCGTTGGAAGAAAAACTGGAAGGCATCGAAGAGCGCATCTTCGACGGCGGGTTCAACCGCGAAACGACCGAGGAGATCTACGGGTTGAAACGCGACCTCGTGACGTTGAAACGTGCCGTCGCGCCGCTCATCGAGGTGTGCAACCGCCTCGTCCGCTTCGATGTCGCGCTCATTCCCGAGGACACCCGGCTGTATTTCCGCGACGTCTACGACCACGTCATCCGCATCAACGAGACGGTCGACAACCTGCGCGAGCTGCTGACCACCGCGCTCGAAGCGAACCTGTCGCTGATCTCCGTCGGGCAGAACGAGGTGACCAAGAAGCTGGCGGCGTGGGCCGCCATCCTGGCGGTGCCGACGATGATCGCCGGCATCTACGGCATGAACTTCGAATTCATGCCCGAGCTGCACTGGACGTACGGATACCCCGTCGTCATGGCGACCATGGCCGGCATCTGCGGCTTCCTCTACTGGCGCTTCAAGCACGCCGAGTGGCTCTAGAAATTGTGGATTGCGGATTGCGGATTTGAAGACCTAGACGCCCCGGGGCGCCTCCCGCGCTCGGCAATCCGCAATCCGCATTCCGCATTCCGCAATTCCGTAGTGTTGCGGCAGCGGGCCGCCGCTGTTAGCTGTAACCGCTGTATCTCCATGTCGCGCTCCTGGAAACTTGCGGTGGCTGCGGGGGCGGTTCTCGTTGCCGTCGGTGGCTACCTATACTGGGCGCGGTCCGCACGCGACGCCGACGCCGGCTACGTCACGGAACCCGTCGATCGCGGGGTCGTCGCGTCGACGGTGACCGCAACCGGAACGGTGAATCCGGTGACCACGGTGCAGGTCGGTACGTATGTCTCCGGACCGATCCAGGCGCTCTTCGTCGACTTCAACTCGCCGGTGACGAAAGGACAGCGCGTTGCGAAGATTGATCCCGCAACGTTCCAGGTCAAGGTGCTCAGCGCCGACGCAGCGCTGGCGAATGCCCGCGCCAAAGTGCTGAAGTCGCGCGCCGACCTGGAGCTCAAGAAGCTGACCCTGGCGCGGAACCGCGAACTGCGTGCCAGGAACCTGGTTTCGCAGAACGACGTCGATACGGCGCGCAGCGACTCCGATCAGGCGGTCGCTCAGCTCGCCCTCGATCAAGCGGCGGTGCGGCAAGCGGAGGCCTCGCTAGAGGAGGCGCGCATCAACCTGGCCTTTACGGATATCTTGTCGCCCGTCGATGGCGTGGTGGTGTCGCGCAACGTTGACGTCGGCCAGACGGTCGCCGCCAGCTTTCAGACGCCCACCCTGTTTCTGATTGCGCAGGACCTGACCAAGATGCAGGTGGATACCAACGTCAGCGAGTCGGATATTGGCGAGGTGCGGGTGGGTGAGCCGGCATCGTTCACAGTCGATGCGTATCCGGGTGAGGCCTTTCACGGCACTGTCGTGCAGGTGCGCAATGCGCCCACCACGCTGCAGAACGTGGTGACCTACGACGTAGTGGTCGGCGTCGACAACCCGGCGCTCAAGCTCAAGCCGGGGATGACGGCGTCGGTGAGCATCGTCACCGCGCAACGCACCGACGTCGTGCGCATTCCCGTGCGTGCGCTGCGCTTCCATCCCGAGCGCAAGAAGGCGGAGGCGACGCCGCACGCCGGTACGGATGGTGCCGGGCGGGGCACGCCGGCGGTCTGGGCAATGACGAGCGATGGTACACTGCGGCGCGTCGAGGTGCGCCTCGGGGTACGCGATGACCAGTATGCCGAGCTGCTCTCAGACCAGCTGAAGCCTGACGACCAGCTGGCGGTGGCCTTCCGCCGCGGCGAGCAGCGCGAACCGGCGCAGCCGCCGGGATTTGCCGGCCGCCGGTTTCGGTGACCCATGCCCGGCCCGCTCATCGAGGTGCGCGACGTCTGGAAGGTCTACGAGCTGGGCGACATCGCCGTGCAAGCGTTGCGCGGCGTGTCCGTCGACATCGCCGCCGGCGAGTTCGTCGCGGTCATGGGCGCGTCGGGCTCAGGCAAATCGACCTTTATGAACATCGTCGGTTGTCTCGATCGTCCGACGCGCGGTGTCTACCGGCTCGCCGGTGCCGACGTGTCGACGCTGTCTGCCGACGAGCGCGCCGCGATCCGCAACCGCCAGCTGGGCTTCGTGTTTCAGAGCTTCAACCTGATCCCACGCACCAGCGCTATCGAGAACGTCGAGCTGCCGCTTTTCTACGGCGACGTGCCACTGCGCGACCAACGCCGGCGCGCGCTCGATACGCTAGGAGAGGTCGGTTTGAGCGGGCGCGAGGAGCACCTGCCCAGCCAACTGTCTGGCGGCCAGCAGCAACGCGTTGCTATCGCCCGCGCGCTCGTCAATCGTCCCACCGTGTTGCTCGCTGACGAGCCGACCGGCAACCTCGACACGCGGACGAGCCAGGAGATCCTGGAAATCTTCCGGCATCTGAACGAAGATCAGGCCTTGACCATCGTCTTAGTGACCCATGAGCCCGACATCGCCAAGTACGCGCGGCGCGTTCTCACGTTCCGCGACGGGCTGATCGTGTCGGATGTACAGCAGGCGACGCGGGCCGCACCTGCTTCCGAGCGGCCTCCTTCGTCTTTCCCTCTCCCTTCGGGAGAGGGCAGGGTGAGGGGATGAGATGACTCTTCGTCAACTGCCTTGTGACGCTGCGTGGATGGAGGGTGGCTTCAGAGCAATTGTTGCAGAGCATGTGATCCCCTCACCCCAACCCTCTCCCGGAGGGAGAGGGAGAAGAGGCGAGGAGAGGAGGACCGCACGGTCATGAAGCTCCTGCGGATGACCATGCGCACGGCGCTGCGTGCCCTGCGGCGGAACAAGCTGCGCTCGGCGTTGACCATGTTGGGGATCATCATCGGCGTCGCCGCGGTCATCACCATGGTGAGCATCGGCCAGGGCGCCGACGCGGCGGTGCAGAAGCAGATCCTCAGCTTGGGTACCAACCTGCTCATGGTCATCCCTGGGGCGACCACATCGTCCGGCGTACGCTCCGGCTGGGGTGGCGTGTCGACGCTCAACACCAGCGATGCCGTTGCCATCAAGCGGGAATGTGCGTCCGTCGCCGACGTCACCTACTTTCGCCGCCAAGTCGTGCAGGTAATCTACGGCGACCAGAACTGGTCGACGGTCGCCCAAGGCGCGACGCCGTCGTATCAGAGCGTGCGCGACTGGCCCGTGGTTGCCGGCGGCTTCTACACGCAACGTGACGAGGATGCGGCGAACCGCGTCGTGGTGCTCGGCCGCACCGTCGTGGATCATCTCTTCGGACCGGGCGAAGACCCGGTGGGTGCGCAGGTGCGCATCAAGGATGTGCCCTTCAGCGTCATCGGTGTGCTCGAAGCCAAGGGGCAGACGTCGTGGGGGCAGGACCAGGACGACTTGGTCATCATGCCCTTCTCCACGGCGGAGCGCCGCGTCCTCGGCACGCAGTTCATCGGTACCGTCGACATGATCTTCGCGTCTGCG
>JBGQHM010000443.1:0-5316 GCA_041497995.1 Binatia bacterium | reverse complement strand
GCTATTCGCAATGAACTTGCGGCACGTCGTATCTGTGCTGGCGGCTGCCGCCAGCCGAGGTTCCTGAAAGACAGTCGCCACGGTGATGAATAGTACGATCCGTAGCAGGAGCGAGCGCATCAGCGCCTCCTTTGCTTGTCGATCGATCATAGGGTGTTGAGGTAGTCGAGCACTTGTTGCTGCTGCGTGGGTGACAGCTGTCCGAAATCCCTCGCGGCGTCCCTGCCTTGGCCGGCGTGCAAGGTGATGGCGTCGGTTATCGTTTCCGCCCTGCCGTCGTGCAGAAATCGCGAGCGCGCACGTAGGCCCCACAGCGGTGCCGTCCGCATCATCGTCGGCCCGGCGGCGTCAGACGTGATCCCATCACCCAGCTCATCCATGTCGTGCAACAGAAAATCCGAGAACGGGTGGAAGGTCTGGCTGGCGAGCAGCGCATTGATGGTTGCGGTGATTGCTACGCCGCCTGTCGTCGCGGGAATGAATGATGCCGGATTGGCGGCAGTCGTCATGTCCTCGACATGGCAGCCGCGACAACCGATATTGACGAACAGCGTGTGTCCCGCCTGCGCGCTGCTGGTCTGCGCCAACTGTGGCGGGGGTGCAAGGGCACGCATGAAGTCGGCGAAGCGGTCGACGTCGGCGTGACCATCGCTTTCTGTCTCATCTTCGGGCTCGTCATCCAGGTCGAGCGCGACGCCGAACTTGCTCTTGTTGAGCGCGCACGCGCTGCGTTCCTGCGGGAAATCCGCGCTGGTGATGCCCATCTCGTTGAGATAAGCGTCGCCCGAGAACGCACGTAGGGTTGCGTGATCGTCCTTCCATCCGAAACGCCCGACGCGCGTGGCGCCCTGCTCGGTCACTGTCTTGACGATGCCACGGATACGTTTCTGCTGGCTGGCGGCAATGGCGGTGAACGTACTGTCCGCCACCGCTTCGACGAAGCCCAAACCAAAGAGCGGCGTGGCCTGACGCTCGGCGGCGCAATTGGCTCCCGCGGCGAAGTTGGCACTGGTCGGGTCGCAAATCTTCAGCGTGGTTTTGAACGTCGTGCGCGTCGCCTCTTCTCGCTGACACGGCGACTTGCTGCACTTGGGCGAGGTGATCTGACACCCAAGCGGCGACGATTCGAGCCCGTTGGCGAAGATGGTCGTCGATCCCTGTGTCTGCGGGCCGGCACGCAGCAGGTTGTCGGTCGCGAAGATGTGGATCGGGCCGCCCGCGGTGTTGTTCCGTACGCGGATCTCATTGATCATCGCCCCGGACCCGCCGAGCGCCGGCTGAAAGTGACACGCGCCACACGAGCGGCTGTTAAAGATGGGTCCGATCCGCGGAATTCCCTCGACTTCCATGAACTGCAGCTGACCCGCGCCGAAGAGCTGCAGGTCGGTGGCGTTCTGCGGCAACAGCAGAGCCGCGAGCGGCTGCCCGTAGCCTGACAGGTGCGTGACGCTCGACGGCGGTTGTCCGTAGGCAACCGACGCAACGCCGATGGCGATGACCGCTGCCCCAACACGACCCATGCGCGCAATGCGCTTCCGGATCGACCTTGCAGTACAACGAGACCTCTCGCGACGTGCATCCGTCCTGACCTGATGTGTCATACGTCCCCCTCCTGGTTTCTGTTGCGCGATCCTAGTCGACGGATCGCCCCCATGGCTTGAACAACTTTGTAGAACCGCAGCCCCCGAAGTTACTACCGCAGTGACTAGCACGACGCGCCGTGGAAGAGAGCACCTCAGCACCTCCCCCGCGTGCCGGTCGGATCTTGGTTGTCCTGCATCGCGGGAACTTGGCCGTGCGCGAGATGCGAACGCAGGACGTCACTGAGGAACGCCAAGAGCTCAGCCGGCGACCGGAAGTGCGTGGCCCGGCCCGACACGACGTGCTCAGCACGGCCGATGAGCGGGTTGCCCAGCGCCCCGGTGCCCGTTTTGAACTGAACCACGAACGCACCTTCCGGGAGGAACGTCGGCGACTCGCCAGCCGTCCCGCCCCCTGGGCGCTGATCATCTGCATTGTGTGAATTGCCCATGCACGGACGGTAACCCACAACGGTGCCCCAGATCTTGAGGACATCATGGAATCATTTTGAGATCTGGGGGCTCTCGGGGTAGACAAGGAGGGTATCCCTCGATCGACTATGGATTCAGTGGCGAATCGCCCCGGGCGGATCAGCTTCCCGCCGTTTGTCCTCGATGCCGCGGATGCGCGCCTCTACCGCGGCAGCGACGTTATCCGCTTGCGGGGCAAGTCCCTGGGCGTGCTCGAGTACCTGGCGCAACGGCCGGGTCAGCTCGTGACCAAGGATGAGTTGCTCGCCGCGCTCTGGCCCGAGACGTATGTCACCGAAGCCGCCTTGGCAGGCTGCGTCCGCGAGCTACGACACGCCTTGGGCGACAGCCGCGGCGAGCCGCGATTCATCGAAACGGTGTACGGGCGCGGCTACCGATTCATCGCGGGATCACACCCGTCACCTGCAACCCAGGGTGATGGTGCGAGCCACCAGTCACCGGTCACCAGTCACGACCTCGTCGGTCGCGATGGTGAGTTGGCGCAGCTCGACGCGTGGCTGCGGAAGGCCAGAGGTGGTCGCCGCCAGCTGGTCTTCATCGCCGGCGACGCGGGAATCGGCAAGACCAGTCTGATGAACACGTTCGTCGATTCCGTAGGAGGTGAGTCGGCGGCGCCTCTGGTTGCCGTGGGGCAGTGCATCGAGCAGTACGGTCCGGGCGAGCCCTTCCTACCGGTGCGGGAGGCCCTGACTCGACTGTGCCGGCAGTCCGTGGACGCGGGTGTCGCCTCAACCGTGCACCGCTGCGTCCCGCGCTGGCTCCTGCCGCTGCCGGGGGAGGCCGCCGAGCTCCCTGCGCCTGCCGGGGCGGCTGAACGAGCGGTCCGCTTTCTCGTAGAGGCGATCGAGGCCGTCGCGGCGGACCGCCTGCTCATCCTCTTGCTTGAAGATCTTCACTGGAGCGATCCCTCGACGCTGGATGTGCTGTCGTATCTGGCCCAGCGACCCGATCCAGCGCACTTGCTTGTCATCGGCACCTACCGACCCGTCGATGCGATTCTGCGCCAGCATCCGCTGCGCATCGTGGAGCAGGAGCTGCGGGCACGGCGGTTCAGCACGCAACTGACATTGCGTTTCCTGAATCAGAGCGCCGTGACCCAGTGGCTCGAGCGTCTCTGCCCGAACCCGCCACCGCCTTTCGCCGAGTGGCTCTATCAGCGCACGGATGGCCATCCGTTGTTTCTATCGGCGCTGCTGGAAGACCTGACGACGGAAGGTCTCGTGCAACACGACGGCGGTACGTGGACCGTTTCGTCGAACTTCGCCGATGCTGGGGTGCCGGAGAGTCTGCGTCTGATGATCGACCAGCACGTCGATCGTCTGCCAGCCGACGACCAGCAACTCCTCGATGCCGCGAGTGCTGTCGGGGTGCAGTTCTCGGCGGCGGCCGTTGCCGCAGCGTTGGGTCGCGACACGGTGCAAATGGAGGAGCGCTGCAATGCCCTGGCCCGTCACGGCCAGTTCCTCAGCGCGGGGCCGTCGGTCGATTGGCCCGATGGTACGGTTGCCGGTGGATACGCGTTCCTTCACGCGCTCTACCAGAACGTGCTCTATGAGCGGCTGCCACCCGCGCGCCGGCAGCAACTGCACGCGCGGATCGCGCAGCGACTGGAGCGCGCGTACGGTGCGCACTCCGAGGACTACGCGGTCGAGCTGGCGGTGCACTTCGAGCGCGGGCACGACATCGTGAACGCCATTCGGAACCGGGAACGGGCGGCGCACCGTTGCAACCAACGCGGCGCGCACCGCGAGGCCGCAGCCAGTGTCCGGCGCGCTCTCGAGCTGGTGAAGGCACTCCCCGATGCCCGTGACCGCATGCATCAAACCTTGTGGCTGTCGCTGATGCTCGGCACGGCGCTGATCCCGATTGTGGGGTACGCGGACCCCGAGCTCCAAGCGACGTTCCAACGCGCCTGCCAGCTGGCCGAGCAGCTCGGCGAGCAGCCACAGCTCTTCGCCGCCCTCACTGGTCTGGAGACCTGTCACCTTGCCCGCGGCGAACTTTCGGCTGCGGCACCGGTGGGCGCGCGCCTCTTGCAGCTGGCCGAGGCGATGCCGGTGCCTGTCTTTGCCGTGCTGGCCCACGCGGCCGTCGGGTGGACGCAGTGCTGTCAAGGCAACTTCCGTGACGCGGTGGAGCATCTGACGCGCGCAACTACGGTTCACGCGGAAGTGCCGCGAGAGGTCATCAACATTGATACGGGGACGCTGGCGTTTACTGCGCTCTGCCTCGCGCTGCTGCCCCTCGGCCGTCTGGACGAGGCACGGACACTGATGGCCCACGAGATCGAACGCTGCCGGTCGAGTGGGCGCGCGATCGACCGCGTGACAGCGCTGGCGTCGTCAGGCCTGCTCTATGGCAACCTCGGTGAGGCGGAGGTTGCCGAGCGGCACACTGCCGAAGCGCTGGCTGCGGCGGCCGACAACGGGTTGCGCGAGCCGCCGATCGCCGCGACCATCCACGCCTGGGCGACTGCGGTGCGCGACGGTACCGACGCGGCGCTCGCGCACCTCGTGGAACGCATTGCCGCCTTTCGCGCTGCCGGGTTCGGCACGTATCTGTCGGCAATTTTGAATCTCGCCGCTGCGGCGCACGGGCAGGCCGGGAAGATCGACACCAGCTTGGAGCTACTGACCCAAGCCATCGAACATGTTGAGTCCACCGGTGAGCGTTGGTGCGAGGCGGAGCTGTATCGCCAGCGCGGCGAGCTGCTGGCGGTACAGAACAGAGTCCGCGGCGCCAGAAGGTCCCCGATGAAGAAGCGCGACCTGATGCGCGAGCCGGAACGTTGGATCGAGCGCGCACTCGATACCGCGCGACTGCAGGAGGCGAAGCTGTGGGAGCTGCGCGCCACCGTGAGTCTGGCCCGCCTGCGTCACGAATCCGGGCGGACGGCCGAGGCGCGGGCGTTGCTCGAACGGATGGACGGCTGGTTACCCGGGGGGCACGACTTGGCAGACACGCGCGCGGTGCACGCGCTGCTTGACCGCATGCGCTAGGGCCTGCGGCCAGCGTAATTTATATGGTCCGCTCCCCGTTGGGTCGTTCCGAGCTACCAAGTCCGACCGGCTGCTAGCGGTCGCCTAGCAGGAACTCGCGGATGGCGGTGACCAACTCGCGCAGCCGATCGAAGTGCACCATGTGGCCGGCGCCGGCGATCTCGATGAAGCGACCGCCGCGGAAGCCGGCGAGGCGGCGCGCCAAGTCGTCCGGCTCGAGATAGATGGCGCCGGGCTTTGAGCGC
>JBGQHM010000442.1:0-5423 GCA_041497995.1 Binatia bacterium | reverse complement strand
GTTGATCGTAGACGCGCTCCGCTTTCTCGATCAGCGTCATCATGTCGCCCATGCCGAGAATGCGTGTCGCCATCCGATCGGGATGAAAGACTTCCAGCGCGTCGAGTTTTTCGCCGGTGCCGGCAAACAGAATCGGGGCGCCGGTGACGGCGCGCACCGACAGCGCCGCACCGCCACGCGCGTCACCGTCGAGCTTGGTGAGGACGACACCGCTCACACCGATGCGGCTGTGGAAGCCGGTGGCGACGTTCACCGCGTCCTGCCCGGTCATCGCGTCGACCACCAACAGGATCTGATGCGGTTGGATGGCAGCCTTGATCCGCTCCAATTCCTCCATCAACGCGTCGTCAATGTGCAAGCGACCGGCGGTGTCGACCAGCAGGACGTCGTGCCCGTGGTTTTTTGCGAACAACAACGCGTCGCGGCAGACAGCGACCGGGTCTGCACCTTCGTGTGATGGGTGAACCGGGCAATCCACCTGGTTGGCCAGCGTGGTGAGTTGTTCGATCGCCGCCGGGCGGTAGACGTCGGCGGGCACCAAGTAGGGATTGCGCTTGTGCTCGGTCTTCAGCAAGCGCGCGAGTTTGCCGATGGCAGTCGTCTTTCCCGAGCCCTGCAATCCCACAAGCATGATCGCGACCGGGGGCGGCGCCGAGAGGTTCAACAGCGTCGCTTGGCCCCCCATCAGGGCTGTGAGCTCGGCCTTGACGATCTTGAGAAACTGCTGCTCGGGCGTCAAGCTGGTGAGGACGTCTTGGCCCAGCGCCTTGGCTCGTACGCCGTCGGTGAAGTCCTTGACCACCTGAAAGTGGACATCGGCTTCGAGCAATGCCAAGCGCACGTCACGGACGGCGTCCTCGACGTTGCGCTCGGTGATCTTACCCACCCCGCGCAGCTTGCGGATGGTCTGATCGAACTTTTCGCTCAGGGTGTCGAACATCGTTGCTTCATCCCCCTGTAGCAGGGGGTCGGGGTGATCGGAAGTCGGGAACCGTATAGAAGGGCGTATACCTTGTCAAGATTAGGTATGTCGCCACCCGCGCTCTGTGCGGGCGCTCACCACGGGCGGACGAGCCCGAGCGATGAAACGGTAGGGGTGCGGTGAACGACGAATCCCAGCCGCGGTGCTACGGCGTAGCCTGGGTGGGTGCCGCGCAGCGCGCCTGCACGTCCAGCAGACGCTTCTCGACCTCTTTCTTGTCGCGGTCGATTATCGCCATCTGGCTTTTCAGCGTGTCGCGCTCCTTCTCACGCAGGTTGACGCGCTCTTCGAGCTGCGCCACCTGCTCCTTGAGCGCCCCCGCCTGGCCCCATAGCTTGTAGCCGATCAGCAACCCCGCCAGCATTGCCACCAGCAAGATCACGCCGCGCTGCGCGAAGGTCCATACTTTTTCTTGGAGTTGAGCTCGCTCGTCGACGCTGGTGGTGTCGGGCTGCTGCATTGCCGTCTCCTTCCGCTCGTTGTGGATGGGTCCGGATACCACAGCGAACGGACGAAGAAAAGCCGCGGAAGAGGGGAGTACCGTCTCGAACGGTACCCAAAGGGTGACGGGTTATGCCGCGTTGAGCGTAACGGGCCGGAAGCGTTGCCGGCGCAGTGCCTGGGGTGTGCGACTGTCCCGATGCTGCTGCAACGCCCATCGAACGCCGGCCGGATCAAATCCGAACATCTCGCACAAGTTGACGAACGAAAATGGCCAGTCCCAGTCCGTCTTGGAGATCCATTGTTCGGCGTCAACGAACTCAGCGCGCTGCACCGGTGACGTGGCGTGGGCGTTGCGCCGGTAGCATTCAACACCGTCCGCCAAAACAGCCCACATCAGGGCGTATTCGCCCGACAAGTGCATTGAACCACGGTCCGCGTTCCAGAATTGCTCGGGCAGAACCGAATCGGCAGCCAGCAAGTCTCGTATCACTGGTTCGGCAACTTCCCGTGGGTCCATGGGGCCTCCATTCGACGTGGTGCTGGAGGCTGATGAGCAAATAATCTGCCAGAGTGGAGGACAGTGAGCCGAAGCAGGCGGGCTGGTCGACGGGACGGCCAGCGTCAATCGAGCTACTGCTGCGCCAGCGCTTGGTCAACCGTTTGGCGGTACAAGTGCTGCATACGCTGGGCGCACGGGCCAACGGTGCCGTTGCCAATGGAGCGAGCGTTGACCGCAACAATCGGTACGACCTCAGCCAGCGACGAGGTCAAAAACGCCTCGTCTGCGTCCAGCAATTCATCCGCACTCAAGGGCCGCTCCACCACCCGCAAACCGTCAGCCGTGGCAAGCTCGATGGCCGTGCGGCGGGTGAGGCCGGGGAGGATTCCTGCAATCGGTGGTGTGAACAAGCGCTTGCCGCGCAGCGCGAAGAGGTTCGTGGTCGTTCCCTCGGTGATGTGGCCGTCGGCGTCGACGAAGAGTCCTTCGAACGCCTCGTGTCGGGCGGCGATGACCTTGCCGAGCACCCCAGGGAGGTAGCTCAGCACCTTGTGTTCCGCGAGGAAGCCGTGTCGTGCAAAGGGGACCAGTGCGACGCGCGCGCCGAAGCGCTGGACTCGAGCCATCGCCGGATCGATTGCTCCAGCCATGGCGATCAGCGTTGCCTGCGGCCGAGCGGGCGGCAACAGACCGCGGGCGCCGACCCCGCGCGTGACCGTAATCCGCACCCACGCGTCAGAAGCCAGCAGGCCATTCTTCTTTAACAACGCCGCGACGTCGCGTTGCCATGGCCGGCGCGGCACGACCAAGCCGAGAAAGTCTGCAGACGTCTGCAGTCGCGCCAAGTGCCCATCCAGAGCGAACGGCTTTCCGCTGTACGCGCGCAGCGTCTCGAACAGCCCGTCGCCATACAAGAGACCACGGTCGAAGACGCTGATCGACGCCTCGCGCGCCGGCACGAAGCGCCCGTTGAGCTGCACGAATGACGGCGTCTTGCGGCTCATGCTGCAGTGGTCAGCGCCGCGAGGAACGCCTGCGCTTTGAGAAGGGTCTCGTCATACTCGCGTGACGGAACTGAGTCCGCCACAATGCCTCCGCCCGCATGGTAGGTGAGCTTCCTGGGGGTGGCAACCGCGCTGCGGATGGCGAGATTGAAGACGGCACGGCCGTCGAAGCCGATGAAGCCGATCGCCCCAGTGTAGAAGCCGCGACGCACCGGCTCCAACTCATCGATGATCTCCATCGCACGGATCTTCGGCGCCCCGGTGATCGACCCGCCCGGGAATGTAGCCCGGAGCACGTCCGCCAACCGCGTGCCGGGCGTGAGGCGCCCCGAAACCTTGGACACCAGATGATGCAGGGACGGAAAAGTGTGGACGCGGGCAAACTCTTCAACCCGGACCGAACCCGGGCGACAGATGCGGCCGAGATCGTTGCGCTCCAAGTCGACGATCATGACGTGCTCGGCCTGCTCCTTCGGATCGGTTCGGAGCTGGGCTGCGAGCGCCTGGTCGGCGGACGCGTCGGCGGCGCGCGGGCGGGTTCCTTTGATTGGGAAGGTCGCAACCGTTTCACCGTCAAGCGTGAGGAAGCACTCCGGGGAGTTTGACACCAGGACGAAGTCGCCACCGTCGACGTATGCCGCAAAGGGCACCCGATGCTGGCTTTGCAGCGCGGCAAACAGTCTGGCGGGCGGCGGCGCGTTGGCCACGGAGAAGCGGTGCGCCAGGTTGACCTGATAGACGTCACCGGCGGCAATGTAGTCCAGTGTTGCGCCGACCGCGGTCAGGTACTCCGCCTCACTGATGTCTCTGGACGTACACGGCGGGCGCCGCGTCGCGCCGTTCGACTCCGGCTGCGCAGCCAATGCAGCAAGTCGCGCGGCGACGTCGCGCAACTCCCCTGGGGAGTAGTGCGCTGAAACCAGTCGGTAGCGCTGATCGGCGTAGGAGTACGACAGCAGCCAATCGTACGCGGCGGCGTGCAAGACCGGTAGGCCAAGATCGTCCTGGGCGCGCGCCGGGAGGCGTTCGACCCAGTGGCGGAGGTCGTAGCTCAACGCAGCGAGCACACCGCCCCCGAACGGCTCGGGGGCGCCGGCTGGCGCTGCCGCCGCGCAAAAGCGGTCCAGCAACTCGAAGGGATGGCCGTGCCAGCGCTGCTCACGGCCGTCGCGCACCACTGCATCGCCGGTAGCAGCCACGCGCAACGTCGCACGCGGACGGAAACCGAGGACCGCTCTGCCGATCCCCCACGACTGCACGTCACCGCCATCGAGCGCACACACGAACGGTTCGCCGGCGCACCGGCTCAGGAGCTGCGTCGGTGTCACCGGCAGCTTGAGTTCTTGCGTCGCCATGCGATTCCTGCTTTGGAGAGACCAATTGTGTAACGGGGACTCCACCCGCTTGCAACCGGCCGTTGACGGCAGGGTTCTCCGCTCGTTTCACGCATCCCTATGAACGCCTCGGTGAAGCTGATCGAACTGGTGCTACCCGCCACGGTGGCGCTGAAGACCGAGGTGCCGGACGAGCACCCGTCCGCGCAGATTCTGGGGACGCAACGCCTGGGGACCGGCGTGGTGATTGACCCCGCGGGTCTCATCTTGACGGTGAACTATGTGGTGCTCGGGGCGCGCAGCGTAGAGGTGACGTTGCTTGATGACACGACCACCGAGGGGAAGATCGTCGCCCAAGACTTCGCCAGCGGCGTGGCGGTTGTTGAGATTGGCGTAACGCCGCTCGCCGCGCTCAGGTTGTGTCCGTCAACGGAGCTGCGCCTCGGACAGGAGATCTTCATCGTGGCCGCCGCCGGGGAGAACAAGCGGCGCGCGAACAACGGGGCGATCACGTCGGTGGGGCCCTTCGATGCGTACTGGGAGTACTCGCTTGAACGCGCCATCACGACGACGGCGATGAACCCCGGGCTTGGAGGGGCGCCGTTGCTCGACACGATGGGACGCGTCGCGGGGATCGTGTCGCTGGACCTGGGCGAGGTCGGCCGCTTCACCCTGGCGATCCCTGCGGATTCGTACCTGGAGCATCGCGACGAGCTGCTGCGCCATGGCCGCCGTGTTTCGCGCCCGTCGCGCGCCTGGGTCGGCTTCTACTGTTATACGTTCCGCGAACACGTCGTCATTGCCGGTGTGCTGCCCGGCGCGCCGGGCGAGCAGGCTGGCCTCAAGGCGGGTGACGTCGTGCTGGCCGTGAACGGCGAGCAAATCGCCGGGCGGCACGATCTCTACAACATGATCTGGAAGCACCGTGCTGGTGAGCTGGTTCACTTTCGTGTCTTTCGCAACAACCAAGTGACGCAGGTGGCGGTGTCGTCGGGCGATGCCGAAGTGTTCTTCGCCTAGGCGACACCGGAGCGCTCCCCTGTGATTGTGTGTTTGTATGGGCGCGTCTTCGCGCCGTTTGTCGAACCGGCGGTCCGCGATCTCGCGGCTGCGGCCGCGGCGATTGGCGGCGAGATCCAACCGTTGACCATCGAAGCGGC
>JBGQHM010000441.1:0-5480 GCA_041497995.1 Binatia bacterium | reverse complement strand
TGCTCAACCCCACCGACGTGCCGCTGGAAGCGCATGTAGCTCTCGGCGTTCCGCTGTCGCATGCGGTCAGCGTACGGCTCGACGAAGAGCCTGCCGAGCATCGGTTGACGATCCGAGGCACCTCGGTCTCGACCGTTGTGCCGGCGCACGGATTGCGCACTGTGCGACTAGGACTAGGGTAACCCCACTTCACGCCGCCGGGTGCGGATGGTAAGGGAACGGCGCGGCGCAACGCGTCGCGCACATCGGCGTCCGAGGAGGTCCCATGACTGATTGGTGGCGTGAGCGAATGCGGCAGCGGCCGTGGTGGATGAACGCGGCGATGCTGTTCTGCGTGTACATGGCGTTCATTCATATGCCCTGGGACATCTTCGTGAAGCCGGTGGCGCAGGATGCGGAGGCCTGGTTCGGGTTCCTGCTGCGCGGCTGGGGCGCGAAGCTCACCGAGCCGCTGCACTGGGCGATCTACGCGGCGGGCGCGTATGGGTTCTGGCACATGCGCAAATGGATGTGGCCGTGGGCGGCGCTGTACACGGCGCAAGTGGCGCTTGGCATGTTCGTGTGGAACGTCGTCTACGTCGGTGGCGCGCGCGGGTGGCTCGGCGGTGTGGCGGCGGCGGTGCCTTTGGGTGCGCTTGCCGTCGCTCTGTGGAACGCACAAGACCGGTTTGGCCGCCGCCCTACGCCCCTGCGCGAACGCTACGGCGAGTGGGCGCTGATCACCGGCGCCTCCGCGGGCATCGGCGCGGAGTTCGCCCGCGCCTTGGCCCGTGAAGGCATGTCGTGTGTGCTGACCGCCCGCCGCGAGGATCGCTTGCGCGCGGTTGCCGAAGAGTTGCAGCAACGTTACCAAGTGTCGACGCGCGTCGTGGCCGCCGATCTCGCCGACCCTGCCGGTACCGATCAGCTCATGGATGCCATCAAGGACCTGCAGATCGACGTGTTCATCAACAACGCGGGCTTCGGTTACGCCGGTCGCTTCGACAAGCAGGAAACGGCGCGTCTTCGAGACATGGTGCAGGTGAACTGCGTCGCGCCGGTGGTGCTGGCCAGCCGCTTGATACCCGGGATGAAGGAGCGCGGTTGCGGCGCGATGGTTGTCCTCGGCTCGGTCGCCGGACGGCAGCCGTTGCCGCGTCACGCCCTGTACGCCGCGACCAAAGCCTTCGACCTGCTCTTCGGCGAGGCGTTGTGGGCGGAGCTGCGCGGCACCGGCGTCGATGTCTTGGTGCTGGAGCCCGGAGCGACGGAATCGGAATTCCGCGACGTTGCCGGCGAGACCCGCGGCGGGGGCGAGCCGGCGGCGAACGTCGTGGCGCTCGCATTGGAACGTCTCGGCCGCCAGCCGTCGGTGATCTCGGGTTGGTTCAACTGGCTGCGCGCGAACCTATCGCGCGTCGCACCGCGCTCGACCGTCACGCTGATGGCCGAGCAAGTGATTCTGCAGCAGACGCCGCCGGCAATGCGCTGAGTGTTCTGCGATCAGCGACGGCGGGGTGCCGAGCGCCAGGAACAGCCGGCCAGATGCGAGCGACT
This sequence comes from Binatia bacterium, assembly GCA_041497995.1. Lineage (GTDB taxonomy): Bacteria > Desulfobacterota > Binatia > HRBIN30 > HRBIN30 > DATKMS01. The sequence continues at coordinate 3,944 of JBGQHM010000441.1, read as the reverse complement.
CACGCTAAGAACACCCGTTCAATGCGTTGTTCACCGCCGCGATAATTTCGTTCACGGTAATATCTTTGTCTCCATTCGCGTCACCCACAGGACAGGTCGAAAGCGGAGCTGTGCCGAGCGCGATATTGACCATGGTGATGAGTTCGTTGACCGTGACCTGAGCGTCTCCGTTGCAGTTGCCGACACAAGGGACGGGAGTCCGTGTAAGTGTCGCTGTCGCGCTGGCTGTTGGAGTTTGAGTTGGCGTTGGCGACTCAGTTGGAGTGCTCGTACTGGTGAGTATTGTAGTCGGGGTTGCGGTCGGACTTGCCGTCGGCGTCAGAGTCGCCGTCTGTGTGGCGGTCGGCTTAGCCGTTAGTGCGCCATGCATGTCCTTGGCCAATGCGGCCAACCTCGCCTTAGTGAAATACGGTGCGTCGTTCGCGGTGGGATTCCCCTTTACGGTGACCGCCGCGCCTGAAACCGTCGTAACGGCAGGGTAGGTCAGATACACGGTCGTCCCCGACACCTTCGCGATGATGGTCTTGAAGTCAGCGCCCGCCACGCCTGCTCCGGCGATCTCAACCTCTTTGCCGGAAGCGAACCCTTTTGCGTCCGCAACCGTCAGGGGATTGATAGTCATCCCGTCGGTAGATCCCGCCGTTATGGATCCGGTGGTCGTGACATCATCGTGTGACGCTCCGCCGCCGTGGCACTGGCCGCAGGCGATGTCGAGGTCAATCCAGACCGCATCAGAATAGGTGCCGTCAGGAGCCGTGTTAGAGAGGTTCACGTTCTTGGCGGCCGTAGCAGCACTCGAGCCGTTCACAGGGTAGGCGTACGTGTAGTCACCATAAGTAGAGTAGGACGGGTCGGTGTTTATCCTCCAGATGTGCCTGATGCCACGAGGCTGATGGCAGATGCTGCAGGCGCTCGACGGATCGGTGGCAACATGCTCCAGTGGGGTACCCGATCCAGTCGAGTGGTTGATGAGCGAAAGGTCGACCTGCGGACTGACGGTAGCTGTCGAACTGGAATGACAGTCCGTGCACGCCACTTTCACGCTCTTGCTCATGCCCGCTACGTTCTCATTGAGAGGCTCGTGCACGTCGTGGCACGTGTCGCAGGAGCCAGCCGTGGTGTCGGAAATTCCTACCAAGTCGATTTTCGCGGCCTGCGCGAACTTGCTGGCGTACAGCGAATTCGTAGCACCATTAAGATTCATAGTGCCCGGGGTGCACTCGGCTGGCGCGCCGGGGGCGTATGGCGTGATGCTGCTGCCATATCCGTTGATGGCGTACGGCGGGCAGCCCAGTTGGGCCCATGTCCCTGAGAACTGCGCGTGCGGGCTGTTCAGAAACTCGGGTCCGTCGGGATGATGCGCGAAGCCGTCAGGCTGCTGTTGCTTATTGGTAAAGGGGGTCGCCGCGTTGGTATTGGCCGTGTAGCCGTTCTGATTCGCGTTTGCCCTCGGCGCCGTGTCGCTTTCCATTCGGTGGCACGCCATGCAGGCGGCAACGATGTCGCCGCCAGTCGTCGAGGCTGTCGGCCATGTCGAATGGTGACCGTCTGTTGCGACGTGGCACCGTGAGCACTGAATGCCCCACTGGTCCCAGGACGATACGTCGGTGGCCGAATCTCCCGCTGTGGAGGGCCTGAGAAGTAGGGTGCTGGTGCCGACGGCCGTCAGGGTCTTGAAGTCTGCGGTCGGAAAATCACTCTGAGGGTGTTTCGTGCTGATGTCATCCGCCGTGTGATTAGCCGTCCAGCCTGTCGTATGGCAGCGCCCGCACTTATAGGGTTGGCTTCCGGGTTCCATCATCGGCGGCCCGCCCTCAAGACCCGCGCCGCCGTAAATCCAGTAGAGGGGCTGGGTGGTCGCAGCGATCCAGACATAGCCTGGCGCGCCGGTGGACGGTTTTTTTGCAGCTTCACAAATTGCTTGTGTCGGATAGTCTAAAGGGTACCCGGCATTTCCATTCCCCATTACGGGAGACTCGCAATCTGGGCATGCTGCCAAGTCCGGAACATCATCCGAGCCGACCGCTCCGGTGGCGTCCTTGGCGCAGTAGCCCGTTGTTACCGAGCTCAGAGCAGCGCCAATGCCCGTCGTCCAGTCAACGGGCATTTTGGGGTAGTCTTCCTGGATCCATAGTGAGAGGTAGGACCCGTCGGCGCCGACTGAAGCGTGCGTTGAGTCCCCTAAGAAGGGATGGGTGGCGTCAACACCGGGCATTGTCCATTTTGCCCCGTCGGCCGGCCTGGACATGTTTTTGTGGCCGCCCGAGAGGTAGCCTGACTTGTCGGAAGCGATGCCGCCAGGTTTGTGGCAAAAGAGGCAGTTGTCATAGCCTGCGCCTCCTGCGCCAAGGCTTGTCGGCAGATCCCAACCGCCGGTAGTCGGATTGTGGGTGGCCCCGTCGGTGTTGAACACGGCTGCCCCAGCGTTGGCTGAATAGATCAGCGGCAGCGCCAGCGATAGAAGCAGTCTTACGAACCGCCATCCTGAGTTTGACTTCATGCCGCTTGCTCCTCTTCTCTGCCCGGCCTCGAATACCCTGAGGGCATAGCCCTGCGCACCGTCCCTGTCGCCGCCCTCTCCCTTCCAAGGATGACGCTCACGCAACGATGCCAACTTGCGGGAAGCTCGCGAGCAAGGTGCATGCCGCATTCGGGCAGTAGGACAACCAGCAAGGACGGCATGAGCGGGTGCGGAGAATCGTGTACTCGTCCCTGCGGAATGCGGAAAATTCCCCGCCTTCGGAAAAGTTGCGCGGCAGAACCCGGGTGGCGAGTCGCTCAAGGCAAGTAGCACTCGCGAATTCCTGTGATGACGACGAGCGAAGGCAGGGCTTCCCAACGCATACGCATTTCCCAAGGAGGAGGGATGCCGTCTACATCATCGGACCACCCATGTGGTCGGACGTGTGCCGGCAGCCCATCGGCGTGCACACGTCCTGCGTATTCGGATCGCCGTCGTTGCACTCGTTGTCATTCGTGCACGTTCCGTTCGGTGTCGGTCGCGGTGTCATTTGCGGTATCGGTTGCGCGAGCGCAATTCCGGGCACTGCGAACGCGCTACCCCCATCGTCCACAACAGCGACCTGGTCTATGGTGATGGTGGCTAGACCCGTGACCGAGGGCAGACTCAGCGGCACCAGAACCATCGCGGCGCCGCTGTTGAGCGCGAACGCTTGGTCGATCACGATCGGCGTGTTGTTGCCGGAGGGTGTCTCGAGCTCGCCTTGGAAGATGAAATGATTGCCCGTGCTCGTGATCAAACCGTTCGTGTCGCTTACTCCGTAAAGACGCAGCACGAGTCGAGTGCCCGGCGTTGCGTTTCCGCCAAGGCCGGGCATCCCTGGTCCCATCGAGTTCTGTCCCATCCCAAGCATGTATTGACCGACCATCACTGTCCCGCGTCGGATCTGGGTTGGTGAGTCCGCCGGTGAGACGAGATTGATCATCGTCCGGCGACCGCCGCCCATACCGCTGCCCTGGTTCATCATCTGCGCGGCCACCGGCAAGGCCACAGCAACTGCCACAGCGCCACTAATCAATCCAGCAGTGCATTTCATGTCGCCAACCTCCGACCTCTAATCAGCAAGGGGAGAGCCAAAAGAGCGGCGCCGTGTGGCCTGTCGTTTCGAAACCGGATCAGGACTCGGTTTCTCGGAACTGACTGAGCACTCTAGCGCCGGTGGGAGACTGCAAAGGCGATGGTGCGAGACGACACCGAGCGCACGATCATGTTGATGTCCTGGAAACCGACTTGCTCGAGCAGGATGCGCACTTCGTCGCCGGTGTAAAACCGATAGACGGCGGCGGGGAAGCTTGCCGTCGCCTTCTCGTCGTCTCGAGGGCTGAATCCGAGAATGAAACGGCCGCCTGACTTGAGGACGCGATGGATCTCCCGCAGGTGCTCTTGTGGATCGGACCAGAAGTACAGCGTGTGCGCGGAGCAC
>JBGQHM010000440.1:0-5493 GCA_041497995.1 Binatia bacterium | reverse complement strand
GGCGTCAACAGAATTTCATCAGACGTTCACGTTGTGACCCCACTTCATCGTGCGCGTGGCCTTGTCGTCGCAAAGCCGGCAAGATGCAGCAGGAGGGAAATACCATGCAGGAGATTCTCGCGGACATCTTTACGTGGCCGTGGTTCTCGGAGCGCCATGGCTACAACTTCAACGGCTATCTCGTGCGGGCGCCGGACGGCAATATCTGCATCGATCCGGTGGAGCCGGATACATCGACGCTCGATGCCATTGCCCGTCTCGGCGCGGCGTGGATCGTTCTAACCAACCGCAACCACGTGCGGGCAGCCAACGCTGTGCGCGCACGTACAAGGGCTCGGACCGCGATCCATCCCGATGACGCCGTGCACGCGCGTGCGCAAGGAGCAACGGTCGACGCCGACCTGCACGCCGGGCAGCGAATAGGGCCGCTCACGGTCATCGGCATCCCTGGCAAGTCGCCAGGCGAAGTCGCCCTGCACTGGCCGGAACGACGCCTGCTGATTGCCGGCGACGCGGTCATCGGCAACCCGCCCGGTCGCTGCGCCCTGCTGCCAGACAAGGTCATCGATGACCCCGCGCGGCTACGCGCCAGCGTGCAGCGTCTGCTGGACCTCGACTGGGACACGTTGCTGGTGGGCGACGGCACCTGCATCCTGACGGGGGCGCGGGAGCGACTCCATGATCTGGTGGACACCTTCCCCCGATAGGCCCCCGTCTTTCTTTTGCCAACCGAAACGTCTTCGGATACTATCCCGCCGCCGGTAGCCGATGGCAGCCGGTGGGGGACGGGTTCTCATTTGGTCAGGTGTGGCAGGAGCGCGCGAACGCGCCCGGAAGGAGGAGAGGTCGACATGCGCAGAACGCTCAGCAGGCTCTGGGGTTGGTTCGGCGGCGTCGGGCTGGCGATGAGCCTGTTCGTGCCGTCGGTGCACGCGGGTGAGCCGTTCGTCGGTTTGAATGTCGGGGCAGCGATACCGACGGAGAAGCTGTCGAGGTCGGCCGATCCGGGCGGCATGATCGCGCCCTACGCCGGCTATCGGATCTTCACGCTGTACGATGCCTTGGCCGTGTCGTTGCAGGCCACGCCGCAGTTCTCGCTCTTTCCGACGACCATCCACACACGGCAGAGCGACGTCACCAGCTTCTTCTCGATCACCGCAGGTCCGCGTGTCTCGCTGCTCGATGAACACCTGGAAGCGTTCGTCACGGGCCAGGGCGGGTACTACACCGCAATGAGCGGTCCGACGAACGGCAATGACGTTGGTTGGAACATCGGCGGCGGTCTGAACTACGAGTTCCTCCGCGGTACCTACGGCGGCCTCTTCGTACAGCGCGACGACAGCAGCATCCGCGCGGCGCGAACGAATCACGACGTCACCTTCGTCAGCGCCGGCCTCAGTCTCCAACACCATTTCTTGCCGCCGCTCCCGGTGGTGGCAGAGGCACCGCCACCCCCGCCTCCGCCAGCACCCGCGCCGCCGGAAAAGAAGAAGATCGTCCTGCGCGGTGTCAACTTCGACTTCGACAAGTCCAACATCCGCGCGGATGCACGGCCGATCCTCGACGAGGCGATTAGCACGTTGAAGGAGTACAAGGACATCACGCTGTCTGTCGATGGACATACAGACGGCATCGGCTCGGACGCGTATAACCAGAAGCTGTCCGTCCGGCGCGCACAGGCGGTGGCCGACTATCTCGAAAAGGGTGGGATCGCGGCCTCCCGAATGACCGTCAAGGGTTTTGGGAAATCGCAGCCGGTCGCGACGAACGACACCGCTGAAGGCCGGGCGGAAAACCGGCGTGTGGAGTTGAAGATCACGCAGGGACCGTAGTCAGGCTGTCGAAGCGACGGCACCGCAACGAGAGGGGAGCAGCCGGCGGGCTGCTCCCCTCTTTGCGTGTGGCATCGGGCTGCGGCGGCAGCGCCGCAACGAGCGGTATCCTCGGCGAGGGATTCAGAAAGCAATCTCGAACTGTCCCGTCAGCCGAATGTCCTCCGACGAGCTGCCGACCATCACCTGAATCGCCCCAGGCTCGACGACACGCTGCATCTGTCGATCATAGAAGGCGAGCTGGCTCACGGCGAGATCGAAGCGCACGCGCTTGCGCTCGCCGGCCGCCAGTTCGATACGCTCGAAGCCCTTCAGTTCCTTCACTGGGCGCGTCACGCTCGCCACCACGTCGTTGACGTAGAGCTGCACGACTTCTTCGCCGCTGCGTCTACCAACGTTGGTGACGTCGACCTGGATCGCGACCGTGTCAGCAGCGGTGACAAGCTGCGGACTGATGTCTAAATTAGTGTACTCGAAGCGCGTGAAGCTCAAGCCGTGACCAAATGGGAAAAGCGGTCTGCTGCTCACGCCGACGTAGTCACCTTTCCAGTTCGACCGTCCACCCGACGGCTTGTGGTTGTAGTAAACCGGCACCTGGCCCACGGTCACCGGCAACGACACCGGCAGCTTGCCGCCGGGATTGTAGTCGCCGAACAGTACGTCCGCGACGGCGGTGCCGCCCTCCTCGCCGGGGAGCCACGCTTCAACGATCGCCGCCACATGTTCCGCAATCCACGGCAACGCCAGTGGGCGCCCGTTGATCAGCACGACCACGACTGGCTTTCCAGTGGCGACGACCGCTACGACCAGCGCCTGCTGGACACCGGGTAACCCCAGGTCGGCGCGGTCGATCGACTCGCCGCTCGTGCAGCCGTCGACCAACCCCGACTTGTCACCCACGACGACAATCGCAACGTCGCTCTCGCGCGCCGCTGCCACAGCGGCTGCAAACCCGTCCGTCGACGTGTCGAGCACCGCGCATCCCGGCGCGTGACGCACGACGGTGCCCGCAGCCACTGCGCGCCGGATGCCTTCCAGAATGCTCACCATCGGCACGAAGTGTTGCGCGAGATTGATCCCGCCTTGCGGCCGCGGCGACAGATCACCTTCCGTGAGCTCACCGAACATGATCTCCAGATGCGACGGATAGTGGTAGTCGCCTTGCAGCAGCCGTATGCTCGCTGCGCTCGGACCGATCACCACAATCGACGACAGCGTCTTCGCCAGCGGCAGCAAGCTGCCCTCGTTCTTGAGCAACACGATCGACTTCTGCGCGATCCGATGCGCTAGTCTGCGCTGGTCGGTGGTATCGAACACGGCGCCCGCCGCCTCCGGGTCAACGTACGGATGCTCAAAGAGGCCGAGCTGAAACTTCATGCGCAGGACGCGAGATACGGCCGCGTCGACAAGTCCCATGTTGACCCTGCCCTCTGCCAACGCTTGCCGCAGCGGTTCTCCGTAGCACTGCAGCGCCGGCAGCTCGATGTCGATGCCGGCTTCGAGCGCCCAGCACGCCGCGTCGCCTTCGTCGCGCGCAATACGGTGGTAGTTCATCAGCGTCGGGACGGTGAAGTAGTCGGAGACCACCACGCCGTCGAAGCCGAGCTCGCCGCGGAGCAGGTCCGTCAGCAACTCCTTCGATGCGCCCACCGGTACGCCGTCGATCTCGCAGTACGCGTTCATGATCGACGCTAGTCCCGCCTCCTTGATCGCGGCGGCGAACGGCGCCAGGTAGATCTCAAGCAGCTCGCGCCGTGGAATGTGCGCCGGCGCCCAGTTCATGCCGCCTTCGGAAGCACCGTAGCCGAGGAAGTGTTTGCCGGTCGCGACGATGCCGTGGGCGAGATCCGGCCCTTGCAGCCCCTTCACGTAGGCCACGCCCATCCGCGAGATCAAATGCGGGTCTTCGCCGAACGTCTCCTCGGTACGCCCCCAGCGCGGGTCACGGGCGACATCGAGCACCGGCGCCAGAGAATGATGTGCGCCGACGGCGCGCATTTGCGTCCGAATGACCGCGGTCATCGCCTCGATGAGCTGCGGTTCCCACGTACTGGCAAGGCCGATGGCTTGAGGGAAGCACGTCGCATCGCGCGCCAGATAACCGGCGCAGCTCTCTTCGTGAAGGATCGCCGGGATACCGAGGCGCGTCTGCTCGATGAGAAATTCTTGAATGGCATTGGCGAAGCGTGCGCTCTCTGCCGGCGTGAACACTGTCGCGCCGCCGATGCGCGTCATGTGGCCCGTGCCATTCCCTAGCTTGTCGCGCGCTCGAGCTTCCGAAAGTTTGCCGCCCGCCAGCAAACTCGTCGACCAGACACCGCCGAGCTGCGCTAGCTTTTCATCGAGCGTCATGCGCGACAGCAGATCGCGCGTACGATCCTCAACAGACCGCGCAGCATCGCGGTACGGCGCTTCAAGCATGTTCCCTCCCAATCAATTGCTCCAAGCAAGAAGGTGGCACCGGCCTCTGGCCGGTGCAGAGGCCGGTACCACTATGTCGTACGGATGGGAAGATGCAGGGACTGACGGGTCAACTGAGGAGGGCGACACTCTCAGCGCAGACAGATCTGGCCGTCAACGCCTTCCGTTGCAATTGCGTGGCCCACAGAGTCGCTCCCGAGCGTATTCTGAATCCGCACCGCGCAGCAGGCACCGGACGGGATCGACGCGATGCGAAACGGGCAGCAGTAGAGCTCGCCGTCATCGATCGGGTCGGTATTGGTCAAGGAGAATAGAATGGCCTTCAGCCGCGGCCCCTGGCGCAGGCCGGTGCGCACGCTCTTGCCGTGTCGTGGATTCGCCGCGCACGGCTCGCTGATCTCCATGCAGCCGGGATCCCACACCAGGTCGTTCTGTGTACCGGCAACAAAGCCGGTGCCGCCGACCAGGTCAACGCACACTGTGCCTGCACTCTCCGGCTCGGCGACGCTGGTCGAGCGCACGCGCAAGGACACTTCGGACGGGTTGGGCCCGGTGGGGAGCGTCGCAACTTCTTCCGGCGTGAGCGGCCGGGCGAACACCTTAAAATCGTGGATGGATCCGCTGAGACCCGTTATTCCCATCGGCAATTGGAGGACGCCTAGATGGTCGCCCTGATCGGCTAATTGACCATCGATGTAGAGCTGCTCCACGCCGTCTCCCCACACGAACGTAACCGTATGAGCCTGCCCCGGTTGCCAGTCGGAAATGGAAACGCCAACGCTGCTCTGCTCGCCGGCACTGTTGATGACAAGCACCTGCAGATCTGTTCCATTCCTAACTACGGTCATTCGATCGCTGGTCTGGCCTCGGTTCCCTATCGTAAGCAGCAGGTCATCCGTCGAATCACTCCCGGCTGGAGTCACCTGGAACGCAATCGTTCCCGCATCGTTGGTGTGCGGCGGAGGGGCAACAGCTGGGTCGGACCCTCCTCCGCCACCACCGCAGGCAGCGAGCGTCAGGGTCGACACCAGCACAAAAACCGCGCCGAACGGGCATCGATCTTCTTGATGAGAAATACGCATCAACACTACACCGCGAAGATAGGACCTACTCCAGCCGGCGGTAGCCCGCAAGAGAGAAGAACGAGCCCATAACTCCGCTCTAAGGGGGCGAGTCCTGCCTCCGAAACCGCGCCGCGGACGCGGGGAGGCTCCGGGAGCACGTGCCCCCTGCCGCCGAG
>JBGQHM010000439.1:0-5528 GCA_041497995.1 Binatia bacterium | reverse complement strand
CCTGCGCGCCGGAACCGCCATGGGACTGGTTGATCTTCAAGGTCACGCCGGCGTCCTTGGCGTACTGGGGGATGAAGGCCTCGTTCAGGGCGCGCCACAACTCGCGCGTCGGGTCGTACGACACATTGAGCAGCTCGAGCGACTTGTCCGCTGCGGCGGTTGAGGTTGGGTGGATGAGGTTGCCCAGGCCGATGACCGCGGCGACAGCCGCGGTGACGACGGTGCGTGCCCACCTGGTTCGTGCGATTCGGTTGTACTGCATCGTGCTCTCCTTCTCGTGTTCATCCATTTGTCTGACAGCTCTGCGCCGGCCGGCCCTCGCACGCCGCGTGGCGGCTAGGGCGGGAAATGAAAAGGCCCGGGAGGTGACTACCTCCCGGGCCTTTGGTTCGCAGCTGTCAGGGCGACTTTAACGAGTGTGGAGAGTAAACGCAGCGCGACCGCCAGTACGGGAGGCCCCCTGGGCCTTCATACAACAACAGAGACACATGCTGCGGGTCGACGCGTTCATTGCTGGCATTGGGAATAGAAGAGGGCGAAAAGTATGTCAAGTACATCTTGCGAAAAAAATCCACCCGCGTAGGACTGGCACCAGATGCCTCGCAAGCGCCGCAGCATAACGCCTGCGCACCCTGACGAGCCGATTCGCATCGGTGTCTCCGCTTGCCTTCTCGGCCGCGAGGTGCGCTACGACGGCGGTCACAAACGCAATGCCTTCCTCGCCGATACGTTCGGAGACTACGTGGAGTGGGTGGCAGTGTGTCCTGAGGTGGAACTGGGATTGGGGATTCCGCGGCCGCCGCTACGGCTCGAACGTCATGGCGGTGATACGCGCCTGGTGATGCCGAAGACCGGCGCCGACTACACCGACGCCATGCGCGACTTCGCGGCCAAGCGCGTGGCACAATTGGCCGGCGACGAGCTGTGCGGCTACATCCTCAAGAAGGATTCGCCGAGCTGCGGCATGGAACGCGTCAAAGTGTACGAGGCGCACACGATTCCTTCGAAGTCCGGGCGCGGCCTGTTCGCCGACGCGCTCGTGCAGCGCTATCCGAATCTGCCGGTCGAAGAGGAAGGCCGACTGAACGATCCTCACGTGCGCGAGAATTTCGTCGAGCGCGTCTTTGCGTATCGCCGCGTGCGCGCGCTGTTCAGCGGCCGCTGGACGCTGCGTGCACTGGTTGCGTTTCATACCGCACACCAGCTGCAACTGATGGCGCACTCTCCGCAGATGTACGCCCGCCTGGGCCGCTTCGTCGCCGTCGCAAAGAACGTCGCACGAGCGGAGGTGCGCGCGCGTTATGAGGCGCTGTTCATGCAAGGTCTCGCCGAGCCCGCAACCCGCCGGCAACATGCGAACCTCCTGCAGCACATGGCCGGCTACTTCAAGAAACGCCTCGACGACGCATCGAAACGGGAGCTGCAACTGGTGATCGACGACCATCGACGCGGGCTCATCCCGCTGGTCGTCCCGATCACGCTCATCCGCCACTACGTGCGCCGCTTCGACGTCGACGACCTGCGGGGGCAGGTCTATCTCGACCCGCATCCGAAGGAACTGATGCTGCGCAATCATGTGTGAAGGGAGCCGTCAGCCTTCAGCTCTCAGCAGTCAGCTCACGGTCTTGACTGATGGTGACGACTCGATAGAACCGCGGCAGGAGGCGACTGATGGCGAAGAAGGCACTGAAGGTCGGCGACACTGCTCCCGACTTCGAGGCACTCAGCGACAGCGGCAAGACGATCAAGCTCAGCGACTTTCGCGGCAAGCGCGTGGTGTTGTACTTCTATCCGAAGGACAGCACCCCCGGCTGCACGACCCAGGCGTGCGGCTTCCGCGACAGCTACCCGGCCGTCGAGAAGCGCAAGGGCGTGGTCCTCGGCGTGAGCCCGGACGGCGTGGCCAGCCACCAGAAGTTCAAGACCAACCAGAAACTGCCGTTCCCGCTGGTGGTCGATCAAGATCACGCCATCGCCGAGGCGTACGGCGTGTGGGGCGAGAAGTCGATGTACGGCAAGAAGTACATGGGCATCATCCGCAGCCACTTCGTCATCGACGAGAAGGGCAAGATCAGCGACGCCCAGGTCAAGGTGAGCCCGGCGGACAGCGTGAAGTTGGCGTTGGAGAAGCTGGGTGCGTAGGGGCGAGGTATTTCCGCACGCGCGGCAGCAGTGTCGGCGACGTGCGGGGCCGTGGCGACATCATGTATCGACGGCGGTTACCCGGAAATGCCTCGCCCTTCCGACGCCGCGGATTCCACGCGGCGTTGGCGGATCGACTTGCAAGGCAGGGCGAGGCATTTCCGAGTGTGGTCGACGGGTGGTTCAAGATGCGAACGTCAGGTGCTGCATCGAACGCCGGTGCCACGGCGATGGGAAATGCCTCGCCCCTACACCCGTTCGCCGATGAGATACGTGACGCCGGCAGCGCCGGCACGCGCCGTGTGGATTGTGCCCTTCGGCAACATCAGACGGTCGCCGGCGCGCAAGTGCAACTCACGACCGCCGGCGCCGAAGGTCATCTCGCCTTCGAGCACCCACAGACTTTCGTCGTGGTCGTGTGAGTGCGGCTGGTAGTCGGTGCCGGCTTCGTCGCGCCAGTGGAAGACGTCGAATCCTTCCTGCGTCAGCCGCTCGCGCAGCGCGTTCTCATTTGGCGGTGGCCCGCCGTTCCACGGAATCACTTCGAGTCGCATATGCGCCTCCGTGGGAGAGTTGATGCGTGGTGGAATTACTCGGGTTCCTCGCCGAAGTGCGCCCGTGCGATGCGCTCCTTCAGGTACTCCAGCGTGCCGAGGTCTTCGACGATGTCGCCGCCGGTGTCGTAGAAAAAGATCTCACCGTTCTTGTTACGGCCGACGGCGACCAGCCAATCGAGCTGATCACGGTCCTCAATCAGGTAGTTGATGGTCTGCGCGACGCCTTTGCCAGGGATGATCGTGATCTTCGATTTGAGCGACTTCTGCTGCTGCTTGGCCATAGGCATCGTACCTCGATACAGCGGTACTGCGCACCGACTTCGGAGTCTCTGACGCTCGCACTTCTGTGGACCCCAGAGACATCGTGGTGAGCAAACCTGCGTGGAACATAGGAGCGCCCCGTCAGCAAGTCAACACTGCTTTGACGACTGCTTCGACGTGGTACGAATGCGGGAAGAGATCGATCGGTTGCACCACCTCGATGCGGTAGCGTTGCGCCAGACGTTTGAGATCGCGCGCCAGTGTCGCCGGGTTGCAGGAAACGTAGATCAGCCGGCGTGCGGCCGCCTCGAGCAACGCATCGATCGCCTCGGCGGCGCCACCGCGCGGCGGATCGAGTACGACGGCATCGAACGTCGCGGCCGGTAGGTCGCGCAGCGCGCGGTGCGCGGATGCGGCGATGACCTGGCAGTTCGCAACCCCGAGCGCGCTGGCGTTGGCGCGAGCGTCGTCGGCAGCGAGACGAAACTGCTCGACGGCAACCACTTGGGCGCAGCGCCGTGCGATTGGCAAGCTCAGGTTTCCGACACCGGCGTAGAGATCGAGGACACGATCGGCGGCGCCGAACGCGCCCATGGCCAGTACGGTGCGCACCAGCAAGCGATTCGCGGCCGGATTGACCTGTGTGAACACGCCGCAGCGCCCGTGCAGCGTGAGGTCGTCCTCGGGAGACAATGTGATCCGCTCGTCCCCCCAAACATGACGCCAAGCTTTTCCTACGAGCACAACGCCGGCGGCGCTGGTATGCCGCTTCAGCCATGCGCTGACGGTCGCGCCGTCGTCGCTCCTGAATCGTCCCTCCACTTCGCCCAGCACAACGACGCCGGGCCACGTTCCACGCCCCGCGATCTCCACGCGTCGCACCGCACTGCGCAGCTGACCGACGAGCTCCGCCACCGGCTGGATCGCCGCATCCACGCGCTCGTCAGCCAGTAAGCAATGATCGACGGGCACAAGATCGTGGCTCGCAGCGGCGTAGAACCCGATGCGCCCGGACTCCGTGCGCATGCTGACGCGGTCGCGATAACCGAGCTCGCGCGGCGACGCGATGATCGGCAGCACGCTTACGTCGGCCAAACCGCCGATACGTCGCAGCTGCTCACGGAGATTCTGCTCCTTCGCCTGCAGCTGAGCGGGGTAGGTAATATGTTGCCACGGACAACCGCCGCAGCGCGGCAGATACGGACATGGCGGCATGCGGCGCTCCGGCGCGCTGCGCAACACCGCATGCAAGTCGGCGTAGGCGAACGAGCCGTGATCCTCGCGCACAGTGACCTCGACCTCCTCGCCAGGCACGACGCCGCGTACGAAGATCACCTTGCCGTCAAGCCGTCCGACGCCGTGCGGGCCGTACGTCAGCCCCGTAATAGTCAGCGGGTGTACCGGCTGAGGGTCGTGCATGGACGCGCTGGACCGTATCTGGCGTCGCTCCGTGCCGCAACGGGAAAGTCGATCAGCGACTCAGGACGAAGATCGCCACGTCGGCGTTGAGGTTTGGCTCGACAGTGATCGATTCGCGCGTTTCACTGTTGAGGTAGAGCTTGCGATGCGTGTGGATGCCTTTGCGCGCGCAGAACTCCTCGACATCCGCGATCGATGGAAAGCGACGGTTCGGAGTGTTGTACCACTCGAAGTTGTAAGCCCCCTCCGCTTTGGGAGAACGGCCTTCTTCGTAGAGCATCCTGCGCAGCTTGCGGTACGCGAAGTTCGGAAAGCTGACGATGCAGGAGCGACCGACCCGGAGCATTTCGTCGACGATGCCTTCGGTGTGGCCAACCGACTGCAGCGTCTGGGAGAGCACGACGACATCGAACTGCCCGTCGGTGAACGACGACAGGCCTTTCTCGATGTCGCACTGCACGACGTCGAGTCCCTGTGCAACGCACGCCAGCAGAACGTCCTCGTCGAGATCGACACCGACCAGCCGCGTATGGCCGCGCAGCCGCAGTTGCGACAGCAGGCTGCCGCTACCGCAACCGAGATCCAAGACACTGGCCCCCGCCGGGATCAGCTCCAGGATGCGATCGTAGTCGAGTCGGTGCCCGTGAAAGATGCTCGTCGGTGCGTTGGCGAGCGTCTCTGTCACCGTGTTCGCCGCCGCCGGGATTGCAGGGTCGATGTGAGCGATGAACTCGTCAATGAGCCCGCCGTAGATCGACCGTTTCTCTTCGAGGAGAAACGCGTCGTGCCCACCCGATGCCTCGACGTTGCAGTAGGTCACCGGACGACTAGCGGCGATGAGTGCGTCGACGATCTGCCGGCTCTGCTCAGGTGGGAACAGCCAGTCGCTCGAAAAGCTGATGACCAGCCAGCGGCACAGGCTGCGTGCGAATACCGACCGCAGCCGCTCGCGCGTCTCACCGAGGTCGAACAGGTCCATCGCCATGGACAACGTCACGTAGCTGTTGGGGTCGAAGCGCTCGACGAACTTGTGGCCTTGGTAGGCGAGGTACGAACCAACGGCGAACTTGTTTTCGAAAGCCGTGACGACGTTGCTTGGCTGTACGCGGCGCGGATCGAACTTCGCCCCCATCGCCTCGCGCGACAGGT
>JBGQHM010000438.1:0-5555 GCA_041497995.1 Binatia bacterium | reverse complement strand
CTTCGGCAGCGGCGCACTCATCGTCAGCGCCGACAAGAGCGAGCGCATCTTCAGCGAGCGCCTGTACTGCGCGCGCTGCGGCATCGGCTACGAGGCGCTCGACCCGCGCCTGTTCTCCTTCAACAGCCGGCAAGGCGCGTGCAGCGAGTGCGACGGCATCGGCAGCTTGCCGAGCTTCGAACCGGACCTGCTGATCGGCGATCCGACGCAACCCATCGGCGAGGCGCTCACCGCGTCACTCAAGCCGCTCGGCGGCGCGCTGTGGCGCGCCGTTAAGCAGCTGGGTGCCGCTTTGGGCGTCGCTTGGGAACGGCCGGCGGCCAAGCTGACACCGAAGCAGCGGCAACGCTTGTTTCACGGTAATGGCGACGGCGACGGTGGACTCATCGGTATCTTGCAGCAGCAGCTCGAGGATGCCGAGGTCGACGGCACCTTGCTGGCGCCGTTCATGAACGAAAGCCCCTGCCCGACGTGCCACGGGCGTCGCTTGAACGCGCGCGCTCAGGCCGTCAAGGTCGACGGCGCGGGGATCTGGGAGCTGACGCAACAGTCAGTCGCCGCGTGTCTGGCGGATCTCTCGCAGCGGCGCTTCTCCGGACGCGAAGCGCTGATCGCCGCCAACATCATGAAGGAGATCGTGCCGCGCCTGCAGTTTCTGCAGGAAGTCGGCTTGTCGTATCTGACGCTCGACCGGCGCGCCGATACGCTCTCCGGCGGCGAGGCGCAGCGGATCCGGCTGGCGGCACAGCTGGGCTCGAACCTGCGCGGCGTCTGCTACATCCTCGACGAGCCGACCATCGGGCTCCACCCACGCGACAACGCCATGCTGCTCGGCACGCTGACGCAGCTCAAGGAGCACGGCAACAGCGTCATCGTCGTCGAGCACGACGAAGCGACAATCGAAGCGGCCGACCTGGTCATCGATCTCGGTCCGGGCGGCGGCGTACATGGCGGCGAGCTCGTGGCCATGGGCTCCCCGCGCAGCTTGCGCCAGCATCCGGCCTCGGTGACCGGGCGGTTCCTCGGCCAGCCGCGCCGGCGCATCGGGCCTGTCCGCGATGTCACGGACCGTCCGCGCCTGAAACTGCGCGGCGCGGCGGAGCACAACTTGAAGCACATCGACGTCGAGATCCCGGTGGGCGCATGGACCTGCGTCACCGGCGTATCCGGCTCAGGCAAGTCGACGCTTGTACGCGACGTGCTCTACACGGGCCTGAAGCGCCGCCTTGGCCTACCGAGCGGTCGCGTCGGCACGCACAAGGCCATCACCGGCGGTACTGAGATCGAACGCGTCGTCGAGGTTGATCAGACGCCGATTGGCCGCACGCCGCGCTCGATCCCCGCCTCGTACGTCGGCTTCTTCGACGAGATCCGCAAGCTCTACACTATGACGCCGGAGGCGCGGCAGCGTGGCTACACCGCGGGTCGCTTCTCCTTCAACATCAAAGGCGGCCGCTGCGAGACCTGCGCTGGGCAGGGCAAGATCAAGATGGAGATGAGCTTCTTGCCGGACGTCTACGTCACCTGCGAAAGCTGCAACGGCCAGCGCTACACCGACGAGACGCTCGCGGTGCGCTACGGCGGCAAGAACATGGCTGAGGTGTTGAGCATGACGGTCGAGGAAGGAGCCGATTTCTTCACCGCCGTCCCGGCCATCGCTGACCCGCTGCGGCTGCTGCACGCCATCGGTCTCGACTACCTGACGCTCGGCCAGGGCAGCAACACGCTCTCCGGCGGCGAAGCGCAGCGCATCAAGCTCGCGTACGAGCTCGGCAAGCAATCGCGCGGGCGCACGCTCTACATCCTCGACGAGCCGACGACGGGGCTGCACTTCGCCGACATCGAGAAGCTCATCGACGTGCTGCACCGGCTGGTGGACATCGGCAACACCATCGTGACCATCGAGCACAACCTCGACATCGTTAAAGAGGCCGACTGGATCATCGACCTCGGTCCCGAGGGAGGCGACGGCGGCGGCGAAGTGGTCGCCATGGGTCCGCCGACGGAGATTGTCGCGAACGGGAAGCGCTCGCATACGGCGCGCTACCTGCGCGCGTTTCTCAACGGCAACGAACGCCGGCCGGTATCGGCCTGATGCAGAGCGACCGGCGTTCAGTCAGCTGGCGCCCCACGCTCTACTGGCTCACGCGCAGCTCCACCCGGCGGTTCTGTGCGCGTCCGTCAGGCGTATCGTTCGAGGCAACCGGGCGCGACTCCCCAAAACCTTCGGTGGTAATGCGGCCGGCGGCGATGCCGTGGTCGACCAGATACTTGCGCACTGAGTCAGCGCGGCGTTGTGAGAGCTTAAGATTGTACGCGTCCGTCCCAATGCTGTCGGTGTGGCCTTCCGCAACGATCGAGATGTTCCCCTCGTCCCTCAGCAGGCCAATCGCCTCATCCAATACGGGCCCAGCGTCGGGACGAATGTTGGACTTGTCGAAGTCGAAGTGGACATCGCGGAGAATGATCTTTTTCCGCACCGGTTGTTCCGGCGGCGGTGCCTCGGCCACGACGGGTGGGGGCGGCGGAGGCGGCAAGGGGGGAGCCTGCGGAAAGCTGTACCGCAAGCCGAGGCCGCCGGTCGCCCACTGGATGTCATCGCCGATCCGTTCCTCCGGCACCTGCTTGGCTCCCAGGTCTTTGGGTCGCGGCGACATGTAGGATCGATTCCAGCGGCCAAAGACTTCCAGCGTCAGCGCTGGCATCAGCTTGTAGCCGATCCCCATGCCGACGGAGAGTCCCGGCGCGCTGTGCGTCAACCGGCCGCTCAGACCGGTGAAGTAGCCACCTTGGGCGGTGGCATACACCTCCCCGTCGCCCAGCTCGAACGGGTAGCGAAATGGAAGCTCGAACCGCGGCCCCGCCGTACCGCCCAGCAACGTCGTGGTTTGGTTGCGGTTGCTGGGGAAGTTGGGATGGAAATCGGTACCTTGATAGGAGAAGTGGATCTGCCCTTGCAGGCCAAGGTACTCGTTGAGCATGTAGCCGACGTACGGGTTAGCGGCGGCGCCGCTCTTCACGTTGCCGCGGTAGTTGCCGTTGGTTGGTTCCGAAGCGCCGACGTCGAGACCGACGAACGGTCCGGCAGCACGCGCGGGTGCGGCCGCAACGATGCCTGCAATGAAGACGAGGCTCACGAGCCCGCGTACCTTTCGCGCCGAGCCCGCAC
Organism: Binatia bacterium; assembly: GCA_041497995.1. Taxonomy (GTDB): domain Bacteria; phylum Desulfobacterota; class Binatia; order HRBIN30; family HRBIN30; genus DATKMS01. The sequence goes on along the minus strand of JBGQHM010000438.1, from coordinate 2,386 downwards.
TTCGTCGACGCAGACGGCGCAGCAGCAACATCACGGGTCCGGAGAGCCACAGCAGCACGCCACGTCGGCTCTGGTGAGGGCTGGGACTTACGGCGCACTGGCAGGCGTCCAGATCCAATGGCTGGACGGGCGTCGCGGGCGTGAAGGTGCTGGTCGGCGACCCGGCAGGCGGCTGCGTCCGAGTGGGTGAAGCGGAAGCCGTGGCGGTGCGCGTCGGCGTCGCACCTGCGGGCGTGAACGTCGCGCACGCGCCCGTACTCAAGCATGCCGCCTGCCGCACGGGGTTGCAGCCCACCGGACATGTGCCGTCACTCGGCGCCGCACAGGTTCCTTCACACTGGCAGCAGTCCTTGGCTCCAACGGTCGGCGTTGGGGTCGCAGTCGGCCCCGGCGGGGTCGGCGTCGAGGTAGCGGTTCCAACGACCGGGGTGAACGTCGCACAGTTTCCCGTGCCCAAGCAGGCTGCCTGCCGCACGCCGGTGCAGCCGGCGCCGCATGCGCCAGCGCTAGGCGCCGTGCATGTATTGCCTTCGCATTGGCAGCAATCGTTTGCTCCGAATGTCGCGGTCGGTGTGGCGGTCGGGCCCGTCGGGGTCGGCGTCGGCGTCACGGTTCCAGTCGCAGGCGTGAAGGTCGCACAGCTGCCCGTGCCCAAGCAGGCTGCCTGCCGAACAGGGCTGCAGCCAGCGGCGCACGTGCCATTGCTCGGCGCCGCGCATGTATTCCCTTCGCACTGGCAGCAGTCCTGCGCTCCTGGTGTCGCCGAGCCAGTCGCTGTGGGTGTCGGTGTGAACGTTGCGCAATCACCAGCGTTCAAACACGCGGCTTGCCGGACGGGGCTGCAGTCGACCGGGCACCTTCCATCGGTAGGCGCAGCGCACGTATTTCCTGCGCACTGACAACAGTCACTCGCTCCCACCGTCGCCGTAGGTGTTACGGTCGGGGGGCCTAGGCCCGTGGCTGTGGGCGTCGGCGTCGCGGTCATCGTGGCCGGAGTAAACGTGGCGCAACTGCCCGTGCCCAGACACGCTGCCTGCTGCACTGGATCGCAGCCAACGGCACACCTGCCGTTGCTCGGCACTGCACATGTGTTTCCTGCACACTGGCAACAGTCGGTGGGCCCCAGGGTCGGCGTCGGCACAACCTCGGGCACGCACATGCCGTCCCGGCACATCAGGCCATCGGGGCAAATGCCGCCGGGGCAGAAGAACGGGTTACCGGCGATGAAAACGTCGGAGGTCTCATTGCGATCGGGGACGATCACCAGATTCGACGCAAACGACACGTAGCCGATTTGCTTGCCATCGCCGCTGACGGAGGGTGGGACGTCGGGCGTCGCACCGTTGGCTTGCTGACCCAGTGCGTTCACGTCGACCAGCAACGACAGCTTGAACATGCGATCGCGGACGAAGACGCTCGCCAACTGATTCACATCGGCGCGCACGAGATTGTTGGCGGCCGACCCGAAGGCAACGAAGCGGCCGTCGTAGCTGATGCTGGGTGGAAACGACACGTCGTTGGAATCGCCGCCGGAGAAGCTCAGGCTGATACGCTCAGTGATGCCGCCCTCGCGGTCACGCACGAAGACATCGACCAAGTTGTTCCGGTCGTCGGGAACCAAGTTGTCGGCCAGCGACTTGAACGCCACGAAAGTACCGTCCTCGCTGATTGCCGGGAGAATACTGTCTCCATTGCCCTGGACGTTGGCCGAGCTCACGCTCACCAGGTCAATGGCGCCGGTGGCGCGGTCGCAGACGAAGATGTCCAGTCGGCCGTTCTTGTCGGGTGTGGTGGGGACGAGGTTGGTGGCTGCAGACGTGAAGGCGACGAATCGGCCGGTGGCGCTGATGCTCGGAGCGAAACTGTCGCCGTTCGGCTCGATGCTATCGCAGACCCGCTCCGTCGTTGCGCTGCCGCGGTCGCGGACAAAGATGTCGGACATGCCATTGTGATCGTTCGGTACGAGGTTCGAGGCTTGCGACTGGAACGCCACCAGCTGCCCGTCGCCGCTGATGCTCGGGTTGAGGCTGGGACCGTTGCCTTGCGCGCCATCGGCGCCGAGGCTGACGCGCTCGGTTGTATTGGTGTTACGCACACGAACGAACACATCTGACTGGCCGTTGGTGTCGTCCGGGACGAGATTTGTGGCGTCCGAGTAGAAGGCAACCATCCGTCCGTCCGCATCGATGGCGGGGGGGAACCCGGTGGCGTGGCTGGCGCCGTTTTCGGGTTCGCCCGAGCTATTGACGCTGACGCGTTCAGTGACTTGGGTCGCGCGGTCGCGGACAAACACATCACGGAGTTGGTTGGTATCACCACGAATCAGGTCCGTCGCGTCCGAGTAGAACGCCACGAAGCTGCCATCAACGTTGGCGGCGACGCCGTT
>JBGQHM010000437.1:0-5557 GCA_041497995.1 Binatia bacterium | reverse complement strand
GTTCCATTGAAGCAAGGACACTTCACGCTCGGCCCGTTCACTGTCGACTATGAAGGCAAGCAGTACCAGACCGCCGCTGTGCCCGTGGACGTCGGCGCGGTGAGCCAACCGCCTCCCGCTGGCCCGCAGGGGCAGGCACCGTCGGGGCAGGCCGCGAAGGGGAGCACAGGCCCCGATGCCCTCCGCGTCACCCTGTCCGTTCCCCGTCAAGAGGTCTACCTCCATGAGCCGCTCCCCGTCGACCTGCGGTTGTATGTCGGCAACGTCCGCGTTTCGGACCTGCAGTATCCCACGCTCGCGGGCGACGGCCTGTCGATCGACAAGTTCCCCGAGCCGAGCCAGCAGCGACAGGACGTCAACGGCGAGACGTTCCAGGTTGTGCGCTTTACTACCACGGTGATCCCGCTACGCGCCGGTAAGCTCACGCTCGGACCAGCCAGCGTGCGGCTCAACGTCCTGAGCCGCCGCCGCGGCGGCGGCGGTGGCGGCTTCAATGATCCCTTCTTTGAGCGCTTCTTCCAGAACGATACCGAGCGGCATCCGACGGATGTGCGCTCGGATGCGGTGACTCTGAACGTGCTGCCACTGCCCGAGGAAGGCAAACCTTCGGGGTTCTCCGGCGCGGTCGGCAGCTTCGCTTTGGAGGTCACCGCGGCGCCAACCGAGCTCACCGCCGGCGATCCCATCACCTTGCACATGAAGATTACCGGGACCGGTAACTTCGCCGAAGCGCAGCCGCCGGCGCTGAGCAACGCGGACAGCTTCCGGACGTACGAAGCGCGCACCGCCAAGGCTGAAGGCGCCGAGCGCTCCTACGAACAGGTCCTGATCCCAAACGATGCCAACGTGCATGCCGTTCCGCCGGTACGGTTCAGCTACTTCGACCCGCAGGCGCGACAGTACCGGACGGTGCAGAGCCAGCCGATTGCCTTGGTCGTCCGGCCGCCGCAGAACGCGCCGCGTGCGGAGGTTGTGACCGGCGGCGCGCCCGCGGCACGCAATGCCGCAGCGGAGACGCTCGGACGTGACATCGTGTACATCAAGGATGATCCCGGCCGTCTCACGGTGCCGACCGACGCGTGGTATCGCAGCGTGCTGTTCCTGCTGTGGCAGCCTGTGCCGTTGCTGCTGTTCGCGACGGCGGTGTGGTACGACCGCCGGCGTCAGCGGCTGACGGGGGATGAACGCTACGCCCGCTTCACACGGGCGGGCAAACAGGCGAAGCGTGCCTTGAACGCGGCGCAGAGCGCGCTGGCAGCCGGCAATCGTCAGCAGTTCTACGACGCCGTGTCGCGCACTATGCAGGAGTACCTCGCCGCCAAGCTCGGCTTGCCACCGGGTGCAATCGACGCTGACGCGGTGGCGAGCAGCGGCGTCTCCGCAGAGTGTGCGCAACGCGTTCGTGACTTCCTCGCCACGTGCGAGCAGGTGCGCTTCGCGCCGGGAGCCGGCGACGGCGACATGCGTGGCACGCTGGCGCTGGCGCAGCAGGTCATTCAGCAACTGGAGCGCACGCGTCGCGCTGCGCCGACCGTTTCCACCGCCATCATTCTCCTGCTCGTCGCCGCCGCCGCACACGCCGTTGAGCCGCCGGCAAGTCCGCAGACGACCTTCTTCCACGCCAACGCGCTGTATAAGGACGGCCAGTTCACCGCCGCTGCCGGCGAGTACGAGCAGCTGCTGCGCTCGGGCTTGGCGAGCGGCAACGTCTACTTCAATCTCGGCAACGCCTACTTCAAGGCGGGCGAGCGGGGCAAAGCGATCCTCCACTATGAACGCGCACGCCGCCTGATGCCGGCCGATCCGGATCTGGACGCCAACCTGGCATACGCGCGTTCGCTCACCGGTGCCGAGACCTGCACCCCGCCGGTGTGGGAGCGTGTGGCATTTCCTGTCGCCCACCGCATGGCCACCGGGCAACTCGTCTGGTTGACGAGCGCGCTGTACACGCTGCTACTGCTGGGGCTAGCGGGCTACCGCGTGTGGCCCCGCCGGCCGCGTTGGCTGGCGTACGCCGCCGTCGCGTTGGCCACGTTGGTCGTGGTCGCGAGCACATCGCTTGCCGAGCAAGTCCTGTCCAACGACTGGCTACGCCAAGCGGTCGTGATCGCCAGCGGCGACACGCCCGCCCGCTTCGAGCCGGCCGACAACGGCACCATCCACTTCGCGCTGAAGGAAGGTTCACTGGTCCGCATTCTCGCCGCACGGCAAGGCTGGCTGCAGATCGCCCGTTGCGACGGTCGTCGCGGCTGGCTGCCGAAGGACGCCGTCGAGGGCTTGTAACGCTGGCCGTTTGCGTGGCAAGCCTGAGGCGGGATCGAGCGCGTCGAAAGGAGCACGCCGGCAGGAGTGATGGCTCGAGGCGACTTCAAGCGATGGTTGTACCGCGGGCAGCGGCCCAACCGACTGGCGAAGATTCTGAACCTGGCGTGGGCCGCTCTTGGTTCCTCAGGCGTCGCATCCAACTACCTCGTTACGTTGGAGGTGACGGGGCGTAAGTCCGGGCGAGTCATCTCCCTACCCGTTGTGATTGCCCTCGTGGATGGGCAGCGGTACTTGGTGTCAATGCTCGGAGAGGACGTCGCCTGGGTTCGGAACACGCGAGCAGCGGGGGGAAAGGTGGTGCTCCGGCACGGTCGTCGCGAGGAGGTTCGCCTCGAAGAAGTGCCCGCTGGTCAGCGCGCACCCATCTTGAAGGCTTACCTCCAGCGCGCACCTGGAGCGCGCCCGCACATCCCTGTAGACAAAGACGCGCCGCTCCCAGAGTTCGAGAAGGTCGCGGCTGCGTTCCCGGTGTTCCGGGTGCTCGCCAACGGCTGGTGAGGAAGGCAGTGGTGGACAAACTTGCAGAGATCGTGCGGCGAAGGAAGGCGGCCCACGCCAAGCTGCGCGCGCTCAAGTCGAAGGTCTACGAAGCCTTCCTCCACCTGGAGGAGGCCGCCTTCTCCGACGGCGCACTTCCCAAAAGGACCAAGGAACTCATCGCAGTCGGAATCTCCGTCAAGGTCGATTGCGAATCGTGCATGCAGTGGCATATCGAGCAGGCGGCTGCGGCGGGAGCCACCATGCGGGAAGTGCTAGAAGCCATCGAAGTCGGCATCGAGATGGGGGGCGGCCCGGCGACCGTGTCGGCTCGGTTCGCGCTCGAGGTTCTCGAACGCACGTTTGCTGGAGGCAGAGTGAACGCACGACGCACCGACGAACAAGGCCGCTCCAGGCGACGGCGAACGACGCGCCGCACCTGAACGACAACGCGTTTCGGCTTCATGGCAACGGAATCACCGGGAAGCAATATAGGGGGCGACCTTTCGCGGAAGGCCCTTCTTGGGTTCATCAGGTTGCAGGTTGTGCTTGCCCTACTGCTCTTCCTGCCCGCTTGGTCGCTGCGTTTCTGGGAGGCGTGGATCTACTGGATTGTCTTCTCAGTCTCGGTGCTGTTCATTACGCTGTATTTTCTGAAGCATGATCCCCGTCTCGTTGAGCGTCGCCTCCGGGTCGGTCCGGGCGCCGAGCCGGAGGCGAGCCAGAAGATCATTCAAGCACTAACAGGGCTGTTGTTCTGTGCCCTCTTGATAGTTCCAGGGCTCGATCATCGCTTTCACTGGTCGGCTTTGCCGATCCCGATCGTTCTGTCAGCAGACGTGGTTGTCGTGTTGGGACTCCTGATCGTCTTCTTCGTATTCAAAGAGAACAGCCACACCGGGAGTGTCGTGAAAGTCGAACCGGGCCAGCAGGTGGTAGAGACGGGGCCATATCGCCTCGTTCGCCACCCGATGTATGCGGGCGGCGTGCTGGCGTTCCTAGCGACGCCATTGGCGTTGGGATCGCTGTGGGCGCTGCTCGTCGCCGTTCCGCTCTGCGGCGCCATCGTCGCTCGGCTTCTGGACGAAGAGCGGTTTCTGTCGGCGCACCTGCCGGGCTACGACGGGTATTGCCGGAAAGTCAGGTATCGACTGATGCCTATGGTCTGGTAGACCGTCGATGGACGATTCAAAGATGAAGACCAAAGTGAGTGAGCTGGCAGGCGTTCGGATCGTCGAGTGCGTAGAGCAGATCACGCGTGTCGACGACGCGCTGAGTCTAATCGCCGCGTGCCGGGAGCACGATGCGGACCGCCTCCTTGTCGACTCGCGGAATCTTCCCGACGCCTTCTTCGAGCTCCGTTCCCTCTTCGCCGGGGAGTTCATCCAGAAGTTCCAGAACTACCACATCCGGCTCGCAGTGATCTTCGCCCCCGAAGCGAAGCACACCGAGAGGTTCGAGGAGTTTCTCTTCGAAGCCAAACGCGGTCGTAGCTTCCGCACCTTCACACACCGCGGAGATGCGGAAGCCTGGTTGTCTGCGGATGGGTTTGCTGAAGCAGTGGCTGTGGCGCCGCAAACGGCCGACGAGGTTCCGACATGATTGCATTGCCGACCTGGATGCGAGGGGCTTTGTTCGCCACGACCGCGATGAACCTGGTCGGCGCAGCCGCCTTCGTTCCGTCGGCTAGGGCATTGCGGGTGTTAGCGGGACTGCCGGAGGGTGGTCACCCACTGTATCTTGCGACCGTCTGCATGTTCGTTCTGCTCTTCGGGGTCGCCTATCTATGGACCGCAGTAGTCGGTCGTACCGACCGTCTCTTCATCACGGTCGCCGCCGCAGGCAAACTGTCGTTCTTCTCACTGCTGGTGTGGTTCTGGGTCTTCGGCGCCCTCCCCCTCCGCACTCCTCTGCTGGGAACGGGCGACCTGATTTTTGGGATCCTCTTTGTGCGATGGCTATCCAGCGCCCAGTCTGCAGTTCGAACTGACACGCCGCATTGACCGTCGCCGGGCCAACCCGCTACGGTGTAGGCATGTTCACAGGAATCATCGAGGAAGTGGGAGAAGTGGTCGAAGCGGACGCCGGCAGGCTGCGCATCCGCGCCACCCAAATTCTGTCGGATGCGAAGCCCGGCGACTCGATCGCCATCAATGGCGTCGACCTCACGGTCACGGCGATCAACGGAGACAGCTTCTCCGCAGATGTCATGCCGGAGACCTATCGGCGGTCCAATCTCGGCGACGTGGGGCGGGGCGATGCGGTCAACCTGGAACGCTCGGTACGGCCGATGGACCGGCTCAGCGGCCACATCGTACGCGGCGTCGTCGAGGGACGCGCCGCGATCCTTTCGTTCACGCCGGAGTCCGACGCCATCATCGCCCGCTTCCGGACACCGCCCGAGCTGCTGCGCTACATGATCGTCAAGGGGCCGGTAACCATCGATGGCGCCAGTCTGACGATCATCGACAAGACCGCCGATAGCTTCGCGGTCTCGCTGGTGCAGTACACCCAAGCGCATACCAATCTCATGCGGAAGAAGCCCGGCCAGTCGGTGAACATCGAGACTGACATCATCGCGCGCTACGTTGAGACGCTGCTGCAGGCGCGCAGCTGAGGCCTGCGGCCGGCGTCATTTCTATGGTCCGCTCCCCGTTGGGTCGCTCCGGGCTGCCAAGTCCGACGGGCTGCTAGTCGCCGAAACCACCCTATCGTGCGTGAAGTACGAACCGCATCCACCGTCGCATTGTGCAGC
>JBGQHM010000436.1:0-5558 GCA_041497995.1 Binatia bacterium | reverse complement strand
GCCGACCAACACGCCGGCGAACACCCCAGTGCCACCGACCAACACGCCCACGAACACGCCGGTGCCGCCGACCAACACGCCCACGAACACGCCGGTGCCACCGACGAACACGCCAACGGACACCGCGACGCCGACTCAAACGCCGAGTGTGAAAGCGACTACCGCCCACGGAGCGACGCGCACGCCACGGAACACACATCCCCCGACTCGGACACCGACGGCCACAGCGACGCACGCCCCGACGCGCACACCGACGTTCACCCCCACCGGCACCCCGAGGCGCACGTCCACGCCCACTCCGTGCACGACTCCATGCGTGGTACACCACAGTGTGCCCTGATGCGCGCGCCGGGGTACTCCGTCGCCACCTGTGCGCCCGCCGTAAGCAATGTCCGTGGGGGGCGACACGCGGCGCTCGACGGGCACCTTTCTCGCGTAGCCGTTGCTGGCCCCGGGCCCTTCTACGACTTCGAGGGGGCAGAAGCGCTGCTGACAGTGACCCTCACGGATGCCGACGGTGTTGCCGTGCAGGAGCGGCTACGACTCATTCTCACCTTCGATGCTCGCTGATCTCCCCGAGACAGTGGATGTTCCTCCCCCTTCGCAGTGATCAGATCGATCACGAAAACACGAAAGGGATTTACAGAAAACTTCTCTAACTTCGCACTTTTCTGGAAGATTCTGATCAACCTTCAAGTGCGAGATGCACTGCGCTTCCCCTGCGTGGTTTCGAGGTTTCGTGTTGTCGTGATTCTCCGCGACGCCCGGTTTCGAGGTCGGGCGTCTGCGCTCGCCTTTGACGCCGCCGCGCTTGTGGTGATATTCCGCCCCCTTGACCATGCCGCATCCAGTCGGAGCCATCGTCCTCGCAGCAGGTTTGGGCACGCGCATGAAGTCGGCGCAGGCCAAGGTCCTGCACCGCCTCGGTGGTCGCCCGCTGATCGCGTACCCGTTGGCGGGGCTGCGCAGTATCGGGGTCGATCCGATCGTGGTCATCGTGGGCCACCAGGCAGATGCCGTCCGCGAGGCGTGCGCGCCGTACAACGTCCGCTTTGCGGTGCAAACGCAGCAGAAAGGTACCGGTCACGCCGCGCAGATGGCGCGCGCGGCGCTCCGGGACTTTAGCGGCGATCTCCTCCTCATCTACGGCGATCTGCCGTTCTTACGCGCGCAGAGCTTCCGCGGCCTGATTGCGGCGCATCAGCGTACCCGTGCGGCCGTATCGTTGCTGACCGAAATAGTCGACGACCCGTCCGGGTTTGGTAGAATCGCACGCAATGGGCAAGGCCGGGTCGTCGGCATCGTCGAGGACCGTGATTGCAGTCCGGTGCAGCGCGCCATCCATGAGGTCAACGTCGGTGTCTACTGTGTCGATGCCGACTTCCTGTTCCACGCGCTCGAGCGCCTCAAACCGACGAACGCGCAGGGAGAGCTGTACTTGACGGACATCGTCGGCCTGGCGCAGGCGCAGAACGCGCGCATCGGTGACGCGCCGGCGACTGCCGGCGAAGGAGCCCAGATCAGCACGAGAGCCGATCTGGCAGCGAGGGAGAAAACCTTGCGGGACGAAATCAACGCGAAGTGGATGGCGGCAGGGGTGACGCTGGAGGATCCTGCCACGACGTACATCGGTCCAGACGTGCAGATCGGCCGCGATACCGTCATCGGCCCGAACGTGATCCTGCGTGGCACCACCCGCATCGGCCAGCAGTGCCGCTTTGACGGCACCGCGGTGATCACCGATGCGACCATCGCTGACAAGGTGCACGTGAAGTTCGGGGTGGTCATGACTGAAGCGCGGCTCGATGACGAGGTGCAAGTCGGCCCGTTTGCGCAGCTGCGCCCGGGCACGCGCCTGGCGAAGCGGGTGCACATCGGCGATTTCGTCGAGACCAAGAGCGCGGTGATCGGGGCTGGGACCAAGGCAATGCACCACGCCTACCTCGGCGATACCGAGATTGGGACCGACACCAACATTGGGGCGGGAACGATCACCTGCAACTACGACGGCTTCCGCAAGCACCGCACGGTGATCGGCGACCGCGTGCAGATCGGAAGCGACTCGCAGTTGGTGGCGCCGGTGACGGTCGGTGATGATGCATACGTGGCCACAGGGACGACGGTGCGCAACGACGTGCGTGCCGGCGCACTGGTGTTTACCTCGAAGACCGAGCGGCAGCGTCCCGGCTGGGTAGCGGCGCGCCGCGCCAGCGAGGCGAAGCGACAGCGACGCGCAACCCCCCCCGCGAAGGGACGAGCGAAGGCCAGCCCGAAGAAAGCCAGTCTGAAGAAGGCTCCTCCGAGGAAGGCAAGCCCGAAGAAGGTGAGTCCGAAGAAGGGCCGGCAGAAGCCGCGTGCCACTCCTGCACGCAAACGGACCACACGCGCGCCGAGCAAGCGCGTGCGTACGCGCAAGACGCGCCGCCGCTAAGGACGGGGGGTCCGCTCATAACGAGCGGCGAGTTGCTCACCGTCTTGGCGGCGCGCGGGGTAGCAGCACCCACCGATGCTACGACGGACACCAGTGGTCGGCGGCCGACCTGTCGTTGGAGCGCGGGCGCCAGTACGGTCGCTACCGGATCTTGCTGTTACTGACGTACGCGGACCGGTACGTGGTCGCCTACTGAGCATCCCACCAGCTTGCGCCCCGAGGTATGAACGTTCACACTTGCACGGTGATTGCATGACGGTCCGCACCGACACCTCGAAAGCCGACGGCCGCATCACGCGTGGGCGCGCCAAGCGGGTGTTCAAGGTAGGCGAGCTCGCCACCTCGGTCGGCTCTAGCTACGTTTGGCAAGCCCTGCGCTGGCCATTCCGCTCCGCCGGCAAGCGCGAGCAGGCGTTGCTCGACACGCACATCAAGAACGCCATCAAGATCGTTGAGCGCTCGAAGGAGCTGCGCGGCGCGTTCATGAAGCTGGTGCAGATGCTGTCGATGCGCGACGACATCCTGCCCGCCGAAGCGCTGCAGGTGCTGTCGGTGGTGCAGTCGTCGGTGCCGCCGATGAGCTATGCCCTCATCCGCAAGCAGATCACGCGCGAGCTCGGCCGCCCGCCGGAAGCGGTGTTTGCCGCGTTCGACGAGAAAGCATTCGCCGCCGCGTCCCTCGGTCAGGTGCACAAGGCCCGCCTGAAGTCGGGTGAAGACGTCGTGGTCAAAGTGCAGTACCCCGGTGTGGAAGAGACCGTGAAGCAGGATCTGCAGAACATCAAGGCGCTTTTGCAGACGTTCACACTGCTCGGCCGCGACGTCATGCGGCAGAACATCGATGAGTCGGACGTGTACCGCGAGCTGGAGGAACGACTCCACGAGGAGCTCGACTACGTCAATGAAGCGAAGAACATCGTCCTCTTCCAGAAGATGTTCCGCGACGACGATGAGGTGATCATCCCGAAAGTGTACCCGGACGTCTCGTCGCGACGTGTGCTGACCATGACGCTGGTTGAAGGCTATCCGTTCAACGACATCCTCAAGCCGGGTGTCGATCAGTCGCTCAAGGACTGGGTAGCGCTCAAGTACTTCCGCGTGCTCTGGCGACAAATCTTCGAGTATGGCGTCCTGCATACCGACCCACATCCCGGCAACTATCTGGTGACGTTCCACCCCAAGCTGGCAATTCTCGACTTCGGCTCGGTGCGCATCTTTCCGGAAGAGATCCGGAAGGCGTATCACCAATTGGCGCGGGCGACTTTGAGACGTGACGAAGCGACGATGGCCGACTGCTTCGTCAGGTTGGGGTTCCTCGATCCCGGCGCATCGCCGGAGCCGTTGGTGCGCATCATGAACGTCATGCTCGACCCGGTCCTGCATGATGAGAGGTTCGACCCGCGCGATTTTCACTCGGTCGAGAAGGGCATGGAGATCGCCACCATCGGATTGGAGGGTCGCCTGTTCAAGGCCCCCGGTCACCGCGTCTTCCTGGCCCGCGCGCTCATGGGGCTCGACTCCTACCTCAAGCAGCTCGGCACGGTGACCAACTGGCACCGCGAGTTCAAACGCTGCGTAGATGCGGTGCGTGAAGCGTGAAGCGTGAAGCGTGAAGAAGAGACCACTGCCTATCGACTCTTCTGGCGCTTCACGCTTCACGAGATACGCTTCACGTTCCTCACCCCCCGACGATGCACTGCTTCACGTCGGTCTCTTTGCCCGTGGTGACGGCCTTGTACTTCGCCGCAAACAGATCGTCGATACGCTTGAGCGACTTTGATTCGTTCTTCTTGCGGTAGCGCGTCAGTTGTCCGGGCCCGCCGTTGTAGACAGCGTAGGTGGCGCGGGCCAGGTTCTCGATGCCGCCGGGCTGCTTGTCCTCACCGCGGGCAACGGCGTAGTCCTCCAGGTAGTGCAGCAGAATCTCCGAACCGGCACGCCCGTTGTAGCGAATGTCCCAGCGCAGGCCGCGAAGATCATAGACGCCGCGCCACACGTGCTCGTTCACCTGCATCATCCCGGTCGAGCCGACCGCCGACTTGATGTACGTGACCTTGTCGCGCGCACGAATGAACTGGCGCCAACAGCTCTCCTGCCAGGCGGCAGCGAGTACCAGACGCCGGTAGAGGTCGTGGTAACGCTCCTCCAGGTCGGCGCCGGCCAAGGTTTGCTTGGTGACCTCGTCGAGTACTTCGCGGATCGTTTGCAGATACGCGTCGATCGTGTCGCGATCCGCGATCCAACGTTCCAGGCTTTTCGGCGACGGCGGCTCGCCGACTGCGAGGGCAGGGCGCGGTGCCAGCCACTGACGCCACCATGCCTCTCCATCCGGTACGCCGGACAGGTCCGGCGGCGGCAGCGGCGCGCCGAACCCGAAGAGCTGCCGAAGATCCGGATCCACGGCGCTGCTGTATGCCAGAGGGTCCTCTGCGCTGGCGGGGGCGACGATGCGGGCCAAGCGGCGTAGGCCATCGGCGGAGATGTCCAAGCCGATGTCTGGCCCCATCTGGTCGAGGGCCGCGAGGGCGTCGCCTGCGGCGATGAAGCTGAGGTAGCGCAGGCCTGTTGCCCCCGGTAGCGTGGTGCTGCTGCGCCGTACCACGGGCGCCAGCCGCTCCCACGTCTTGAGGAAGAGCGCGCGCGTTGGATCGGGGGCCCCCGGCGCTGTGGGTGCGAGTGCCTCCAGGATGTCGTAGCGCGCATCGAGTAGCACTTCGGTCAGCGCTTGGTGCAACTCCCTCGCGGGCGCATCATGTCCGAGTTGCTTTACGACGAAGGTAAGAAAGCCATCCCAGCGCTGCCAGGCGTCCTCCCACCGGTGCAGCTCGTCGGCAGTCAACGTCGGCTCCGGCGTCGGCCCGGCGATGGGTGTAACCGCGCTGATCGAGAAGCCCAGCGTGAGATTCACGCCGGCGTCGCTGACGCGAGCGTCCGCCAAGTGGAGAGACGCTAGGACTTGGTCGATCCGCGCCGTGTCGCCGCCGGCGACAATCAGCGGCAACAAGTCCCGCATGTCCTGAAACGGTGCGTTCAGGTCGATGCGTACTGCTTCGAGGCTGGGCTGAACGTACTGCTTGACCAGGTCCCAGATCTTCCCGGTCAGGAGCCGCTTCTTCCATTCCTTGTC
>JBGQHM010000435.1:0-5563 GCA_041497995.1 Binatia bacterium | reverse complement strand
TGTCGCTATTCCACGTGTGCAACTCTTGCATGTTTCTGCGGCCTATCATGCAGAGCGATGCGGTGGCCTGTCGGTACTGCGTCCAGCGCTTCACCGTACTGTCGCAATTTCGGCCAGCACCACCGTCAGCTTTCAGCAGTCAGCTATCAGCTGCCGGAACCTCGCGCCGTTCTGAACGCTGAAAGCCAACTCAGGACAGTACCCTCGAGCTGAGGTGCGCAGGCAGGGACGCCTGCGCCACCCTCATCTCATTCATCTCATTCAAAAGCAGCAAGAAGTGGGGCGGGCGTCCCTGCCCGCCTTCCTCGCTGTGCATTCACCATTCAACATTCAGCATTCACCATTGCACTTCTCAATCTCCACCGGCACGCCGCGCGGGACGTGCTCGGGGCCGCTGCTGAAGGCGCGGTAGCGGAGGTGGCCGTAGTCGCCCACCAGATGGACCGGCTTGTATGGCGACGCCACGACTTCCATGTTGCCTCGCCAGCCGGGGAACTGTGAAGGTTCCCAGGCGTGGTAGAGGATTGCTTCGCCGGGCGCGACGGCGGGGGCGAGGCGGACGCGCACATCGAACGTGCCGTGGTCGTTGTGCACACGCACCAGGTCGTTGTCGCCGATGCCGCGGGCGCGCGCGTCTTCGACGGCCATCCACATCGACGGTTCGCCACGCTGTAGGCGTAACAGCGTCGGACTGTTGCGCCAGATGGCGTGGATGCTCCAGCGCGTGTGGCCGCCCGTCAAAAGGATCGGATAACGGCCGCCGGCACCTGGCAGCGGCTTCCAACGCGGCAGAACCTCGTCGGCTTCGACGAACCATGGATGATCGAGGTAGAACTGCTGGCGGCCAGTGAGCGTCGGCCACGCGTGTTTCTGCTCGACGTGAATACGCGACGGACTCAGGCTGCCTTGCGGCTCGACTTCGCTGCCGATGGCACTGGTGATGCCCCAGCCACCGACTGACCGCACCTGGATCGCGCCGGCCTTCTGCGCCTCCGGCCACGTCACGCCGCGCGTCGGCGATGAGCCTTGCAGGATATGGTCGAGCACCGCTGCGTCGTCCGCTGGACCGAAGCGGCCATTCTCGGTGAAACGGTCGTAGATGGTGGTCAGGTCGCCGCCGATGCCACGCTCGCGGGCGCGCTCCTGCAGGCGGCGCGCGAGGAGCGCCATGATCTCCCATTCCGGTTTCGATTCACCGAGCGGCGCCACCGCCTGATCGCCGATGACGACGTACGGCGCCAACGCCACCGCGTACTTGATGCCACGCTTCTCATAGTACCCGGCCGCTGGAAGGACCAGATCCGCCTTCAACCCCGTCGTCGACAGACGCGTGTCGACGGCGACGATGAGCTTGAGCTTCGGCCACAGCACGCGTTCGATGACCTGCGGGACCGGCCAGCGACGCAACGGGTTCACACCGGACGTCACCAGCACGCGTGGCGGACGGTCGGCGGGCGGCCGCACCGGCAACCAACCGTTCGCGATGGCGTCCTGAAAATAGGCGCGCGCCGGCCGCGGCAAGGTCGCGTCGTCAACGGCACCGTCTTGCACCTCGGCGAGTCCACCGTGCACGTAGAGGAACAGATGCGACGGGGTCCACGTCAGCCGCGTGCGCGATGCGTCTGCGATCGCCGCCTCGATGACGCGCGGTGGCGGCGTGTAGACGCGCATCATCTGCCGCTGCAGCCACGGCTGCTGCGCGCCCAGCAGATCGTCCCCACCCTCGAACGGGATCCACGCGGCGAAGCGCACACCCGAGCCCGTGTGCCCGTGCTGTCCGCGGAGCGCCGAGAGGAGAATCAGCGCGCGTTGCAGCAGATCTGCATGGTACGACTTGCATGACCCCCACGTCGCATAGATCAACGTGCGCTTCGACGTTGCGAATAGCGCGGCGAGAGCCTCCTGGGTTTGGGGCCCGACACCGGTGACCTGAGCAACATATTGCGGCGTGTACGTCGCCACGCGCTCGCGCAGCCGTTCCAACACCGGGCGGACCTGCACGGGTCCGTCAGGCGTCTGCACGGTGAAGCGTCCGCTGAGTGCGGGCGTGAGCTCGCCTAGCGCGAGCGAGTCACTCCACTTGCCCGGCGTACCCGGCGCCTCGACGGCGCGCGCCGACTTGAGGTCCCAGACGTAGAAAATGTCGTCACGTCCCTTCGCCGTCGTGTCCGACTGCCGCAGGAAGCGGCCGGTATCGTCGCGCACCAGGAACGGCAGGTCGGTCTGCTCGCGCACATACGCCTCGTCGATGGCGTTGCGTTCCAGCAGCGCGCGGGCGACACCGAGGGCGAGCGCTGCATCGCTGCCCGGCCGTGGGTTCACCCACAGCGAGGCGTGGATGGCGCTCGGCGACAAGTCGGGACTCACGGTGACCAACGTCGTACCGCGGTAGCGCGCTTCGGTCGCGAAGTGCGCATCCGGGATGCGCGTTGCCATCGGGTTGCAGTGCCAGAAGATGAGCGTGTCGGAGCGGAACCAGTCATCGGCGGTGCCGTCGACGAACGACGCGCCCCACGTCTGCAGTGCACCCTTGGCCAGATCGCCGGTGCCGGCGAAGCCGTCGAGCATGGTCGCGCCGAGCATCCCGAAGAGGCGCATCTCGCCGACAGTGCTCGGACCGGAGTCGACATTTGAAGTGCCGTTGTCGTACACCACCGTCTGCGGTCCACCGTCTGCCGTCGCATCCAGGATGGCATCGGCGACGCGCGTCAGGGCCTGCTCCCAAGAGATGCGCCGCCAGCGCCCCGATCCGCGGCCGCCGACGCGCTCCAGCGGGTACGTGACACGGTCCGGCGCCACCATCAGCGAGCTGTAGCAGCTGCCCTTCTGACAGCCGCGCGGCGCATAGTCGGGCAGGCCTTCGGCGTCGCGCTGATAGACATCGGCCTGCTCTTCGCGCCAGACGATGCCGTCCTTGACGTAGAGGTCGAAGGCACACGCGCTGAAGCAGTTGGCGCGCAGATGGGTTCCGCGCACCACGCGGTCCCATGTCCACTTGGCGCGGTAGATGTCTTCCCAACCGCGATAGTCGGGCAGTGGCATGGTGGCGGCGTTAGCCGTCGCTGCCCTCACCTTCTGAGCGAAGTGTGGCAGCGATAGCGCGAGCGTCCCTACGGCGCCCCCAACCAGCAGCTGGCGGCGGGTGAGGCCACGTGTGCCGTTGTTAGCCATTGGCATCCTCAGCTCACAGCACCGCGGCCTCTTGCCGCGGTACGGCGGCGCGCATCCACCAGGCGATGGCCAACGCGGCGCTCATTGCCACCAGCCACATGACGATCGCGCCGCTGTACTGGCCGGTCTTGTCGTAGATCACGCCGGAGGAGATTGGGCCGATGGCCGATGCGAGCATGGCGGCGAGCTGCAAGACACCGAAGAGGGTTCCAAAGCGCTCGGCGTTGAGCACCGTGATGGCGATCGCCGGAATCACGGCGATCTGTGCACCGAGCGCCAGCCCGTAGAGTATGACGAACGCGCTCAACGCGGCACCACCGGCGGCGTATTGCAGCAAGAGGAGCGCGATCACGTCGAGCAGCAGCGCGCAGCGCAGGGTAGGCAACGGTCCGTAGCGATCTCCGGTGAATCCGCCGCCAATCTTGCCGATCGCCGAGACGCCGATGGTAGCGCCCAGCGCTGCCGCGGCAACGGCGCCGGGGTGTCCGAGTCCGGCCAGGTAGGGGACTAGATGCACGGAGATCGAGAAGGCGACCAGACTGGGGAGGATCATGACGACCGCTAGCGGTGCCACACCAGGTTGGCGGAGCTCGTTCGCCAACGGCAATTCGGGTGCGCGCTCAGTCGGTGTCGGCGTCGCCGGCCGCAGACGCCCGCGCGGCAACGCAAACAGCAGGCACGGCAACGGGATCAGGACAACTGCGGTACCCAACGCCGCGTATCCGCCGCGCCAGCCGAAGGTCTCTGTGATCGCCTGCAGTGCCGGCGCGAGCAGCAGCGCCCCGGCACTGGACCCGGCAGCGATGATCCCCAGCGCCAGCGTGGTGCCATCCGGGATGCGGATGGTCACCGCCACGGTGATCGGCAGCAGGGCGCACGCCGCGAAGCCCGGACCGAGCGCGACATTCGCAACGACGAAGTGCCACGGTGCGTGCATGCGGACGAGGATCAAGAAGCCGACAGCCAGTAGGACCACGCCGCCTGTCATCGGCACGCGCACACCGTAGCGATCGACCAGCATCCCGACGACAGGCGTGCTGAGCGCCGCCATCACGGCGCCGACGCTGACCCCCAGCGACATCCCGGAACGCGACCAGTCGGTCGCCTTGGTGATGGCATTGAGAAACACGCTGACGGTGTCGATGCCGCCACCGACGACGATGAAGGAGATCGCGAAGCCCGCGATCACCAACGGCAGCGCATCTCGTATGCCGCCACTGCCGGGCCGCGGATGGGTCTTGGCGTTCCCGGGAGATTTCGTTGTTGGCTCCGTCTATGGGCTGAGGTTCACGGCGACGACGCCAACGATGATGAGGGCCAGTGCCACCGCCTTGAAACTCGTGAATGGCTCGCCGAACCAAACAACGCCGATGACCGCCATGAGTCCCGTCCCGAGGCCCGACCAGACGGCATACGAAACGCTGATGTCGATGTGCTTCACCGCCAGTGTCAGCGCGACGATGCTCAGTCCGTAGAACACGAAGATGAGCAGCGACGCGGTCGTCTTGGCAAACCCGTCCGACAACTTCATGCACGTCGTGCCCGATACCTCCAGGCCGATGGCGAGGATCAGATAGAGCCAGCTCACCCATCACCTCGTGGCCGCCGCCTGTCAGAGTCGGCGCGCGACGAAGCGGCCTTGGGCGATCTTGCCGGCGTGCGCCAGCTCGCGCATGAAGGCCATCTCACCGGCGAGTGCCTGCATGGCCACAGTGTCGAAGTTCATGATGCGCATGGCATCGTAGGTGAGCTGCATGTCGACCATGTTCTGATACAGATCGAGGTACGGCGCGAAGCGGCCGGTGTCTTCCGCCGCCAGCACTTCGCAGCCGTTGGCTTTGAGCAGAGCGGCGTAGCCGGAGATGTCCTGCACGTTGGGAAACTTCATGAAGTGGAGGAAGCGCGCCGCCTCGTCGTCCGAGAGACCCGCCGGTCCCTCCACCCAGTCGGTAAAGGCGATGACCCCGCCCCGCTTGACGATGCGTACCGCTTCCGCGATCAGCCGCGGCTTGTCGGTGACGTAACACCACGCGTCCTCGCCCCAGACAAAGTCGGCAGAGGCGTCCGCGACGTGGCTGTCGCAGGCGTCGGCCAGCACGAAGCTGATGCGGTCGGCCAGCCCTTCATCGCGGCAGCGCTGGCGTCCCCGTTCGACGACCGTTGCAGTGGCATCGACCCCGGTCATCTTGGCGACATCACAAAAGCGCACTAGCAAGCGCATGCCCGCACCGTTGCAGCAGCACAGATCGACACCGTGCTGGCCGACGCCGACCCCGGCGCGCTCCGCCAGCTCCATCGACGACCTTAAGCCGCCGATGTGAATCTGCTGACCCATGATCAACTCCCACAAGTCGCCTTCGTTGCCATTGTAGACGGCGTTCACGTCGGTGAG
>JBGQHM010000434.1:0-5563 GCA_041497995.1 Binatia bacterium | reverse complement strand
GCAAACCGCAGGTCGTAACTCGCGTTCGCCGGAGCGCCGGCGTCGGTCAGTTGGCCTTGATACGTGAAGGCGGTGGTTTGAGTTTGGGCTGTCGCTGCGCTGGAGCTCATCACTACCAGCAACAGCCCTGTGCCGAGCACTGAGCAAGCCGATCGAGCGCCTTCCATCGGAGCCCTCCTTTTCTGGCGAGGTTCGTCACCTACCAGACCTGTCAGGCGTGAGTAGAGGCTACAACAGGCGCTACGGCCCCGACGACGCCGACACTCGTGTTACCCGCAACCGGTGAGCGCGTTGTTCACCGCCGACAGAATTTCATCGACGGTGATCTCACCGTTCTGATTCTTATCGCCGGCCTCACAGGTGGAGACCGGTGCATTGTCCAAGGCGATGTTGACCATCACCAGCAGCTCGTTGACGGTGACCACCCCATCGCCGCCGCAGTCACCGACACAGGTGGGGAGCGGTGTTGGCGTTGCGGAAGGCGTGGCAGTTTCGGTCGCAACCGTTCCGCTTGGGGTCGGCCGTAGCGTCGGCGTCGCGGTGTGCGTGGTCGGCGGTACGCCACCGGTTTGCGTTGGCGTCGCACTCGCCGACGATGTCGGTGCCGGTGAAGCTGACGCGGTCGGCGTCGACGTTTTCATGGGAGTCAGCGTCTTCGTCGCCGTCGGCGGCGCACCCGGCAGTGCGAAGGACCAGAAACCGCCACTCAACACGTAACTCCCGCCGCTGAGTGTGCCCGCATCGGGCTGGCCGCTCGTGGCGCTCAACTCGTACGTTCCACCTGCAGCGTTCGTGCTGCCGCCGCCGTCGATTGTGTTCCAGTGCAAATCGTATGCACCACCTGTCTGCGCGAGCGCAGGAGCGCCGAGAGCCAGCACGACGAACACCAGCACGCTACTACGAGATAGGTGTGCGCGGCGCTTCATGTGCCGTGCGGATCGGGGAGACCGATATGCGTTGTTGCGAACAGTCGGAAGATCGACGTCATCGTTTCGCCCGTTCGTTGTGGTTAGTGCGCGGCGACTCTCGTGCCTTTCGCCTTCAATTGCAACCCGCCGCCTACTGCACCTGCGCTTGGGCGACAGCCTGCTTGGCGTGATCAATCGACAGAGAGGCCGGCATCCCCGCCTCCACAGGATAGAGGTACCTCCCACGCTCTTCGGCGGGCTTGTCCAGCTCCACTTCGAGGGGATGAGCGTTGGCGAACGCATCCTTGCGAATGCCGGTGACTTGCCACGAGACCTTTAGTCCGTGCGTCCCGCCGGCGATGCGGAAGTGCTGGTCGCTCACCTCCTCCGCAATGTAGACAGGTGCAACACCGCCGATGCAGGTCAACTGGTAGCGGAAGTCACGATTGAGCGCCTCGAACCACACGGGTAGCTCGACGACGGCCTCACCCGCTTCGTCGAGGACCGCGATACCGTCGTAGATGTTCTTCATGTCGGGGCTCTCGACGGCGGCATGTATGAGGTACTTGTTCGCTGGATCCAGCGGGTGATCGATCTTGAAGTCCTTCACACCGGAGATGAGCGCGCCGGTCACCTGCACCTTGCCTGAGAAGTAACCCGCGTAACCGCTGCTGCTTTCGCCGTAAACCCCGTATGCGCCGGCGCCCGAGTTGGCGATGCCATGAACGCCGTTACCATTGAGCCCCGTGCTCTCGCCGCGCACGCCATCGCCAATGCCGCCGGCGAAGGCGGCGGCGGTGGTGCCGATGACACCGTTGCCTGTGGTACTGCTGCCCTGCACGCCGACACCATTGCTCGTCCCGAAGACGGCAATTCCGCTGCCGGTATGGACCCCAACGACGCCGCCGTGGTTCACATCGGCGGCCTCGCCGTGCACGCCCTCGAATTTCGTGCTCTTGCCGTACACGCCAATGAAGTTGGTGCTGGTGCCGAACACGCCGGAGGCCGATGTGCTCTCACCGCGTACGCCGACGTTTGATGTACTCTCACCGCTCATGCCGACGCCTGATGTACTCTCGCCGCGCACGCCGACGCCGTTCTTGGCGGCGCCATGCACCCCGATGGCAGTGGAGCTGTCGCCTCCTAAGACATTGGTGACTCCCAACGCACCGGAGCCATCGGATGTGGTTGCGACGCCATACAGGCCGAAAAGGCCGCCAAGGGCCACAACACCAGCATTGCTCGTACTCCTACCGTACACCCCCGCTCCACCGGCACTCTCGCCAAAGACGCCGCGGGCAATGTCGCCTGTATTGGCCACCCCGTGCACGCCGTACCCGTTGGACAGCGTGGACTCCCCATTGACTCCGTCGCCACCGCCGCTCAAGCCTGCTACCCCGACGCCGCTATTACTGGTACCCATCACACCAGATCCGTCGGAACTGTCACCCAGCACGCCTACCGCAAACTGGCCTTGGCCGGACTGCCCGCGTACTCCCGCGCCTCCGGACCCGGTCGCCTCTCCAACCACACCGTCCCCGTCGCTGGTCCCTCTGACACCGGCGTCGTTCATACCCCGCCCGAGCACGCCAGCCCCATTGCTGCTCGTGCCCCGCACTCCTTCGCCGCTGGCACTTTCGCCGACCACGCCGGCGCCAGGACTACCAATCCCCCTTGCGGGATTGCCGAGGTTTTGGCCGAGCACGCCGGTGCCGCTGGTACTCGAGCCGACCACGCCGGTTCCGCTCGCACTCGCGCCGGCCACGCCAGTTCCGCTCGTGGTCGAGCCGACCACGCCGTAGCCGGCGTTCGCCAGCCCATACAGGCCGTACGCGTTGCTCCCGTTGTTGGCGGTGCCGCTCACGCCGACGCTATTGAGACCGGTTGAGATGCCGTCGAACGCGCCGACGAAGCTATGCGCTACCGTGCTCGTGAGACTGAGCGGCGCGACGAGCTTGGCGGCGGTGACCTGGCCATCGCCGATCTTCGTCGTGCTCACCGCACCGTTAGCGAGGTCGTTCATGGTGATTGTCCCGTCCGCGATCTGCGCCGAGGTGACCGCGTTGGTCGCCAGCTGCGATGTCGTGACCGCTCCCAGCGCGAGCTTCGTGCTGCTCACGGATCCATCGGCGACGGTACTGGCGAAGAGTGCAAACGGCGCCGGGGTCAACGGCTGCCGCGGCGCGAGGGTCTGGTACGAGCCGCTCCCGGCCGGACAGCGCACGGCGATTTGCAGCCAGCGATCATTGCCCGTACTGAAGGCGTCGGCGCCGAAGTCCAGCGGGAGCGTGAACAGACCGTTGGATATCTGGACGTTGTCCGCCGCTGCTGTGTTGCCGATCTGGTTGCCGCCCGTCGGCGGTGCGCCGCTGCCGGCGGCGTCGAACAGCAAGAATTGCAGATCACACGGGCCAATGGCCGCGCTGCCGCTCTGCTGCAGCTGCCCTTGATAGGTAAACGTCGTGGTGAGCGCCGCGGCGCCCCGCGGCACGCTGCAGAGGGTGAGCAGAGCCAACACGATAACGTTCTCTCTGGTCGGTAATCGCTTCATGGGTCTCCTTCGTCGTTCGCTTAGCGCACGATCAGACTAGCGCAGCATCACCAGCATCTTGATCGAACCACTCCCGCTATCGAGCGGCTCGAGCGCTTTGCCAACGACGCTGCCGACTGCGGGACTTGAGGCCGCTTTCATAGCATGCCCGGGTGTCGACGACGCCACCAGCAGATCGCCCGGACGGATCGCACCGCCTTCGGCGGTCGCCTTCACCGGCACCTTGCCGACCAACGCGAGCAACGGCCGCGTGTCGGTGCGGACGTCGGCGTCGTTGTCAGCTAGGTCGTTGTTGTTCATCGTCATGCCGGGTGTCGTCGACACCACGCCGGCGACGAGCGTTGAAGACGCGGTGGCCGCCAGGCGATAGTGATCAGCGTGTAGCGGATCGATCTCGACGAGATCGCCGGGGTGCACCGCCTCGGTTGTATCGATACGCTCAGCCAGGTCGGCCCCAATGCCGCTGTTGAAACACGAGCTGTTGAGCCCGCAGTTGTAACTGCCATCGGCGAAAACGGTGCCGGCGGCAGTGACGCGGAACTTCACCGACGGATTCAGCCCGAGGAAGAGCGATCCATCGGTGCTTTGGCCGACGACGCCTGCGCCATGCGCGCTCTCGCCGAAGGTCCCCCACGCGTTGGTCCCCGTATTGGCGACGCCGCGCACGCCGATGCCGTTGTTGCCGGTGCATTCCCCTACCACGCCGGCGACAGTGAAACTGCTGACGACCTCGCTCTTCCCATAGACGCCGCTGCCGGTGACGCTGTCCCCGCGTACGCCGATGCCGCTCGAGGCGTTGCCACGCACTCCAACGGCGTCGGTGCTGTCCATCTCCCCGAACCTAGCCGAGAGCCCCGCCACGCCGGTCCCAGCGGGGGTATTGGTCCCGGGGGGTTTAGTTGGAACCCCAAACAGGCCGGTGGTGCCGCCCAATCCTAGGACGCCAATGTTGTTGGTACTTGAGCCGAACACGCCAGCTCCCAGGCTACTCTCGCCAAAGACGCCGCGGGCAGTGTCGCCGTCATCGGCAACCCCGTGCACGCCGTTCCCGCCGGGCAGCGTGGACTCTCCATAGACCCCGTCGCCACCGTCGCTCAAGCCTTTTACCCCGACGCCGTTGTCACTGTGACCGACCACACCAGATCCGGCGGTACTGTCACCCAGCACGCCCGCGGCTCCCGCTGCGTCAGCCGCGCCGTGTACCCCCGCATCTGAGTTGCCTGTCGACAGGCCATAGACTCCATCGTCGTCGCTCGTGCCTTTGACTCCGGCGTCGCCCATACCCTGACCGAGCACGCCAACCCCATTGTGGCTGGTGCCCCGCACTCCTTCACCGCTGTCATTTTCGCCGACCACGCCGGCGCCAGTGCTAATCGCCCCCCTTGCGGGATTGCCGAAGCGTTGGCCGAGCACGCCGGTCCCGCTGATGCTCGAGCCGAACACGCCGTAGCCGGCGTTCGCCGCTCCAATCACACCGAACGCGTTGCTCCCGTTGTTGGCCGTGCCGCTCACACCGACGCCATTGAGGCCTGTCGAGACACCATCGAGGACACCGAAGGAGCTCTGGGCGATGGCGCTGCTGAGGCGGAGTGGCGCAGCGATCTTGGCTGCAGTGACCTGGCCATCCCCGATCTTCGTCGTGCTTACCGCTCCGTTGGCGAGGTCGTTCACAGTGATGGTCCCGTCCGCGATCTGCGCCGAGGTGACCGCGTTGGTCGCCAGTTGCGATGTCGTGACCGCAGCAGGCGCGAGCTTCGTGCTGCTCACGGATCCATCGGCGACGGTGTTGGCGAAGAGTGCAAACGGCGCCGGCGTCAACGGCTGCCGCGGCGCGAGGGTCTGGTATGAGCCGCTGCCGGCCGGGCAGCGCACGGCGATTTGTAACCAGCGATCATTGCCCGTGCTGAAGGCGGCGGCGCCGAAGTCCAGCGGCAGCGTGAACAGACCGTTGGATACCTGGACGTTGTCGGCCGCTGCGGTGTTGCCGATCTGGTTGCCGCCCGTTGGGGGCGAGCCGCTACCGGCGGCGTCGAACAGCGTGAACTGAAAGTCGCATGGGCCAGTGGCGGCACTGCCGCTCTGCTGCAGCTGCCCCTGATAGGTG
>JBGQHM010000433.1:0-5587 GCA_041497995.1 Binatia bacterium | reverse complement strand
GATCCCGGCGTCGACAAAGGTCGCGAGCCCGTGTTCATCCAGCAGCCGTACCCCTGCCTCTGAACTTGGGTCGAGCACCTCTTCGAGCTCCGGGCCCTGCTGCGGCGCCGCGACAGCCGCGCTCCGTGCGGCCGCGCCGCCGCCGGCGGATCCGAAACCCATAACCCGGTAGATGGTTGCGCCCTCGACCCCGGCATCCATCAACAGGAGCGCCCCGTGGGCCGCACTGCGCGCCACGGCAATCGAGAACGTGCCTTGGGTATTCGTTGGTCCGTCACCGAGCTGCGTCCGTGCCGCGACATGGGCCGGGCACATGCTGCGGTCGTCGCATCGCCACACGGTCACGACGGTGCCAGCGGCACACGCCACCAGACCTTGAAGACCCGGCCGCCGGCAACCCCCGACGATCTGCATGGTCTCGAACGGCGTGAGCGTCACGGTTGCGGTCGCCGTTGGTGTGGGCGCTACGGTCGGGGGCAGCGTACTCGTCGGGGTCAGGGTTGGTGTCTGAGTTGACGTCGTGGTCGGTACCCCAGGGCATCCCTGCAGCGAGTTGTTAACCGCGGTGATGAGCTCGTCGACGCTCACCTGGCCGTCGCCGTTCGCATCCATGGCTGGGCATTGGTCAACCGAGGCGTTCCCCAGGGCAATGTTCACGCCGATGAGGATATCGTCGACCGTTACCTCGCCGTTGCCGTCACAGTCGCCGACGCATGGCGGCGCGGCCCATACTGCCGTGCTCAACGCAGGCAGCTGCACGCACACTGCGATGGCGAGCAGCCAGGCACACACAGGCGCCCGGCTGCCTGCCAACTGGCGGCGGTTTTGCAGACGTTGAAACGACTCCGGCATCATAAGTTTTCGCGCGCCCCCCACGGCGGCCCGCCCTCTCTACGATTATTTCGAGGATACGCCCCGCGTCATCGATCGGTCAACAGTTGACTGGGCAAGCTCCGCTAGTGCATCGCCCGCCCAGCAAATGGGTCTGCTCATGGCACCGATGCGGCGTCGGTACACTGGGCCAGCGTCGGGTCTACACAGCTCGCGACCTGCTTGTCGATTTTGCCGTCGCTATTGAAGTCGAACGCAACGCCGTCGGGCGTGAATCGCGTCCGACTCACACTGCCATCCGGCAACCGCACGTCCACGACGCCGGCGAATGGGCACGACACGGGCGGGGCAATGCGCAGCGGCTCAACGGTACTGAACCCTGCCGCTCCCAGGCAGTCCAGGGTCAGGGTGCCGTTCTCGGTGAGAACGTGGATGTTGTCACTCTGGTGGCTGGTGATCTCAAAGTTCCGGGCGGTCTCGAAGAAGTGGCGGCCGGTTGCTGAATCGTCGACAGTCAACGCTCCGTTGACCGTTTGCTGCGCGATACACGCTGCTGTGCTTGGAACCGACGCGGTGTCGATGACGAAATCGGTGTACGTGTAGGAAGCGACCCTTTCGACCGTTCCCCCCTGGCTGCGATGCACCGTGATGGCTCCGCGCAGCGAGTCCCGGCCGTTGGGCCCGTCACAGCCTTGGCCGGAGGGCATGAAGACGTCGGTGAGCCTATTGATCTGCGTGATGGTTTGACCGGCGGCGTCGAGCCTGGCAACCGTGAACTGCGTGAACTCCGACATGATAAGCACATCAGGGGGTATCTGCAGGTTTGCGCAGACGCCGGGGTCGGCGACGGTGAGTTTCAAGGTGCCGGTGCGTATGGTCTTCGCCTGGGTCTGTGGATCGACATCGCTGCACTCCACAAGCATCGCGATCAGGACGCTGGTTCCGAGGTGGGAGTCGCACGAGACGATGTCGACGTTTCCGCCGGCCGGACAGTTGGGAAATGCCGCCGCGCCTCCGGTCTCAGCGGCGGCGCTTCCGCCTCCAGTACCTGCCTTGCCGAAGCCGACGATTCTGTTACCCGAGTCGGCGGCATCTTGCGTCGAGTCTGCAGCGCCGGAGGCGGCCTCGCTGCCTGCCGAGCCGGTCAGTAGACACCGCGTCAGCGCAATGTTGACCGCTTTCAGGATCTCATCGACCGTGATCACACCGTCGTGATTCGCGTCGCCGGCTGCGCAAGTCGACGTGGCATCCAAACCCAAAGCGATGTTCACCAGTTCGAGGATTTCGTTCACGGTCACTTGGCCCATATTGTCGCAGTCGCCGATGCACTCGCTCGGCGTCGGAGTGGCGGTGGGTGCGCCACCCACCGCCAGCGCCGGAAAGCCAATCACCATCGCCCCTGCAGTGACGACAGTCAGACGCCGCAACCACCGCACTCTCTGGAATCGAGGAACGAGGGGCATGACCTCCGTCCTAACACACGTCCCGCCGCCGCGGCGTTGCCCGGTTAGAAGTACTGCTCCACAGCCACGGTCCCGACGGCAGCGGCGCGGAAGCCTTCGTTGTTCAGCGGCACGTTGACGCTGCCACTGAGCACCGTTTTGTTTGCCACACGCACCTTGACCCCACCCAGGGCATCCAAGAAATTGCGTCCGAGCCGGTTGCTGGCTAGTGCCTGAATTGTGCCGGAGTTCCCCGCCAGGTCGGTGTACGGCGCAGTCGTTGGAGTCCACTTGATCCCTTCGTTGAACGTCGAGCCACCCACGCCAAAATCAAAAGTTGCACCGGTGATGGCGATCGATGTCCCACCATTCCACACGAAGCGGCGCAGCGCATTAGTATCGAAGTCATAGTCGTAGCCGGCGTCGATGTGCAGTCGTACGGGGTCCGTCACCCGAAACGCGCCTATGAAGCGCGGCAAGATCGCCGGGCTGTCCGATCCCGAAAATTGCGGTTGGTTCGGACTCGGGAAGAAGAACTCCGGGGCGAAGGCGATCTGCGCCACTTTGTCCGCATAGAGGATCCCCTTCGCGCCGACGCTGATGCGCCCGACGCCGGCGTGCGTCCCCTCGTT
Source organism: Binatia bacterium (assembly GCA_041497995.1). Lineage (GTDB taxonomy): Bacteria > Desulfobacterota > Binatia > HRBIN30 > HRBIN30 > DATKMS01. The sequence goes on along the minus strand of JBGQHM010000433.1, from coordinate 2,682 downwards.
GAAATCGAAGCCGAGGGCGTTGAAGGAGTCCTTCCGCAGGAACAACTGCTGCCCGCTCTGGAGCTCTGAGTCCAAGATGCCGAGCGCTTCGCCGACATTGCCATTCTCGACCGACACGCCGGCGAGTTGGGCCTCGTTCGCAGGGAGGTTACGCTCGGACGTCAGGGCACTGTAGATCTGACTGGCGTGTGCGCTGACGGTCACCACGGGCACGTTCAACGTCACTTCGATGCGGTCCGTGACGCCGTAGTTGGCGCCGAAATTGGCGAGCCCGACGTGCGCGTTTGCCTGCAGCCCGATCTTCGCGACACCGATGGGCGCTCCCGAGGAATCATTGATCTGATACGGGATCGGAGCCTTGGTGTCGGCGAGCTCGAAGTACGACCCAGCTGCGCGGATGCTGAACTTGTTCGCGCCGATGGTTTGTGGTGAGCGCAATGCGGTTGGTCCCAACCGCTCGCTCGTCACGTAGGTGGCAAGCGTCGGATCGAACTCGTACATGAACGACTGCCCCGACGTGGGGGGCAACGACGAGATGCCTTGTTGCACGCCGAGCACGATCATCTGCGATGCCGCATTGGCACGCGCCTGACCGCCGAACTGATTCGGACTCTGTGCGAAGGCCGCCGTCGAGAATCCCAGCACGCCGGCCACGACGCCGACCAGCGCTCGCCGCCGGCCGGTTGAATCTCCTATCCGTCGATCTGTCATCTCACCCCTCCTTCTTCATCCGCATTCACCATTCAACATTCACGATTCACCAATCGATTCCCTATCGCCTCCCCGGCAGCAGCCGCTCCTGGACGGGCGCCTGCGGTTGAACAACCGGTCCCTGTGGCGGGCCGACCATTTCCGGCTTGAACGGCGGCACAAAAGTCTGGGGCTTCCCAGGGGGGCTGGCGCTGACGGTAAACACTTGGCCACCACGCACGAGCAACCGGTCCATCTCTACGCGCGTGAACGGGCGCGACCCGAGACGGCCGAACACGCTGACCTGGTTGCCGCTCTCGTCGACTGCGCGGTCGCGATCCATCCCCTTCGAGAGCGTCAACGCGGGACCGTGCGTCGGGTACGTAGCAATCAGTCTGGGCGTCGGGTTGGGGCTGAAGCCGGCGTTGCCCGGCGTCTCGCCGGGCGAGATGAGCTGGATGACCCGCAAGCCGTTCTTGCCGTCGGCGACGTAAGCGAAGATGCTCGCGTCGGTGGCGCCGACGCGCACCGAGCGCGTATCGTTGAGCATGCCGTCGGCGTTGTAGATCTGCTGCACGAACGGCTTCGTGGGTTTCTCGACGTCGATGATTGCAAGGCCCTGGCTGCCGGCCGCGACGTAGGCGTAGGTGCGTGCGACGTAGAGATCATGCGCCTCAGCGAGCTCGAGCGCTGCCGCCATCGTCGGATGCTCGGGCTGCGTGATGTCGAGCACGACGAGCCCGCGGGTGTCGGTCACAAAGGCGTAGCGCAGCTGAATCGCGATGGCGCGCGGGTCGACCAGCTCCCCGACCTCCGCAACGATCTTCGGCTGCAGCGGATCCTCGATGCTGACGATCTCCAGCCCGCGTGCACACAGGATGTATGCGTAGTTACCTCCGATGGTGATGTACGTCGCGCCGCTCAGGGCGCCGTCTGGGTTGAAGGTGGCCGCACGCTCCAGGAAGTTGTTCTGCGGGTCCCCATCGGCCAGTGTGTCGACGTCAACGACCACCAAACCTTCGTCGCGGTCTGCCACATATGCATAGCGGTAGATCGGCGACATTGGAGCTTCCTGGTTGGCTGGGTTGCGCGTGCGGCCGTAGTGAATCGGCATGTTGGTCGGCAGCGCCACACCGGTTGCGTAGCGCGTCTTGACGTAGGCGCGCTGCCCCAGCGGCGACACCGGCGCCGTCACGATGCGCTCGGAGAATCCCTTGTTGTCGATGTTGGCGACATCGAAGACCCGCAGGCCGTCCGTACCGTTTGCGGTGTACAAGTACTCGCCGCGCAGCTGCAGGCTGAGGACGTCCTTTCCCTCGTGGTGGTAGGCTTCCCACAACGCGCGCCCGTGCTCCACATGATGTTGGTAGTTCGCCGGATACGCCATGCGATGCAGGTTGCTGCCAATAACTGCCTGCGGCTCGTCCCATTCGGTGACGGCGACACCCTCCAACCCCTCTTCGCCCTCGCCCACCCAGGCGTAGCGGCCGATGAAGTTCACGAAGTTTGTGCCTAGCGTCAGCACCTGTGCCATCCATGCGTTGTTGTCGCCGTCGGAGGAGAGATGGCAGTCCGTGCACTCGCGCGTCTGCTTGGTGCGTACGGTGTGCGCGAAATGCGGATTGAACGCTTGGCTGCTGTAGCCCTCCGCCGACACCGGCGCCTGCTGCATGTAGAGCCGCTCGCGGTTGGCGTTGACGGAGCTCAACACCAGCGCACTCGATGACCGGGCCGGCGCGATGATGTTCCCCTTCACCGTGCTGTGACGTGCCAGCATGAAGATGTCGTGGCGCAGCACCTGCGGGTTATATGAAGCCCAGTTGCGTGTCTCCCCACCTTCGAAGTGCTCCGTGTACTTCTTCCAGTTCGCCTGCTGCGGCAGGTGGCAGCCGAAGCAACTGGTGACCCAGGCGGTGTGGCACGTGTAGCAGGCCATCTGATCGTCAGAGTGCGCGAGGCTGTCGCGATTCTTTGGCAACGCACCCCACGTCT
>JBGQHM010000432.1:0-5599 GCA_041497995.1 Binatia bacterium | reverse complement strand
GGGTTTCAAACCCGCGTCTTCGCACGCCGCGATGAAAGGAACCGCCGATGGCTGACGCAATCGACATCATCAAGCGACGCCTCAAGGAAGAGCGCATCCCCGACGCGCCGTGGCCCGATGAGATCAGCGAAAAGAAGAAGCGGCCACGCGAGGTCGCGTTCATGGACGTGAACCTGTGCTTTCCGTGTGGCAAGTGCCCGGAGTTTTGTCCGGTGCAGTGCATCGAGTACCTCGCCCCCAACAGTCTGCCGGGGCGTGGGTTGCAACCGGTGCAGGACCGCTTCCAGGAATGCATCGGCTGCTACATCTGCGTCGAGGTGTGCGCCTTGCTCACCGACTACGACGCCGTGCGCATGTACGACGTCACCCTCGTCGAGGAGCTGCTCGGAGTGAAAATCGGCGACACGAAGCCGGAAGAGTACACTCCGGCGCAGCCATACGAGGAGTACTTCTCGGAAGGCGGCGTCCAATCCGTGCGCGATCGGGGTAAGGGATCGCGCATCTGGGCCAAGATGAACGACGAGGAGAAGCAGGTGCTGAGCCGCGAGAAGGTGCGCTCCTAGGGCCTGCGGCCGCGCCTGCGGCGGGCGTCTTTTCTATGGTCCGCTCCCCGTTGGGTCGCACGGGGGTTCCAAGCCCGACAGGCTCGGAAAGGGGACAGTCCCCTTGCTCGATCCGTGGCGACTGCTCGGAATGTCTTGATTGCTTCAGGCCACAGTTAGCGTCCGGAGAGGGGGACTGTCCCCTTTCGTCATTCCGCTGCGGATGGCGCGGTCGCCCCGGCGTGCGCGTGGGGGAGGGCCGGGCGCAGCGCGAAGACGCTGACGGCGAGCAAGCAGACGATCGCCCCAACGCGCAAGGCCATCGGCGTCCCGTAGCGTTCGGCGATCACACCCAAGGCGAGGCTGCCGAAGGTCGCCGTGCCCTGGTGCATCAAGGTGTAGAGCGACATCACCCGGCCGCGATACGCATCCGTTACGTTGAGCTGCACGAGCGTGTTCGAGGCGTTGAAGTACAAGATACCGCCGCAGCCGACGAGACCCAGCAGCACGAGGGATACGGTGTACTCCCGTGACAGAGAGAACGCACCTAGCATGAGTCCAAATCCAACCAAGCTCATGGGTAACAGCTTGCGGTAGCTCTCTACGCCGAGCCGCTGCCCTGCCAGCACGAAACCGCCGAGACCGGCACCGACACCGCCGGCCGCCATGAGCAACCCGTACCGCCACGCGCCGACCTCGAGCACCGTGCGCGCCATCGCCGGCAGGAAGGTCCGGTACGAGATGGCGACGGCACTCACCACACCGACCAGCGCGAGGATCCACGTCAGCTCGCGATGCGCGGCGACGTAGCGCACACCGGCATACAGCTCGCTGGGCTCGCCCGCCACCCTGGGTTGCGGCGGCGTTCTCACCGGCAGATCCAACAGCCACAGCCCCCACAGCACGGCGAGGTAACTCAGTGCGTTGATCAGAAAGCACACCCCTTCGCCGACCGCGGCGACCAGCAATCCGCCAATCGCGGGACCCATCACACGCGCGACGTTGAATCCGGTCGAGTTCAGGGCAATCGCATTGGGCAGCTGCGCCGGCCCGACCAATTCGACGACGAACGCCTGGCGCGCCGGGATGTCGAAGGCGTTGATGGCTCCCAACACCGCTGCCAGGGTGATGATGTGCCACGGCTGCACGGCACCCGTCAGCGTCAGCACCGCGAGCACCAACGCCTGCACGAGGGCCAAGCTCTGCGTCACCATGATCACGTGGCGACGGTTGCCGCGATCGCTCACCAGGCCGCCGAACAACACCAGCAGCAGTACCGGTGCCGACGACGCGGCGCCGAGAAGGCCGAGGGCGAAGGGCCCGCTGCTCAATCGGGTCAGCAGCCAGGCTTGCGTCACCGACTGCATCCAGGTGCCGATGAGTGAGATCCATTGCCCGCTCCAGAACAGCCGGTAGTTGCGACTGCGCAGGACTGCGTAACCCTTGAAAGAGAGACCAAACATCACCAGGGCTCTCGAACGGGCCGCGGAGGTGGTGGGTCGCTGCGGTTCAGTGGATGATGGCGCCGATCAATCCACCCAGGAGGAGGATGGCCGTCGCCGCTACCGTCAGCACGACGCCAACCTCACGTGTCTTCGGTTCGGCGACATACGCACGCGCGTACATGGCGCGGCCGACGATGAACAGCACCCCCAACGCGGCGGCGATCGAAGGGCTCACGTAGGTGGCGAACAGCCACAGCGCCGGGAGGAAGATGACGAGCTGCTCCATCGTGTTCTGGTGCACGCGGAAGTGGCGTTCAAAGATCGGGTGGCCGGTAATCGCCGGAGCCTCGATCCCAAACTTGCCGCGGGCTTGCCCCACCCGCAGTCCCAGGACGAAGTACTCAATCAATGCCAGCGCAGTGACGATCGCGACGAGCTGCATCCGCATAGCCTCCCCACTTCGAGTGTTGGCGTGCGCTGCCGGTATATCCTCAGGCGCTGCCATTGAGCAAGGCAGGGCCCGTGGCGTGGTCGGGGGCAGAGTTGGTTGGCCGTGCTACAGCTGGCCGTCAATCCAATTGACAGCCCGATGCGGTCGATTTAACGTGCGGCGCCTTGTTGAGATCGTCGGGCCTCCAGACCAATATGCGCCGTAGCTGCACGACCGCGCTCGCCAGTGTGGGCTTCCTGATGGCGAGTGTGCTGATGGGTCGCGCCGCGGCGGCACTCACGGCGTGCGTCGCCGCCGACATCGTAGCGCAGGATCCGAAGTGCCCCCCCGACGGCGATTGTAGGATCAGCAAGACGTTCGTGATTGGCGACAAGTGCGTCCTGGACTTCGATGCGCGTGACGTGTTCGTTGACGCTAATGGCACGCTCGATTTCAACTCCGGCTCGATCACCATCAAAGCCGGCAGCCTGACGATCCTCCCTGGCGGTATCATCGACGGGCGCGGCAACGGCGTGGCCCCCGCCACCACGAGCGGCGGACAGCTCAGCATCCAGACCAGCGGCCCTGTCAATCTGCAGCTGCAGCGGCTCACCATGACCCGCGGGCGCATCGACGTGTCCGGCAACCTTCAGGGCGGCAGCATCGAGATCCTGGCCGGGGGCACGGTCACGATTGCCGGACGTATCAATGCCGACCAGCTGACCAGCGCGGGCAGCGGCGGCGACATTACGATCCGCGCCGGCGGCGACATCGTCAGCCTCGCGAACAGCATTCTTTCCTGCAGCGGCGGCATCGATGGGTTCGGCGGCGGCGACGTGGACTTTGGCGCGACCGGAAAGATCGACCTGGGTGACACCATCGACGTGAGTGGCAGGGACGGCGGCTCGCTGATCCTGACCGCCAGGGATCTGGTCAACGTCCGCCAGATTATCGCGAACGGTACCGGTGACGGCGGTGCGGGTGGCATCGTCACGATCACCGCCGGTACCTCCGTTCAGGTTCTGGACACCATCGCCGTGCAGGGCGGCGCCTCGAACGATCCCAGCGGGGCGGGCGCCGGTGACGGCGGCAGTCTGTCGATCGATGCCGGCTACGGCGACGTGCTCGTGGCTGGGAACATCAACGCATCGGGATTTACACCGGATGGCGGCGGCGGTGAGATCGACCTCTGCGCGCGCGGCGCGATCACCATTCAGAGCGGCACCACGGTCAACGCCCGCTGCAACGGCCCGCAGGACGCCGGCGGCGAGATCAACATCCAAGCCTATCTTTCGTTGACCAGCAGCGGCACCATCGATGCCAGCGGGGGTGCTGGCGGCGGCGACATCGGTTTGGACGCTGGGACCGCCATGACGTTGAATGGCTTGATCGACGCCAGCGGGCGTGCGGTGGGCAGCGCCGGTGGCGGCCTCATTGCCGAGGCCGGTGAGAATGGCCCAGGCGCGCTCATCATTGGCGGCACAATCGACGTCACTGGCGGCGGGTGTGTGCAAGGCGGCGCTTGCGGGGTTGGCGGTCGCACGGATCTGACGGGTTGTAACGTGACGGTCGCATCGACTGCAAACATCAAGGCCGGCGCCCCGACGGCCGGCGCGAACGACCTGACCGCCCGCGAGCAGCTCACGATCAACGGCAAGGTCAATGCCGCCAAGACCATCGGCAGCGGTGCCGATGGTCGCAACATGCTCTCCTATCCGACGCGCAAGTCGCCGTTCATCGTGTCGAACGCGGTGACACCCGCAGCCCAACTCCTAGGATCGGCAACCTGCACACTGGCCAACCCATCCAACAACTGCCTGGTGCCATGCCCGGCCTGCGGCGACGGCGTTGTTGCGTTCCCGGAGACGTGTGATGACGGCCCTGACGGATCGACCAAGAGCTGCGACGGCTGCTCACCGTTCTGCAAGATCGAGAACTGCGACGATGGACGGGTCTGTACCGTCGATTCGTGCGACAACCGTCTCGGTTGCCGCAGCACTCTCGCACCGACACCCTGCGTTGAGCCGCCTACGCCGACCCGCACCGAGACGCCGACCCGCACCGTCACGACCACGGCGACGGCGACTCGGACTGACACGCCGACCGCCACGTTTGCTCCGGCTGACTCACCGCTGCCGACAGCAACGGTCACCATGACGCCAACCCGGAGCGCCACCCCGACGGTGTCGCCTTCACTGACACCCACGACCACACGGACAGCACCTCCGCCGACAGCGACGGTCACCGTGACGGCAACCCGGAGCACTACGCCGACGGTGTCGCCTTCGCTGACATCCACGGCCACACCGAGCCCCTCGTCCACGCCAACGGTCACTCCTGTACAGGTCGAGGGTCTACCGGGTGATGGCAACTGCGACCACCGACTCAGCGCAGCCGACATCACTTCGATTGTGATGATGCTGGGCGAGACGGACGGCGCCTGTCCGCTGGCTGACTTCAATCAGGATGGCGTGGTTGATGACGCGGACTTGGATGCCGCAATCGTGTTCGAGTTCATCGCTTTCGACCCGGTAACGCTTGCGCAGCACGAATTCCCTTGACACCCCAATGCCACCGATTTACCGTCGCATCTCTTGTCGAAATCAGCACTCCTCCGGGCACCCATGCATCGCGGTTGTACGAGAATCCTAGCTTCCATCGGTATCTTGGTGGCGAGCCTGGTCGGTCGCACCGCGACGGCACTCACTGCCTGCACCGCTGCACAGATCGTGGCACAGGAAGGGGCCGGTTGCCCCAATAGTACCGGCGCGTGCACGATCGCAAAGACCTATGTGGTCGACAACAACTGCGTGTTGGATTTTGGTGCGCGTGCGGTGACGATTGGCGGGACGGGGGTGATTGATTTCAACTCTGGGTCCATCACCATCAAAGCCGGCAGCTTGACTCTCGCCCCCGGTGGCTCCATCGACGGCCGCGGCACCACTGATCAGCTCCCCAACGGAGGGCACGTCACCCTTCAGACATCCGGTGCTGTCAACCTGCAGAAGAATGGTACAGGCACCGTCCGGGGTCACATCGATGTCAGTGGGAGAACCACAGCCGGGGGCATAGCCGGAACCGTTAGCATCGCCGCGGGTACGTCGGTGATCATCGCCGGTCGTATCAATGCAGACGGTGATTCTGGCGGTAGGATCACCATCAGCTCCGGCGCAGACATCACG
>JBGQHM010000431.1:0-5608 GCA_041497995.1 Binatia bacterium | reverse complement strand
TCCACCACGCCGTTCAGCGAGACCGTCACAGCTGCCCTCGCGACCACTAGCGCCAGCGACCCGGCACCCCCGTGCGGCAACAACAGCAAGGCCCGAAGCATCTGGTACGTGTTCACGCCGCCATCGAACGGCACCGTCATCGCCTACACCTTGGGCAGCAACTACGACACCATCTTGTCCGTGTACACGGGTACCTGCCCGGCGCTCGTTGCCGTGGCGGGCGCGTGCAACGACGATGCCTTCATGACCCCGCAGTCGCGGGTTCCGCTGTCCGTCACGGGCGGCACGACGTATTTCTTCATGGTGAGTGCGAAGAGCGGCACCGCGGGCAGCGCCCTCTTCAGCTTGCAGTTTTCGCCGCCGGCAGGGTCAACCTCCACACCAACGCTTAGTCCGACGATCACGCGTACCAGCACCCCGCTCCCCGCGAACACCGCGACAGCGACCCAGACGCGCACGGCGACGCGGACACCAACGCCGGTGGTGGGAGCGACCAACACTCCCACTGCGACGCGAACACTTACAGCGGTGCCGGGAGCCAGCAATACACCGACCCCCTCCCCCAATGGCGCTGCCGGCAACGATGCGTGCGGGAACGCGACGATCATTCCCAGCGCCCCCTACACGAACAGCGCGAACACTGTCGCCGCAACGATGGACGCTACCGATCCCATGCCCGGCTGCGGGAACAACAGTGAGCTCAAGTCGGTGTGGTACCGCTTCACCGCCCCGGCGGCAGGTACGATTATCGCGGACACGTTCGGGAGCGACTACGACACCATTCTGTCGGCCTTTACCGGAGCATGCGGCGCCTTCTCGCCGTTGTCCGGCGGGTGCAGTGATGACGTGCCCGGTAGCGCGCAGTCGCGAGTGTCGTTTGCCGCCACCGGCGGTACGACCTACTTCTTCATGGTGAGCGCCTACAGCGGGAACGGTGGCAATCTCGTCTTCCATCTCACGTTCCAAGGCGTGCCGGTCACGGGCACACAGAGCCCCACTCTGACAAGTACGCAAACGCCGACGGTGACGCGCACGGCCACGCCGGTAGCAGGCGCGAGCAACACCCCCACGCCGACAGCGGCCTCAGGGCCCACCAACACCTCGACCGCCACCCCCGCCGGCGCGACCGGAAACGATGCGTGCAGCAACGCGACGAACATTCCCAGTGCGCCGTACACCAACAGTGTGAACACCAGCCTGGCAACCATGGAAGCCGCCGACCCGCCAGTGGGATGCGGCAACGGCAGCCGGCTGAAGACGGTGTGGTACCGCTTCACTGCGCCGACGGCGGGCATCCTGACGGCAGACACTATCGGCAGCTCCTACGACACCATCCTGTCCACGTTCACGGGTGGCTGCGGTGCGTTTACGGCGGTTGCCGGCGGGTGCGGTGACGACATCCCGGGCAGCTCGCAGTCCCGAGTGTCCTTCACGGCGACCGGTGCGGTGACGTACTTCTTCATGGTCAGCGCCTACAGCGGCAACGGGGGAGCGCTCACCTTCAACTTGACCTTCCTGGTCGTGAACACGCCGACCCCGACGCTCACCCCACCACCTACGTTCACCCCAACCTTGACGCCAACGGTGACGCCGACCAACACACAGACGCCGACGATCACGCTGACGCGTACGATCACGCCCACGGGAACGATCACCCCGACGCCCAGCATCACGCCGACGGTGACTCTGACTCCCACGGTTACTCTGACTCCCACGGTGACGCGCACGCCCACCATCACGCCGACGCTCACGCTGACGCCGACGGTCACGGTCACGCCGACCTCCACACCGCTCGCCGTGCCGAATGACCTGTGCAGTACAGCGACTGTTGTGGGCAACGTCGCCTATACGAATAGCCAGGCAACGACCCTTGCAACCACCGACGCAACCGATCCGATGCCGAGCTGTGGCAATCACAGCCGCGGCAAGAGCGTGTGGTATCGCTTCACCGCACCGAGCAACGGCACGGTGACGGTCAGCACCCTTGGCAGCAACTACGACACGATCCTGTCTGTCTTCACGGGTTCCTGTGGGAGTCTGAGCGAGGCAGCGTGCAACGATGACGCGCCCCTGGTCTCGCAGTCGCAGGTGACGTTCGCAGTCACCAGTGGGACAACGTATTCCTTCATGGTCACCGCCTACACGAGCAACGGCGGCACCCTGATCTTCAACCTCAACTTCACACCGTAGGCACCACGCGCCCCGCGGGCGTGGTGCCCGACGCGCGGCTGTTGTATGGTGCCGCGCTATGCGCGCCATCGTCTTTCATGGACCACACGACATTCGTGTTGAAACCGTTCCCGATCCCGGCCTGCGCGATCGACGCTCGGCATTGATCCGGGTGACGCGCGCATCGATCTGCGGTTCCGACCTGCACCTCGTGCACGGCACCGTGCCGTCCGAGCCTGGTGTCGTCATCGGCCACGAATGCGTTGGAGTGGTTGAAGACGTTGGCGCCGACGCGCGGCGCTTCCGAAAGGGGGATCGGGTCATCGTCCCCGGCGTCGTCGGCTGCGGTGACTGCGACCCGTGCCGTCGCGGCTATCCGGTGGGATGCCTGACCTTCCTCAATAAGGTGTACGGCTTCTCGAGTGATCTGCCCGGCGGACAAGCCGAGTTGATCGCCGTGCCCAACGCCGACGTCAATCTGTGGGCGACTCCCTCGGATCTCAGCGACGAGCAGGTGCTGTTCCTGACCGACATTCTACCGACCGGCTACTACGCCGCTGAGAATGCCAACATCAAGCCGGGGCAGACGGTGGTGATCATCGGCTGCGGCCCCGTCGGCTTGTTCGCGCTGCTCTCGGCACAACTGTTCGGTCCGGCGGCCGTCCTCGCGGTCGACCGCATCGGGTATCGATTGGAGAAGGCGCGCAGCTACGGCGCGGTCCCGATCGACGCGAGCAAGGAGGACGTGCGGCAGCGGGTGCTCGATGCCACCGACGGACAGGGAGCGCACGCAGTGATCGAGGCCGTCGGTGCGCAGGAGACCGTGCACCTGGCGTTCGAGCTGGTGCGAACGGGCGGGACGGTGTCGGTCGTCGGCGTGCTCATCCAACAGGACTTTGCATTTCCGATGGGCACAGCGTTCATGAAGGACCTGACCTTCCGCGTCGGGCTGGTCAATGTGCCGCGCTTCATCCCGGCGCTGGTACCGCTCATTCGCAGCGGTCGTTTGGACCCGACCGCGCTCATCTCCCACCATCTCCCGTTGGCGGAGGGCGAGAAGGCCTACGCGTTGTTCGGCGGCCGCGAAGACGGTTGCTTGAAGGTAGTGTTGCAACCGTAGCAATGCAGGCGCGTACGTCTCTATCCGCAGACCTGTTTGTACAACTCGTCGAGCTTCTTGCGCAGATCGGCGTCGGATAGACCGGGCATGGCTGGCTTGAGCTGCTCGAGCTGGTCGCAGGATTCTTTCTTCTTGCCCATCGCCTGCGTCAGGCGCGCGACTTCGTAGTTGCTCTCGTACCACGGGGCGTCGCCGGCCTTGACGGCTTTGCCGAGTTGCTGCCACAGACCGATCGCCTCCGGCAGGCGCTTCTCCGCTTCGGCGATGCGGCCTAGTCCGCGGAGGGCAGCGGTTGAGGTGGCGTTGGCTTGCAGGGTCTCCGTGTAGAGCGCCGACGCCTTCTTGAGGTCGCCGCTGTTCTCGTAGAGGCGTGCGAGCGTCAACTTGGCCTTGCCGGAGCCCTCGTTGTCGGACACCAGCTGTTCGTACAGCCGCAGCGCCACTTGCTGCGCTGCCTGGTTGGCGGCGGCGTCGCCCTTGCCGTTGCGCCGTGCGCCGTCACGCACGAAGCCGACGGCAAGATCCTCGATCGCCGGCGCTCCCACGCTGGCGAGCAGCAGCGGGCCGTGCGCGTTGACTTCCGCCTCGGCATCAGCAAAGCGGCCGAGGTGTTGATCCGCGCTCAGTCGGAGCCGGGCCACTTGGGGCAGCAGATCTTTCTGGTCCGGGTACTTCTTTTCGAAACCGTTGAGCGTGTCGAGGATCGCCTGATCGTTGGGCTCGGGTTGCAGAGTGGTGAAGACCGCCTGCATCACCGTGACTTTGGCGCGCATCGGAGCGAGCTGCACCTGATCGCCGGCCGTCTTGCGCTTTTCGAGCTCGGCCGCCTGCTTGTCGAAATTCTGCAGGCCGGTGCCAATGCTCTTGAGCAGCGCTGCGCGCTGGTTGCCCGGCGCGCGTGAATCCGCGGCCTGCAGCAGCTCGAAGTCGCACTGCAGCGTGGCGAACTGAGCACGCAGCTCGAAGCCGGGGTCGCCGGCGACTTTGGCGTACGCTTGCACAGCGTCGGCGAACTTGTGCTGCGCCTGCAGCAGCTCACCGAGGCGGAATTGCGCTTCGAAGGCGGACTTGTGGCTTGGATAGCGGGACACGTAGTCGCGAATGTCCTGCTCGAACTGTGCGGTCACGTCAGCCTTCGGATTCTTCGCGATCACGGATTCCAGCGCCTTGAAGCGCATGTACGATGCGTCGGCGCCGTATGAAGGGTTCTCTTCCTTGAGTGCCGCATCGAGCTGGTCGGCGGCTTCTTGGTACTGTCCGGCTTGGAACTTGGCGAGCCCGAGGAAGTACTGCGCTTCACCCCGATGCTTGCGCATTTCGGCGTCGGGGCTGGTCACAAACCCTTCGAGCAGCGGCATGGCTTGCTTGTAGTCGCCCTTCTGCACCAGCATCTTGGCAACTTCCCAGCGCGCAAACGGATTGTTGGCGTTGTCCGCCCACTTCTCCGGGTTTTCGATGCTCGTCTGCGCGAGCGCTGCGACTTTCTCTTCCCAGCCAGGTCCGGCCTTGCGCAGTTGATCCATGAGCGACAGTGCTTGCTGCCGGTAGCGTTCCGCCTCGGCGCCGGAGGACTTCTTCACCCCCGCGAGCAGCGCGCGGATGCGCAGGTAGCGGACGACGTTGTCTTCCCCGCGCTCGCCACTGCCCATCAACTGGTCGGAGAGGCGCAGTGCTTCGGTGATGTTGCCGGCGCGCACCTGCGCATCGAGCAGCGCCAGCCGTGCCTTCGACCTGCGCTCCGGCGACGCTTGCGGATCATTCGCCACCGCTTGCAGGTCGTGGACCGCATACTCTGTATTGCCGAGCTCCAAATTGGTGAGGCCGCGGCCGAGCAAACTCTCTATCAGCAACTCGCTGCGCCGGTCGCCGACGGCGAACTCGGAGAAGCCACGCTGCGCTTTTTCGAGGAGCTCCTTGTGTTGTGCGCCGTCGTAGAGCCGCGCGCCGTAGTAGTGCAGCCAGTTGAGAAAGTAGAGCGCTTGCGAGGCGACGGCCTGCTCTTCTTTGAACGCCGGCGTTTCGTAGAGCGCATCCAGGTCGCCGTCCTGATCCATGATCTGCTTAGCCTTGCGTTCGAGGTCGCCGACGTTGCGGTCGTAGATATCATCAAGCGGCGTGGCGATGGCCTCGTAGGCACCGGTCAGCGCGCTGCGCTCACCGCCACCTGCGTTGCTGGCGCGGTCGCTCACGCTGATGAACGCCAGCGCCAGCTTTCCCAGCCGCTCGACCGCGCGCTGTTGTGCCGCCGCGTTGAAGCTGCCGCCACTCTTCTGCGCGGCGATCTCGCTAGTGATCTCGCGCGCGCTGGAGCGCAGATCG
>JBGQHM010000430.1:0-5630 GCA_041497995.1 Binatia bacterium | reverse complement strand
TCACGCAGTTGCCCGGCGGCACCCAGCGCAATCACCAGACGCGTGCGTGTCGTCAGCTTGAGCGCCGCGTCGTCGGTCTGCTCTGCCAGCTGGCCCGCCAACATGCTGCTCTCCACAAAGTCGTCGGCGCTGCCGAAGTGGCTGCGGACGACGCCGTACGCGTTGACGAGCATCGCCAACGAGCACGGGTTGCCGCTGCGCATGGCGAGCGCCTCGCCCTCGGCGAACAACGCCGCCGCCGCCTCTGCCGAGATGCCAAGGCGCCATCCCAACTCGAGGAGCTGCGTGCAGGCTTCAAGCGCCAGCTCGGTGGTTTCCGCCGACTCCGGCACGTGCGCCAGCAACACGCGCACCTGGCGCCAATGACGATTCGCTTCCGGGAGATTGCTGACGCGCACCCACTCCGCCGCGCGCCGGTTCCAGCGCGCCGCCTCCAACGCCTCCCCGGCGCCTTCCCAGTGATGCGCCAACAGCGCCGCACGCTCGTCGAGCCTGTCCGCATACAGCGTCGCGATCACCCCGGCGACGGCGGCGTGCACACGCTCCCGCCGCTCCGCCAGCTGCGAGCGATACGCCACCTCTTGTGTCAGCGGGTGTGTAAACGCGTACACGGTCTCCGGATAGAGCGCTTGTTCGTAGAGAAACTCCGCCGCCACCAGGTCGCGCAACACGGCTGCCGTGTCGTCCTGCGCCGACGTCACTTGCTGCGTCTCCGCCAGCACGCGCCGCAGCACCGGATCCGCACACTCTTTGCCGATCACGGCCGCGGTCTGGAGCAGCCGCTTGTCGCGCTCCGGCAGCCGGTCAATGCGCGCCGCCAGCACCGCGTGCACCGTCGCGGGGATCTGGATCTCGGTCACCGGCTGGGTCAGCCGCATGGTCGTCGCGGGGCTGCGCACCAGCACCCCTTGGTCGACGAGCGATCGCACCACCTCCTCGATGAAAAATGGATTCCCGCCGGTGCGCTCGCGGATACGCTCACCCAACGCGTTGAGCGACGGATCACTCCCCAAGAGATCGCGCAGCAACTCCGTAGTGGCTTCGGGTCCCAGCGGCAACAGCTGCACCTGCCGATACAGTGCATCCGGCGTATCCGCGGGCCGCGCCACCCAGCCGGCGTGGTACTCGGGACGGAAGTTCACCATCAGCAACGTTCGCGTGCCGGGCAACGCCGCACTCAAGCGTTCGAGGAAGCCTTCACTCCCGCCGTCGATCCAGTGGAGATCCTCGATGAGCAGCACCGCGGGCTCGCGACGGCCGCGCACCTGCATCACTCGCTTGGCAATGGCCACCAGTTGGCGCTGGCGCGCCTCAGGATCGACGCGCGGCGCGGGGCGCTGCGGATCCGGCACTCCCAAGAAGTCGAGCAGCAATGGCAGGTCCTCGGTGAGACTCGGATCCGACAGCAGCAAGGTGCCGGCGACCTTGCGTCGTGTGTCCTCGCTGCCGTCTTGCTCGGTGACGCCGAAGTAGCCGCGCAGCATCTCCAGGATCGGAAGAAACGGGATCATCTTTCCATGTGCGACGCAGTGCGCTTCGTGCACTGCGATCCCGCGCGCGCGGCAGCGTTGAATGAACTCGTAGCACAGCCGGCTCTTGCCGATCCCGGCCTCTGCAACGACGCCGAGCGCGTGGCCGTGGCCTGCTATCAGCCGCGCCAGCGCCTCCTCGAGCGTCGCCATCTCTGCCTCGCGGCCGACGAAGCGCGAGAAACCGCGGGCACGCGACACATCGAGCCGCGTCCGCAGCGGGCCAACGTTCTGGAGCTCAAAGACGCGAAGTTGGTCGCGCACGCCCTTCACGGAGAACGCGCCGAGGTCGCGCAGCTGGAAGAAGCCGGTGACCAGCGCCGCGGTGTGCTCGGTGAGGTAGGCCGTGCCGGGATCGGCGAGCTGCTCCATGCGCGCCGCGAGGCCGACGGTGTGCCCCTGTGCCGTGTAATCCATGCGTAGATCGTCGCCGATCTTGCCGACGATCACCTCGCCCGAGTTGAGCCCCATGCGCACCGAGAAGCGCAACCCCTGCTGCCGCTTCAGCTCGTCGGCGTACTGGCGCAGCCGCTCGCTCAGGTGCAGCGCCGCGTAACACGCGCGCCGCGCGTGATCCTCGTGCGCGATCGGCGCGCCGAACAGCGCCATGATGCCGTCGCCGGTGTACTGATTGATGGTCCCTTCGAAGCGATGCACGCCGTCGGAGAGAATGGCGAAGAAGCGGTCCATGATGCGGTGCCAGTCCTCGGGATCCACCTGCTCCGCGAGCTCCATCGAGCCCTGCACGTCGGCGAAGAGCACCGTGACCTGCTTGCGCTCACCTTCGAGCGCGCTGCGTGAGGTGAGGATCTTCTCGGCAAGGTGCTTGGGAGTGTAGGACTGGGGAGCAGGTGTAGGCAGTTGGGCGTCTGAGACGTGACTCGACACCCGAGCCCCGATCCCCAATACCCCGAGCGATGTGCCGCACTCGGGACAGAACTTCGCCGTCGGAGATGACTCGGTACCGCACGTGGGGCAGGTCATGCTTTTCATCCGTCGGATCCGTCCGATCGGTCGGGGCGGGGCAGTCCGTCGATGTCCCGCACTCCCTTGCATTGCGGATAGGCGGCGCATCCCCAGAACTGCGACCCGGCGCGCACGCCCTTGTGAGCGGTGCGCAGTACCATGGCCTTACCGCAAGAGGGACATGCGGGCGCAGCCTCATCGGCCAGATCACTCGGCCGCTGCCTGGCCCGCTCCGCGAGGCGTGCCACCGCGAGCTGCTCGCTGTAGCCCCCCGCCTGGATGAAGTCGCGCTCAAGGGCGCCGATCTGCTGATCGAGCAGGTAGTTGGCCTGGTGGATCAGGCAGATCACCGCGTTGGCGACGACGGCGGGGTCGGTGTGGTTCAGCCACGCGGCGTAAGCCGCGGCATCGGACTGATCCGACTGATCGGTCCGATGCAGCTTCCCCACCGCCCGCACGGCCTGCGCCTGCCGGTCATCCTTTCCCCATTGCCGCAGATCGCGCTGTCGCAGGAAGTCCTCATAGTCGAGCAGCAGCTCGTCGAGGCTGGCGCGCGCGACGTTGACCAGGCGCAGCTCGGTTTGCGAGGAAGTCGCAGACGCCCGGCTGCCCTCGGCGATGTTCTGCCGTCCGCTGCGCGCCGCTTGCACCATCTGATCCACGGTGCGTGAGCGCTTGTCGACGAAGCGCGCACTGAACGAGACCGTCGCGTCGTAGATAATCGTCGTCACCTGAAACGAGCGCAGCTTGCGATAGCCGCCACTCGGGCGGACGCGCTTCGTCCTGTCCGATCCGCCGGATCGGTCCCCTCCGTCTGCCCTTTGATCACTCACGCCGCCGTACCTCCCAAGCAGGCGCCTCGTGGATTACGAGCGACCTTACTACTCAATCGGCAGGTGCTGGGCAATTGCGGCCGACTCCGTCCTTCGATGGAATAAATTGCCCTGCTCCGCGTTACTCCTATAGTGAAGGAAAGGACGGCAGTGACCGTTGGCCATGCGCACACACAGCAGCGCCCAATTCGAAGTGGAAGCGCTGCCTCATCTCCCGGCGCTCTACAATTTTGCTGTCGCTCTGGCCGGCGCTGCCGACGCTGAGGATCTCGTGCAAACCACTTGTGTGCGCGCCTTGGAGCATCTCGATACGTACCAACCGGGGACGAACATCCGCGCATGGTTGTTCACCATCTTGCGTAACCAGTGGGTCTCACAGCACCGCCGCATCCAGCGAGGGACGCTCCTCGAGGTGTGTCCAACTGACGAGGTGGCGGAGATCCAGGATGAAGGAGCGGACCTCGAAACGGTGCTCATGGATCGGCGTTGGTCCGCGGAGATCAAGGCCGCGCTCCTGGCGTTGCCCGAGCACCACCGGCTGCCCGTGTATCTCAAGGACGTCGAGGGCTTCGGGTATCGCGAGATCGCCGAGATCGCCGGCTGTCCGCTGGGGACGGTGATGTCGCGCCTAGCGCGCGGTCGCGCCGCCCTGCGCGCGGCGCTCCTCCAGCAAGCGCGCGAACGCGGGCTGTTACCAGCAGGGACTGACTCGGATGGCTAACATGGAATGTGCGACGATCCGGCAGCTTCTGCCGGCGTATGGCGACAATGAGCTGAGCGTCGAGAGCGCGGTGGAAGTCGAGCGCCACGTGCAGACGTGCGCAGCGTGCCGCCCGGCATTGACGCGGCAGCGGACCTTTTCGGAAACCATCGGCCAACTCTACCCGCGCGCCGCGCTCCCGCCCGGCCTTGACGACCGGATAAGGCGCACGCTGCGCACGGTGCCCGGCCCGCGCTTCTGGCTCGCAGGCTTGGCGTTGGCAGCGTCGGCGCTGTTGGTGTTCGGCGCAGTCTGGACGCTGAGGCCGGCGGAAGTACCGGCCACGCCCGCAAGCGTGCTAGCGGCTGCGGCAGTTCATCGCGGCGCGCGCCAGCAAGCGTTGCCGTTGGCGTTCCGGTCGGCCGACGCGGCAGCGGTGAACGGCTGGCTGAGCCACGCGCTACCCTTCCCAATCAACGAACCGGTTCGGACGCCGAGGAACTTGACGCTCGAAGGTGCTACCACCGTCGACCTGGCCGGCGAACGCGTCGGTTACGTGCAGTACCGTCGCGACGCTCATCAGGTCTCGTTGTTCCTGCTGCCGCCCCGCCCGTGGCCGGAGGGAGGGCAGCGCGTCCATGTGCGCGCGGTCGAGTTTCATCTCTTCACGATCGACGGCCTCAACCTCATTGCCTGGAACCACCCGCCTCTCTCGTATGTGCTAGTCTCCGACTTCGGCGGTCACGGTAGTCAGGCCTGCGCGGTGTGCCACGACAGCATGGCCGACGCCGCAATGATCGGGTTTGCAAACGATGGCGCAATCTGACGGGGGATCGTGATGCAGAAGGCCAAATCGTTGATGGTGTCGATGTTGGGCGCAGTAGTGCTGCACCTGCCGACGGGAGTATTGGAGCCCGACATCCCGAAACAGAACCCGCTGACTCCAGCGAAGGTCGAGTTGGGGCGCAAGCTCTACTTCGACAAACGCCTGTCCGCAGACGGCACCGTGTCATGTGCCACGTGTCACGATCCGCTCAAGGGCTTTGCCGACGGTCGACCTGTGGCCGTGGGGATCAAGAACCAATCCGGTGCGCGCAACTCACCGACGGTGCTCTACTCCGGCTTCAATGAAGTGCAGTTCTGGGACGGCCGGGCACCGACGTTGGAGGAACAGGCAAAACAACCGCTGGTCAATCCCGTCGAAATGGGGCAGCTCTCGCACGCCGCGGTCGTCAAGGGCGTCGCGGCCCTCCCGGAGTATGGCGATGGCCTTGCCGCAGCATTCGGGTCGCGCGAGGTGACGATCGACCGCATCGTTGAAGCGATCGCCAGCTTCGAGCGTACGCTGGCACCGTTCACCTCACCGTTCGACCGCTTCATGGGAGGAGACAAGCAAGCGATCAGCGCAAGCGCACAGCGGGGCTTCGTCCTGTTTCAGGGCAAAGCCCGTTGCATCACGTGCCACGAGTTCAACGCCTCGTTCCCCTACTTCACGGACAACAAGTTCCACAACATCGGCGTCGCCATGAAGGGCGATTTCGAAAAGCTGGCGCGCGAGGCATCTTCGATTGCGGGGAGCGGCGCCGAGACACAACAAGCGGC
>JBGQHM010000429.1:0-5631 GCA_041497995.1 Binatia bacterium | reverse complement strand
GGCTGCTGGGTGGTTCCGTTCTGCGTGTAGTTGCCACTACCCGCCGGCACGCTCGCGACCGGAATCGTCCCGGTCACCTTGCTACCTGCAACCGACTGGATTTGGGTGTCCTGCACGCAACCGGTGCACGTGCTCGACAGCGCGTCGGCGGTCGCGGCGCTGAGGGTGCGGATGGCGTAGGGCGTCGCGCTGATGAACTGCCGCGGCGTCAATGTGGTGAAGCTGCCGCCGCCGGCGGGCCGGACGCCGATCTCGAGGAACCGACTATCGCCGGTGAAGGGGCTGACGCCAAAGTTGAGGTCCACAGTGAACAGGCCGTTGCTCACCACTACGCCAGGCAGCGCCTGCGTCTCGCCGACCTGCGTCCCGCCACCGTCGTTGTCGAAGAGCGCAAACTGGAAGTCGTAGGTGCCGTTGGCCGGCGTGCCGGCATCGGTGAGCTGGCCTTGATAGGTAAAGGCGGGCTCTTGCGCCGGCGTCCGCGCTGGCTCAAGCGCGAGCACGCAGAGCGCGAAGAACAGCGGCTTGAAGGGAGAGCTGAAAACCACAGTACGAGTCGTCGATGTCGGCATAGAAACCTCCCTTTGGGAACCTCGCGATCGGGCGGCGGAACCTAGCACGGCGGCTCGTCGGTACACAACGAACTCGACACCGACGCGCAGGGAGGTGACTCAGTCAGGGCATGACGAGGGTTGGTTCAAAACCCGCGGACTCGCGGGCACGGAGGCCCACGCCACCATGATTTCATCGCCTTGGATGGAGGCTTTGGTGGCGCGGGCGTCCCTGCCCGCGTGTCGTGCAGCTCACCCGCAGCCGGTGAGCGCGTGGCTCACGGCAATGAGGATCTCATCGATGGTAGTCTCGCGCCCGACGGCGGTTCATCGCGGCCCGATCGCGATAAAACTGAAGTCTCGATCCGACTCGAATTCACCCTCGGGGTTCCGCACGACCAAAACCGTGAACCCGGCAGTCACTGGGCTGGTAGTGACCGTATAGGAGACGCCGGACACGGTGGTGCGGTCGGCCGTGGCCGTCACGGCGGGCACGGCCGAGAACCCGGGAGTGAACGTGATCTTGTAAACGCCGGCCGCCTCACGCACGGCTTGAAACCCGGAGCCTGCGAGGATGCTTCCAGCCGCGTTGACCACACCACGAACGATACGCAGATTCTCTGCGCCGCCCGGGGCGCGCAATTCACCGCTTGTACCCAGCCGGATGTCGCCGCGGACATCCAGCTTGGCTTGCGGCGTGGTCGTGCCGACGCCGACGTTGCCTTGTTGGTTGTTCCCTTGCAAGATCAGGTTCTTACTTAACAGCCCTGTCACGTTGGCATTGATATAGCCAAAATCGCCGCTGGAGTCGTATCCGATGCGGATCGCCGGGCCGGCGCTGTCGCCCGGATCAAGGGTGGCGGTGTTAGCCGTAAAGACGCCTTGACCAGCAACGTGGAGCTTTTGCTTTGGCGCCGCCGCCCCGATGCCGACGTTGCCGTTTGCCGCTCCAGTGGAAACAAATGAAAAACCATTGGCTGGATCCATGAAGAATTGAGAGTATGCCGACTGCCCTCCGGTCACAGAACATTGCAGGCGCATTCTGCTGTTGGCTGTTGTGCTGCCGACCTGTTCCAGAAAGAGGCCGCTTCCATCTTCATCGGAGTAAACATACGGCGGTGCTGCACCCGTTCCGCCCCAACGCATAGACCCGGCAACGTGCGCTTTCGCCGCCGGGCTCGTCGTTCCGACGCCCAGGGAACCGGCGGAGAGGTTTCCGGCCACGGTACCGTTGCCGCCGACGTTGAAGTTTGCGCCCGCCTGCGGCGTAGTGCGATTTTGAATGAAGTTACCCCCGTTTCCATTGAGCGTGCCGTCGACCGTCAGGTTCCCAGCAATTCGTCCATTGCCTGCGATGTTGAAGCTCGCGCTTGGCTGCTCAGTCGTCCTGTTCTGGATGTAATTCCCGCTGCCGGCCGGCACGCTCGCCACCGGGATCGTGCCGCTTACCTTGCTTCCCGCGACCGACTGGATCTGCGTGTCCTGCACGCAGCCCGTGCACGTGCTCGACAGCGCGTCGGCGGTCGCGGCGCTGAGCGTGCGAATCGCGTACGGCGTCGAGCTGATCTGCTGCCGCGGCGCCAGGGTCTGGAAGCCACTGCCGCCGGTCGGCCGCACGCCGATCTCTACAAAGCGATTCGCCCCCGGAAAGGCGTTGACGCCAAAATCGAGCTGCACGGTGAAGAGACCGTTGCTCACCGGCACGGTCGGCACCGCTTGCGCCGGGCCAATCTGCACCCCGCCCGCGGCAATGTCGAAGAGCGTAAACTGCATGTCGTAGTTGCCATTGGCGCCGGTGCCCGCTTCGGTGAGCTGTCCTTGATACGTGAACGCCGTCGTCTGCGCTGGCGCGCGTACTGGCGCGACTGCGAACACCATGAGCGCGAACAACACCGGCGTGAAGGAAGCGAATCTTTTGAGAGCCAGAGTGCGAGTCGTCGACGTCGGCATCTAAAACCTCCATTCGAGAAACTCTTCTTGGGGTGCCGGACCCTAGCATGCCGGCTCGTCGGCGGACACCGAACACGACACGAACACCACACGGGGTGCCGGTGGTGACTCCGTGTGTTTCGCACGCTCCGCCGGCGTATCAACACCATGATCGGTCTCACCCGGGGGGCAGGCTTTGGTGGCGCGGGCGTCCCTGCCCGCGTACCGGCCTGTTCACCCGCAGCCGGTGAGTGCGTGGTCCACGGCCACGAGGATTTCATCGATGGTGATCGCGCCGTTCTGATCGTGGTCGCCGGCGCTGCATTCGGATACTTGCGCCTGCTCCAAGGCAACGTTCACCATCAGCAATAGCTCGTTGATCGTAACCTCCCCGTCGTGGCCGCAGTCACCGCCGCACGTTGCAGTTGTTGCTGTCGGTGTGTCTGTGGCGGTCGGGGTAAGTGATGGTGCCGCGGTAGCGGTCGCGGTCGCCGTGGTCGTCGGCGACGGTGTCGCCGGTAGTGCGGTCTCGGAAGCGGTGGGGCTCGCGGACTGAGTGGGTGTAGCAGTCGCCGCCGGCGTCGCCGTGTCGGAGGGCATTGCCGTTGTCTCTGTCGCGCTGGCGCTCGCTGTGACGGTCGGCGTGGGAGGCAGTGTCGTCGTTGCCGTCATGCTTTGAGTGGGCGTCGGGCTATCGAGTGGCGTGGCCGTTGCCGTGGGCGTGGGACTCGCGGGTGGCGTCCCCGTGGCGCTGGCCGTGCTCGTCGGGGTTGCGGTCATAGTCGGGGTGCGCGTTGATGTCGGGCTGTGAGTTGGAGTCGCAGTGCGAGTCGGCGTGTTGGTCCCCGTCAGCGTCGGAGTCTGAGTCGGTGTGTGCGAGGTCGTGGCCGTCGGCGTCAGCGTGAGCGTCGGCGTCGACGTAGCGGTGCTGGTGGCGGTGTGGATCGGTGTCATCGTCAGCGTTGGGCTCGGTGTGGCAGTGGCAGTCCGTGTTGGCGTCCGCGTCGCGGTCGCCGTGCGCGTTCGGGTTGCAGTTGGTGTGGGCGCGACTTCGACCGAGCCGACGTCGAATGTCGCCCCTTGTGGACGCGTCACCCCGCGCTGGTCGGTTGGGGGTGCGCCGCTGCTCGTGCCGTTGTTGATCGCAGGACTGTCCGCCTGCGGGAGATGCGTTTGAGTCGGTCCGCCGTTGTTGGCAAGTGGACCGAGCTTGACGTTGACGTTGTCGCGTCCCGAGCCGAAGCCGCAGGTATCGTCCGACGAGAGATTGAACAGCACACTGTCAGGAGCCTTGAAGAACCTGCAGTTGCCACCCGTGGGACTGTTGGCGACGATGACGTTCTTCAAGTAGAGGTGTGTGTTATCGCCACTATTCCAAAGGCTGCCAAATTGGGTCGCAGCCGAGTTGCCCGAGAAGGTGACGTTCGTCAACGACGCGATGCCGTCTTCGTTCTTGAGACCGCCGCCATAGGTGCCGTCATTTCCCGAGAGCGTGACATTGGTCAGCACCAATGCCCCAAAGTTGTCGATGCCGCCGCCGTGAGCTGCGTCGTTGCCTGATATGGTGACATTGTTCAAATTCACCGCGCCGCGGTTGTAGATGCCCCCGCCGTTGGTTGCCAGGCTGTCACGCAGCGTACTGTCCGAGACCAGCACTTGACCACTTGGTAAGACCCCGATGGCAGCGCCGGACTGCCCGCTGTTGTCTCGAAAAAGACTGCTGTCAACGGTCACGGGGACATTGTCCACGAGCAGCGCTGCGCCATTGGCGTTGGGGTAACTCCCCGTTGTGCGGTTGTTGTGGAAGGTGCAGGCCATGATACTGGTCGTAGTGCTCGGTACTGTGCGCCGCGCATAGATGGCGCCGCCGCTCCCCGCCGAATTTGCCGCGAACTCACAGTTGGTAATACTCGACGGGAGCTTGGTGTAGATCGCGCCGCCAAAGCTCGTGCTGGTCACGCTGTTGCTGTCAAACGTGCTGCCGGTGATGGTGACCGGGGCGGTGCCACCATCGGCATAGATCGCGCCGCCGCTGCCCGCGATGTTGTTAGCGAACGTACTGTTGACAATGCTGAGCACACCAAACGCATAGATCGCGCCGCCCTTCTGCGGGGTATAGGAATTCTGAATCGTCGTCGTGTCGAGGGTCAGGCGGCCGGCGCTGGCGAAAATCGCACCGCCGTCGCTGTTGCCGCCGTAGCCCCTTTCGAGGGTGATCTTCTTTAGCGTCAGGAAACCCGAGTCGGTGAGCGCGAATATTCGCGTCGCGCTCAGTCCACTCAGGGTGACCTTACCGGCGCCGTCGATCGTCGTCGTGGTCTTGATGTCCGGGAGCTGCGATACCATGGAGATGGTCGCCGTGCCGCAGTTGAACGTCAGCGTGCCGCCACCGCTACTTTGCATGGTCGTCAAATCGGCGCGCAGCTCGGTGTCATTGCTGCAGTTGTTGACCACCTGATTTGCCGCGGAAGCGAGGCGAGGCGTTGTTCCGAGCGTCAGCGCGGTCAACACAAGAGTTACGACAACGATGGAAGCACATGTGTGGGTCATGCTCTTGCTCATTGTGCCGCGCACCGTGGTCTGCTGCTTCCGCAGCGGCCCGGGGTCAGGGATGCGCCCACCACATCGTGAGACTCGATGGGAGTTTCAGCGGCGCCGTGTCGTACACGCGGTCGGCCTCGTGGCCGGGAACGATGACGGCGCTGCCATAGTTGTAGCCGTTCTTGTGGCGGAAGTAGTTGTTGTCCGTCTCCTTGAACCAGGCGCTGAGGTTCTGGAACCCGTAGCTGCCGCCGCCGACCGGCCGCACGCCGATCTGCAGGAACCGATCGGCACCGGGAAAGGCGTTGACGCCGAAATCGAGCTGCACGGTGAACAGGCCGCTGGCCACCACGACGGCTGGCACCGTTTGCGTCGTGCCGATCTGCGTCCCGCCCGCGGCAATGTCGAAGAGCGCACACTGCACGTCGTAATCGCCATTGGCCCCGGTGCCCGCTTCGGTCAGCTGTCCTTGAAACGTGAAGGCCGTGGTCTGCGCCGGCGCGCGCACCGGCTGAACGGCGAACACGAAGAGCGCCAACAACAGCGGCGTGAAGGAAGCCAATCTTTTCGAGACCACAGTACGAGTAGTCGACGTCGGCATAGCAACCTC
>JBGQHM010000428.1:0-5632 GCA_041497995.1 Binatia bacterium | reverse complement strand
GTGCTGCTGCGCGTCCTCTCCGGGATGGTTCATCATCCCAACGTCGGGGCCGTCGTGCTCATCGGACTGGGGTGCGAGGTGTCCAACACCAAGACGTTGGCCGCCGTGATCGGCGACGCGGGCAAACCCATCGAGATCTTCAACGTGCAGGAAGACGGCGGGTCGCTCGCCACTGCCAGAAAAGGAGCGGCCGCGGCGCGCCGCCTGTTGGAGCAACTCCGCATGCAACCCCGCGTGGCGATGCCATGGGACAAGGTGCTCGCTGGCATGGAGTGCGGCGGCTCCGACGCCATGTCAGGTGTGACGGCGAACGTGGCCATCGGGGCAGTGGCGGATTGGTTGGTGGAGTACGGGGCGACGGTAATCTTTGGCGAGAACACCGAGATGATCGGCACGGCGCATGTGCTGGCGCGCCGCGCCAAGAGCGAACGGGTCGCCGGGCAGATCGTGCAGATGATCGACCGGGCGGAGCGGCTCACGCAGGACATCATGGGCGACTTCGCGAGCCTGGTCATCTCGCCCGGCAACATAGACGGCGGGATGAGCACCATCGCCGAGAAAGCGATGGGCTCGATCTGCAAGGGAGGCACCACCACCATCAATCAGGTGGTCGACTACGGTGAGGTGCCCACGGAGCATGGGCTGATCCTGCAAGACGGTCCGGGATACGACGGGGATTCCATGACCGGCCTGGCGGTGAGCGGGGCGCAGCTGATGTTCTTTTCCACCGGGCGCGGCACACCGGCCGGATTTCCGGGTCTGCCGGTGATCAAGGTGGCGAGCAACTCGCGGGTGTACGCAGCGATGCCAGACGACATGGACGTGAACGCCGGCGCGCTGGTCGAAGGCAAACCGCGCGACGCGCTGCGCGACGAAATAATCGACCTGATGATTCGGGTGATCAACGGCGAGTCAACCCAAGCCGAGCGCCACGGGATGGACGTGTTCACCTTCATGACCGTCCATCCGCCGTTCTGATCACCGGCCAGGTTCGGACTGGTCGGTGCCGTCGCGTGGCTGATCACCCAAACGACTCGGCCAGAGCGGAGTACAGCGCGAACAGGAAGCCTGTGACCGTCGGGAGCACGACGAATGACCCGCCATCGTGGATGGATTCGGGGACCATCGCGCTTGTAGATTAGCTATTCACTAGCTATTCTGACTCTCCGCATGATCACCGTGACGGCATTGGAGGCAAAGAACCGGTTCGGCAAGCTCCTCGACCGCGTGGCGCGCGGCGAGGAGGTTGTTGTTACTCGCCATGACAAGCCGGTGGCGAGAATGGTTCCCGAGGGTCGCAAGCTGAGCGCGGTACGGCAGGCGGTTGCGGAGCTGCAGCAGCTCCAGGGCCGGATCCGAGCGCGCACCAAGGGTAGGCGCTCGCTGGCGGACGCGGAAGTCCGGTCGGCGATCGAAGCAGGCCGGCTGTGACCAAGGATTTCACCGTCGATGCCTCGATCGGCGTCGCCTGGGTGCATCCCGCGCAGGCCACGAGCGGCTCGCAAGCTCTTCTCCAAGCCCTGGGCGAGGGAGCCAGAGCTCACGCTCCGGCCGTGTGGCCGCTGGAGACCGCGAACGCGCTGCTCGTGCTTGTCCGCCGCGGCAAGCTCACCGAAGAGGAACGCGGAATGGCACTCAGAGCCTTGGGGGAGCTCTCGGTGACGCTCGATCACGAGATGGCCTCGCTCGCCCTCACCCGGCTGTCTGCGCTCGCATTCCAGCACGCACTGAGCATCTATGATGCGGCCTATCTGGAGCTGGCGCTCCGGAAGAAACTCCCGCTGGCGTGCAAAGACGGCCCGCTGCGTGGAGCAGCCAAGCGCTGCCGCGTGAAGGTGTTGTAGGAAGCAACCGCCGCCTGCCGCGGCGACGGCACGGCCGCTTCTGCTCGATGGTGTCAACGAATGTCTCTGCTCAGAGCCGATGAGGGTTGAGACCCATCCCGTTGGAGCGGCGTCGCAAAACGGCACAGCACGCAAGTCGTGCAAAGCCGCGATCAGGGGCGCGGTGAGGTCGCTCACAGTGTGCAGCTTCGTGCACCTCCGCGCTGCGGCGTAGCAGTAAGCGCTAGACCACCGGTCAAACCATCGCGTCAATCGAGGTAGTCCTTTCGGCTGACCTGCCGCACGGTGACCTTCGACCCCATGCGCCGCAGGAGCGCGGCCCAACGGGTGAATGGTTTCGCGTTCTCGGTCACGACTACTGCAGCGACTGCAGCGCCCGACAGGAGAATCAGAATGTCGTTCAGATGCTCGCGCGGCTGAACCGCACCGTACAGCTCGCGGTAGCGCCGAATTCCCTGACCCGCACGCACCCAGTCATGCACTGATGGGGTGACGAGGAATCCGAGTGACTGATAGACCCGGGCGACCACGTCGAGGTCGGCCTTGTCCCGCGGTGAACGGGTGCCGGCGTACAGCTCGCCGAGGACCACCGCACTGAGGCGCACACGCCCCGCCTGCACGGCGCGCTCGATCAACGCCGTGTACGCTTCGCCTCGCAGGTACGGGATGTAAACGGATGTGTCAAAGACGACGGGACGCACGCCCGTTCTTCCCACCACGCGTGTCCGGTGCGCTGCGCTGGAAGACATCGTCCACGCCGCCGCGCCCACGGATGCGCCCCAAGGCAGCTTGCGCATCCTCGATGGCGAGGCGATCGCGAACGGCGATGCGCACGGCTTCCGATTCCGTCGACACCTTCAGTGCATGCTTCAACGCACGCACGATTGTCTCGTCCACCATGAAATTCTTACGAGCCAAGCCGCTTCCAGACGCCATACGCTCCTCTGAGGCGGTGTGTAAATTCTCGTGGAACGCTACACACCACGTTCCCGATCGTCAAGCTTGCGGAGCGAGCTTCCAGAGTGAGCCGAAGCGCACGGGAGCGGAACCGCTGCTCCGCGGCTGCGGCGTCAGCCCGGGCACCAGAACCTTTATCGCACCGTCGCGCCGTAGCACGCTGACGCCCAGGTCGTGCTCGTGGCGGACGAGCATCGCTGACAAGCAGCGAGCCACGCGGCTGATGGCTGATAGCGGGCGGGGCGCTTGCGCATCTGAACTGCTCCGA
Organism: Binatia bacterium; assembly: GCA_041497995.1. Classification (GTDB taxonomy): domain Bacteria; phylum Desulfobacterota; class Binatia; order HRBIN30; family HRBIN30; genus DATKMS01. The sequence goes on along the minus strand of JBGQHM010000428.1, from coordinate 2,563 downwards.
GCTGACGGCTGACCGCTGAGTGCTGACAGCTCCGTACGGAAGCGAGACTTCACTTTGTCGAGCGCGTGGAGGCGGAGCTGGGAGTGCGCGGTTGGTATCGAGCCATCCAAGCAACCGGCGACGGGTTCACGCTGCGTGAACCCAGCACGTCCTACTGGGCCCATTTCAAGGCTGAAAATGGCGCTTTAGGCGCAGAATACGCCTCGGTCTTGGAGTGAACCCATGCGTTGTTGGGTGCTTGCAGCGGTCCGACCCGCGAGAGAGCCCCGCGAACTGCCTTCCACGATGTGACGCTCTCGCCCGCCGGCCAGCGCATCCTCACCGTCAGCAGCAGGGACGGGCACGTCACCACGCAGATCTACCGTATCGTCACGCTTTCAGAAGGCGTCGAGGGTGTGCCACCCGTAGGCTATCGTGTGGTAGCGTGACCAGGTAAGGTAAGTGGAAAATGATGACTTAACGCTTTGGCGTTCTGCGTGGGGAGTAATTGACGTAATGCCAACTATGCCACCTGCTCCGGCTGTCGGAGGCGCTGAGGACACGATCGGAGACCGCAGCTCGTCTCCTCCTCAATCGGTCATAGACCGAGCGGCTACGGATTACACGTGCGGCGAGATCACACTCGCCTACGACCGCGTGACGATCGAAGACGGGCGTTCGCGACGCAACCTCGTCTTCGCCGTGGCCGAGTTGCTGCATGCCGGTCTCGAGTCAGGCCCTGAGCGACCGACCGGAGAAGGCGATTGGTGTAAGCGCTTCGAAGGTGGCACTCACGAGCTAAACGTTCGCCGTGTCGTGTACCCCGTAGTCGACACCCTTGAGTGGTACCGAGCGTGTGCGGCAGGGCGCGCAAACTTACCGCAGACGGCGGACGAGCGCGCCCGCGGGGCGAAACCACTTGCCCTTGAGCTACCGCCGTTCGACGAGGAGCCTACCTTCCCGAACGTCGTGTTCGATGGCGAAGAGGAATTTTGGTCCGGTTCACGGTTTTGGGGGTCGCGACCTGGTGGAACACGGCGGCACCAGCTGGTATCGCAGGATCCGGCGCTTGCTTTCCGGGAATGGACTGAGCGCGGGCGCGAAGAGGCGCGATCTTGGCTGAAGGCGGAGTTGCCGGTCGACGTGCTGGAGCGTCCACTCCTTACCGGGTCGGTGCATCTTTTGTTGACGAATCCGGTGTTTGGAGAAGTGCATGTGCGACTGAACGGTGATACCCCCACGCAGGTGCACATGGCACTGCAGCGGTGGCCTGGCCGGCCCTTGCCGCGTCTCAAGGTCTTTATGCGCGACGATCGTCCGACGGGACCGGCGTTTCTCCGAGAGTTTGACCTTGCAGGTCCGTCGATGACGATCGATCTCCCGCAGGAGCCGCATCAGTTCAGTTGTGCGATCTCCAGCGAACGTGACGGATTGCTCTTCGCATCGCAACCAGCGACGTTCATTCGCCAGATCGCGATACAGAGGGGCGTGGTCGGAAGTCAACGTCGCGTGGAAGTGCCAGCACGTTCGCGGGCTCGTGGCGCCGAACAGTACTCCGTTCATGTCGCCTCGGTGGAGACACAGCATATTGGCGAGCGCCCGCTGAACAGCGCAATGGCGACACTCGTTCGTGACTCGCTCGAAGCGGAACAGCGTCGCGAGGCGACTCGACGAGACCAACGATGGTTCGATGGCGATGTCGACGGAGCAACGAACTTCATCCGGGATCTCGTTGCCAACGCCCACACTGACGTACTCATCGTCGATCCATACTTCGGCTTCACGGAGGCGCTTCGATTCGCGTTCGCGCCGAAGATCGAAGGAGCCAAGGTCCGAATTCTCACGTCCAGGGAATACCTAGGGAGAAAGCGTGAAAGGGACGAACAGCAGGCGCAGCATCTCAAGGCCGTCGTCGACGACCTTGCTCGCCGCGACCCAACCTTGACGATCGAGGTGCGCGTCGCACGCGGAGAACGGGCGCCGGTCCACGATCGGTTCATCGTTGTCGACCACCGCGTTGCATGGTTGGTCGGATCGTCCCTGAATGAATTCGGCTCGCGTGGCACGATGACAGTACGATTGCCGTACGTCGCGCCGGTACTCCTCGCGCTAGAGAAACACTGGGATGCCTCCCCGACACTCGATGCGTGGTTGGCCGAAGCCGGTAACCAGACCAAGGAGACGGTATAGATGCTACCCCGGGCGCCCGTTCGCCCGGTCTCTTCGTCGTCGGGCCATGCGACGCCGTCGCTTGGTTCCCCTGCCCCGGAGCTGTTCTGGATTGGCACGACGGATGACCGACGCTGCCTTTGGCCCCGCTATTCATCCCGCGTCGCCGCAGATCTCGCAGTTACGCGTCCGCTGGATCCGTTCCTGGAATCGGTTGTCTGTGCACAGTCACGCGTATGGATTCTCGATCCCCACTTCGAAGGAACCAACGGGTACGCCATACTGCAGACGGCTCTGGAGCTTGTGCTCGACGAAGCGAGGAAGAAGCGTCGCCCGGTCGACGTTAGGATCCTCACGAGCCGCGAGCCAGCGCTGAAAAGCTGGCTCGACGCCGAGGGGAAAACGCGTACGGACG
>JBGQHM010000427.1:0-5714 GCA_041497995.1 Binatia bacterium | reverse complement strand
GCGATGCCTGCGAACACCGCCACGGTCACTGCGCTCGAAGCGGCTGAGCACGGGCTGACGGCGGACGAGTTTGCGCGCATCTGTAACGTGCTCGGACGCGCACCGAACTTCACCGAGCTGGGCGTGCTCTCGGTCATGTGGTCGGAGCACTGCAGCTACAAGAGCTCCCGACGCCTGCTAAAGAACCTGCCGACCCGGGGCCCACGCGTGTTGCAGGGCCCGGGTGAAAACGCGGGCGTCATCGACATCGGCGACGGCCTCGCCGTCGCCTTCAAGATCGAAAGCCACAATCACCCGTCGTTCGTGGAACCCTACCAGGGCGCCGCGACGGGCGTGGGCGGCATCCTGCGCGACATCTTCACCATGGGCGCGCGGCCGATTGCCAACCTCAACTCGTTGCGCTTCGGCAGCTTCGATCACCCGCGCACGCGCTATCTAGTCAACGGCGTCGTCGCCGGTATCGGCGGCTACGGCAACAGCATCGGTGTGCCCACCGTCGGCGGCGAGATCTACTTCGACGCCGGCTACAACGAGAACATCCTGGTGAACGCCTTCACCCTCGGCGTCGTACGCAGCGACCGCATCTTCCGCGCCTGCGCCGCCGGTGTCGGCAACCCGGTGATGTACGTCGGCTCGAAGACCGGGCGCGACGGCATCCACGGCGCCAGCCTCCTCGCGTCGGCCGAGTTCAGCGGCGAGGCGGATGAGAAACGCCCGACGGTGCAGGTCGGCGACCCATTCACTGAGAAGTTGCTGCTGGAGGCCTGCTTGGAGCTGATGGAGCTCGATGCCATAGTCGCCATCCAGGACATGGGCGCCGCCGGTTTGACCAGCTCGACCGTCGAGATGGCCGGACGCGGTGGCACCGGCATTGTCATCGACCTCGACAAGGTGCCGTTGCGCGAGATCAACATGACTCCGTACGAGATTCTCCTGTCGGAGTCGCAGGAGCGCATGCTGATCGTGGCGCGCGCTGGTGCCGAAGACGTGGTGCGCAAGGTGTTCGCCAAGTGGGATCTCGATGCGTCGGTGATCGGGCAAGTGACGGATGATGCCACGCTGCGCGTCATGTTCCGCGGCGAGCAGGTGGCGCAGCTGCCGATCGCGCTGGTGACCGATGAGGCGCCGGCCTACGAGCGTCCCGCCGCGCCGCCGGCCGATTTCGATGAGCAGCAGGAACTGCATCTCGATCGCATCCCATTGCCGGGCGACTACAACCAGACCCTCCTCATGTTGCTCGACTCGCCGAACATCGCGTCGAAGCAGTGGGTGTTCCGGCAGTACGACTATCTCGTGCGCAGCAACACCGTCGTGGAGCCGGGCTCCGACGCCGCCGTGATCCGCATCAAAGGCACCCGCAAAGGCATCGCGCTCAGCGTCGACTGCAACAGCCGTTACTGCGCGTTGGACCCCTACGTCGGAGCGATGATCGCGGTGGTCGAGAGTGCGCGCAACGTCGTCTGCGCCGGCGCCGAACCGCTGGGCATCACCGACTGCTTGAACTTCGGCAACCCGGAGAAGCCGGCGATCATGTGGCAGTTCGCTGAAGCGGTGCGCGGCATCCGCGACGCCTGCGTCGCCTTGGGTGTGCCCGTCGTCAGCGGCAACGTCAGCTTCTACAACGAGACCGAAGGGCACGCGATTCCACCGACGCCGACCATTGCGATGGTGGGACTGCTCGAGCAGGTCGACCAGCACACGACCCAATGGTTCAAGGGGGAGGGCGATGTCGTCGTGTTGCTCGGCCGCACCCGCGAGGAGCTCGGAGCGAGTGAGTACCTCGCATTGGCGCACGGCCTGGTGCGCGGCGCGCCGCCGTGGATCGACCTCGACGTCGAGAAGCACGTGCAGCGCGTCTGCTTGAGCGCCATTGCCGAGGGGCTGGTGCGTTCGGCGCACGATGTCGGCGAAGGCGGCTTGGCCGTGGCACTGGCGGAGTGCTGCATCTCCGGACCGAGCCCCGGCCTCGGCGTGACGATTGAGCTCGAGGGAGCGATCCGGCCGGACGCGCTCCTGTTCGGTGAGAGCCAATCGCGCATCATTCTATCGCTGCGTCGGCGCCATCTCGGACGCGTACGCGAGCTGGCAACTGCCGCCGACGTGCCGTTCGCGGTCCTCGGAGAAGTGCGCGGGCGGCGCCTACTGATCAGTCCACTGATTGACGTCGGCTTGGAGGAAGTCCAGCAAGCCTGGGCGACGGCGCTGCCGCGCCGGATGGCGGGGTAGCACGGCCCGAAGGGTGGGGAGGAACGGCGATGGGTGATCGCTTTCGCGAGGAGTGCGGGATCGTCGGGGTCTTCGGCCACCCGGAAGCGGCGAACCTCGTCTACCTCAGCTTGTACGCCCTGCAACACCGCGGCCAGGAATCCGCGGGCATCGTCTCGGCCAAAGACGACATTCTCATCTCGCACCGGTCGCTGGGGCTGGTTGCCGACATCTTCAACGAGGATATCATCCGCCGCCTCGAGGGCACCTCTGCCATCGGCCACAACCGCTACTCCACTTCCGGCCAAACCTTGCTGAAGAACACGCAGCCGTTCGTCGTCGAGTACGGACGCGGGGGATTGGCGGTGGCGCACAACGGCAATCTGATCAACGCCGTCGAGCTACGCGAACAACTGGAAGCAGACGGATCGATCTTCCAATCGAACGTCGATACCGAGGTCATCGTGCATCTGATGGCGTCGTCGAAGGGCGAGCGCACGGTCGATCGCGTCGTCGCGGCGCTGGCGCAGGTGCGCGGCGCGTACTCGTTGGTCTTCCTGACACCGCGCGAGTTGATCGCGGCGCGCGATCCCAACGGCTTTCGCCCGCTGGTGATCGGCCGCATCAAGGACAAGGATGCCGTGATCGTGACGTCGGAAACCTGCGCCCTCGACCTCATCGGTGCGACGTACGAGCGTGAAGTCGAGCCCGGCGAGGTGCTCCGGGTGTCGGCATCCGGCGTCGAGAGTTTCCACCCGTTCCCGTCGTCACCGCGGACGAGCTGCGTCTTCGAGTACATCTACTTCGCGCGCCCCGACAGCCGCGTCTACGACCGCAACGTCTACGAGGTGCGCAAGGAGCTCGGCCGGCAGCTGGCGCGCGAGCATCCTGTCGAAGCCGACATCGTCATCCCCGTTCCCGACTCCGGCGTGCCGGCGGCGCTCGGCTATGCCGAAGAGGCCAAGCTGCCCTTCGAGATGGGGCTGATCCGCAACCATTACGTCGGTCGCACCTTCATCGAGCCGCGCGACGCCATCCGCCATTTTGGCGTGAAGGTGAAGCTCAACGCGCAGGCGGATGTGCTGCGCGGCAAGCGGGTCGTGGTGGTCGACGACTCCATCGTCCGCGGCACCACAAGCAAGAAGATCGTGCACATGCTGCGCCATGCCGGCGCCACCCAAGTGCACATGCGCATCAGCTCGCCGCCGACCGTGGGTTCTTGTTACTATGGCGTCGACACCCCGACCAGCGCTGAGCTGATTGCGTCGAACAATTCAAACGACGGCATCCGCGACTTCATCACCGCCGACAGCCTCGGCTACCTGAGCGTCCGCGGCATGTACAGCTTCCTCAAGAACGGCGACGGCAATGGCTTCTGCGCCGCCTGCTTCACCGGCCACTACCCGGTGCCAGTCAGTGACCAAGGCCGCACGCATCAACTCGTCCTCTTCGAGGCGAAGGAGCGGTAGGGTCCGTTCCATTGCTTGACAGAGAAGAGTTGTTCGCGCGAATGAGACCGTGGTGAAGCGCCCGCTGGTTCCCGCTGAGCAGATTGAACGTTTGATCTTGCTCATTCGGGGTCGCAGGGTCGTGTTGGATGCAGATCTAGCGCGCATCTATGGCGTGACGACCGCGCGCCTGAACCAGCCAGTGAAGCGGGAATCGGAGTCGTTTTCCGGCGGACTTCGTCTTCCAGCTCTCCATGGAGGAGCACCGATTTTTGATGTTGCAATCTGCCACATCAAAGAGCGGGCGGGGCTGACGCCGGAAGCTGCCGTACGCCTTCACGGAGCACGGTGCCATCATGTTGGCGAGTGTGCTGAATACGCCGATTGCGGTACATGCGAGCGTCCAAGTAGTGCGTGCCTTCGCGAGGGTCACGACGCCGGCATCCGCAATCTCTTCGAGACCATTCGTCAGCTCCTGCAGCCGCCAGCGCCCGGACGGCCTCGCCGCATTGGTTTTTTCGTCAGGGAGGGCGCCACGCGATACAAAGCGGCCCGACGCAAAGCGCGATGATCGTCATAGGGCAACGGCCGGCACCTGATTCTCCTCTCATGTCCTGGCGGGCTGTACCGCGGCCTGTACAGGGTCCTCAGGAACAGCGAGGGCAACGGCCTCTGCGCCGCCTGCTCACCGGCCGCTACCCGGTCCCGGTCAGCGACGAAGGCCGCACGCACCAGTTGGTGCTCTTCGAGTCGAAGGAGCGGTAGGCGATCACCACCGCCAGGTGTCCGACTCCGCAAGATACTGAACCCTGGCCGGGGGGGGCGCCGATTGCTGGGCGCCTCCGGAAACTCCGTAGATCTACGTATTGCCCCCACCGCGCAGATTGTGCTTCAGCTCGGTCTTGCGAATTTAGCCTTTACATCTAAGGCAACGTGGGACATGGATGTTCACACAATTCATGCTTTGAAAATCGCGCGGACGATTGGGCGCGCAGAGTACGGACGGGGGGCGGAAACATGCTGGCACCTGCGGGCTCGATGCGCGCCTGGCGCGTCAGGCAGACATACTTTCTCATCATCATTCTGATGTCGACATGTAGCGTGCTGGCGAGAAAGAGCGTGGCGCAAACGCTGCATTCGGTGTCGCAGGCGTTGCCGGCCGCCGCGCCTGCAGGTGCCGCACAGCGCCAACCTCTCACCATGCAAAGCCGCGTGGGGGTACGGCGCGGTGTTCAGCTGCGGGTCGATTCACCGCGCGCTGCGTCGGCATCCATTCCGCACCTCGACTACTATGGCGGCCCCATCATTTCGCAGGTGCAAGTCTACGCAGTCTTCTGGGGATCGCACGTCAACTCCAAGGTGCGAATCGGTATCGGCGGATTCTACACAGCCATCACCGGCAGCGCGCTGTTCGACTGGCTCACCGAGTACAACACTACCATCCCGAGCCTGGATGGCAGCCCGGGAACGAACCAGACCCTTCAGCATGGCAGCTTCGCGGGCACGATCACGATCGCCCCGAGCAATACAAGGCGCTTGCTATCGGATGACGACATTCAGGCTGAGATTGCGCTGCAGATTCAGGCGCAGGTTCTACCGGCGCCGACTGCCGACACCCTTTTTGCGATCTATTTCCCGCCGGGCTTCATCATCGACGACGGCACCGGCCACTTGTCATGCCATGATTTCTGCGCCTACCACTCGACCATGGCCAGTTCGCCGCACGACCTCTATTACGCGGTCGTCCCCGATTTCGGGAAGGGCAGCGGGTGCGACCTCGGCTGCGGCACAGATCCAATCAGGTTCAACAACGTGACCGCCGTTTCCTCGCACGAGCTGATCGAAGCCGTTACCGACCCCGAAGTCGGTCTCGCCACGGACTGATCGAAGGAACGACGTACCTCGTAGAGGTCTCGCAATTTGGTGAAGAGGGGGGAGGGTCGCTCGTGCTCCGCGCCCACGTCTCCCACGCCCCCCAAGCTTTTCACGTCGCCGGCGATCTGGACCCCACGTTCGGTGATGCAGGTGTTGTGACCACCGATTTGGGAAACGCGGCGGAAG
>JBGQHM010000426.1:0-5717 GCA_041497995.1 Binatia bacterium | reverse complement strand
GGCGAAGGCGGTGCATTCGTGCAGAACGGCCGCATCGGCGTGGGCGGCGAACTGCCGGTGAATACCGACGGCGGTGGACTGTCGTCGAATCATCCCGGCATGCGCGGTATCTTCCTGGTCATCGAAGCGACCAAGCAGCTGCGTGGCGAGTGCGGGCCGCGACAGGTGAAGGACTGTGAAGTGGCACTGTGCCATGGTACCGGCGGCATGCTGGGCCTACGGCACAGTGGCGCGACATTGGTCCTGGGCAGAGGGTGAGATGGCGGAGGAAAAGAAATACAAGAAGCCAGTCCCCCGCATCGACGAGGAGTCGAAAGGATTCTGGGAAGCCTGCCAGCGCCACGAGCTCTACGTCCAGAAGTGCGGCGCGTGCGGTGACCTGCGTTACTATCCACGCGCGCTGTGTCCTAGCTGTCTGTCGAGCGACACGCAGTGGGTACTTTCCTCTGGGCGAGGCACCGTGTACACATACACCGTGACCCATCAGAACCAAGCCGCCGGCTTTCGCGAAGAGCTGCCGTATGTCCTAGCGTACGTGGAGCTCGACGAAGGGGTGCGCATGCTGACCAACATCGTCGGTTGTGCCCCGGAGGATGTGACGATCGGCATGCCGGTCGAGGTGGCCTTCGACGATGTCACGCCCGAAGTGACCTTGCCGAAGTTCAAGCCCGCGAGCTAAGTTACTCCCATCCTGACCCGTTCCCGCGGGACGGGAACCTGAAGATGATCCTAGACCTGCATACGCACTCCGACGCTTCCGAGGACAGCCGCGCTCCGGTTGAGACTTATATGAAGTGGCTCGTCCGCAAACGCGACGTGTTGCCGATCGATGGCATCGTGCTGACCGAGCACCGGCAGTGGGACGCACACGCCGACTATCGTGCCCTGGAAGACAAGTACGGTCTGCTGATTCTGCGCGGTGCGGAAGTCGAGACCGACTACGGCCACGTGCTCGTCTATGGCGTCAACGACGACATTACTCGCCGCTTCGACTTCACCGATGTGCGGCTGTCGGCGCAGGAGTTGATTCCGGCAGTGGCACGCATGGGCGGGTTAGCAGTGCCGTGCCACCCCGGGCGTCCGACGATCGGTTTGTGCGAGCACTACGAGCACAAGCCCCCCATCGAGGGAGTCGTCGCGGTCGAAGCGCTCAACGGCGGGAGCCGGCGCGGCGAGAACGAACGCGTGCAACACCTCATCGAACGCTATGGGTACCACGCCTTCGGTGGCAGCGATTCTCATCTGGTCAGTTTCATCGGCATCTGCGCGACCGAGTTCGACAGCGATGTCCGCACCACCGAAGACCTCGTGGAGGCGCTCCAGCACGGCGGCTATCGACCGCTCGACTTTCGCGATCGTTTGAAGAAGGACACTTGATGGCACTCGATTTCGACCGCTCTATCATCGGTAGCGAGTTCGACCGCACGGTGTTTGCGCCGGTGACGAGGGAGGCAATCGTCGAATACGCCAGCACGTCCGGCGAGCCGGCACCGAACGACGTAACTGCACCGCCGACGTTCGTAGTGCGGCTGCGCGGCCACCGCTGGATGCCCGACAACATGCCGAAGAACCTCGGGCGCGCCGGCTTTGACGCGGGCAAGGACATCGAGTTCGGCACACCCGTGCGCATCGGCGATGTGCTGACCGCGGTGAGCTCGGTGCACGACATCTACGAGAAGACGGGGCGCACCGGCAGCATGGCGTTCGTGGTGTTGCGAACGCTGGTGACGAATCAGCGCGACGAACGCGTCGCGATCATTGATCAGAAGATGATGTTCAGGTGAGTCCTATGTCTACGCATTTTGAAGAGATCGACGCCGGGCATGACCTGGCGACCTTGTCGCTCACGCTCAGCGGCGATGAGGTGAAGGGCTACGCGGTGGCTGCACGCATGCCCGGCGGGCGTTTCATGAGTGACGAGGAGGCGCGCAAGGAAGGATTGCCGGGGCAAATCGTGCCGGGCAACATGAGCCTCGCGCTATTCTCCCGCCTGGTCGCGGAGTCCTTTCCCGGCGCGACGCTGAGGAAGCTGAGTGCGACGTTTCGCGGCCTCGTACATCCCGGGCGGCCGTTCGTGGTCCATGGAGTCGTCACCGAAAAGCACTGCACCGACCACGGCGACCTCGTCGAGTGCGATCTTATCCTCGAGAGCACAGAGGGCGACCGCTGGGTGACCGGCACGGCCACCGTGCAGTTCCCGCCGCGGGAGTGAGTGGCCATGGGTGCCGCGCCTGCAGCGGTGCGCACCACGCGGCGCACCAAGAAACAGCCAGCGCGCGACGCCTTCGGCTACGACCCCGAAGTCCACGCCCGCGTCAGACCGCTCGCCGAGTTTCTGTATCGCCGCTACTGGCGCGTACAGAGCGACGGCATCGAGAACGTCCCCGGCCATGGCGCAGCGCTCATCGTGAGCAATCATTCGGGTGGCATTCCCTTGGACGCCACCATGATCGCCACGGCCATCGATATGGAGCATCCGCAGCACCGCCTGGTCCGCTTTCTGTACGACCGCTTTGTGGCGGCGATGCCGTTCGTCGGTGAGTTCTACAACAAGATGGGCTCGACCGTGGCGTCGTTTCAGAACGCGCGCCGCCTGCTCGAGGCGGGGGAGATTGTCGGGATCTTTCCGGAAGGCGTGGAAGGTGTCGCGAAGGGGATCTGGGAGAGCTACCACTTGCAACGCTTCCACCACGGGTTCGTACGCTTGAGCTTGCAGCTGGGCGTGCCCATCATTCCGACGGCGGTGGTGGGTGCAGAGGAGATCTACCCGGTGATCGGTAAGTGGAAGAACCTCGGCCCACTGAAGGAGCTGCTCAACGTGCCGTACGTTCCCGTCACGCCGCTGTTCCCGTTGCTGGGACCGTTGGGGATGATTCCGTTACCGACGAAGTGGCACATCCGGTTCGGCGCGCCGATCCGGTTCTACGAGAATCGTCGGATAGCGCGCACGCCGCAGCCGCGGATGGTGCACACCTTGGCGGAACGGGTACGCCAGCAGGTCCAAGGCATGGTGCACGAGCTCCTCGCTGAGCGCGAGTCAGTGTTCTGAGAGGAGCGCCTCCGCTTCTGATTGCGGATTTGGGATTGCGGATTGCGGATTGGGGGGAGGGGAAATCCGCATTCCGCAATCAAAATCTCCGCCCGCAGCCGGTGGAGTGCGACTGCCTGTTGCATGGCGATGCCACAAGCGATCGCGTCGGCGGCGCTGGTGAAGGACAGCATCAAGCCGTCGCCAGTGGTTTTGATCTCGGTGCCGGCGTGCCCTGCCATTCCGGTGCGCAGTGCGGTGAAGTGTTCGTGGCGCAGCGCTTCGTAGGCGTCGTGGCCCAAGCGACTCGCCAGCTCAGTGGAGCCGACCAGATCGGTGAAGACCACCGTCACTGTTTCCGTGCGGGCCATGTGGCGATTCGTATGCTTCCACCGCTTCTCGCTGTCAACTCTTTGCCGTGAGAGAGCGGCTGGCGGCGCCCGGCTTGCAACTTCAGCGACGAGATCGTAGGTTACATGTAACCGCAAAGGAGACCGCATGCCGTCCGCTTCCAAGCGCCAGTTGCTTGCCCGAAAGCCGATTTCCTCACGCCAGAAGGTGCAGGCGCACCGTGAACGGCTCCGCGTGCAGGGGCTCCGCCCCATTCAGGTGTGGGTGCCCGATACGCGCTCCCCCAAGTTCGCCGCAGAAGCTTCACGGCAGTCGCGACGGGTCGCGTCGAGCCGACATGCCGCGAAGGACCAAGCCTTCATCGACGCGATCTCGATCGGGGGCGAGGAGTGAAGCGCGGCGAGGTCTGGACTGCTGCGGGTGGCGCTGACTACGCGGGCAAGCCGCGTCCGGTAGTGATCGTGCAAGACGATCGCTTCGCTGCAACGAAGTCCGTTACGATCTGCGCGTTCACGAGCGATCCGACGAACGCGCCGCTGCTGCGTCTTGCTGTCGAACCGCACGAGACGAACGGGCTCAGGACAGCCTCGCGGCTGATGGTCGACAAGATCACGATGATCTCGAAAGCGAAGCTGGGCAGTCGCATCGGGAGGCTCACGGCCGCCGACATGGTACGGCTGAACCGTGCCATGATGGTCTTCCTCGGTCTGGCAGGATGACCGGGCGACAACTCCTCGGATCGATCAGGCGACCCGCTCCCGCAGCCGCTCGAAGCGCACGATCTCGCGCGCCATGCCGAGCTGCTCAGCTTCCGCGTGGCCGGCGGCGATGAGCGCGCGGGCGCGCGGTGCGTCACCGGCCGCGCCGCGGTACTCGCCGAGCGCGGCGCTCGCCTCCTCGTAGAGGGCGTGCAACTCCTCGTCGACGACGTTTGCGTTCGAGTTGATCCCGCCCGGTCTGGAGCTCGCGAGGGCTGCACGGGCGAGGCGCTCGCCGTCGCCGAGCGCGCGGGCCGCCGCGACGGCCTTGGCGACTGTGTCTCGATAGTTCGCGCTCCCCGCCCGCCGCTGTACGTCGCCGAGCGCGAGCAGCAGGTCGCAGCGCAGCTCTTCGCCAGCTCGGTCGTGCGGCGCGAGCACCGACAGCGCGCGCTCGTAGTGCGCCGCGGCCTCTTCGAAGGCAAGATTCTCCTGGGCGCGATCGCCCGCTTGTCGCGCATAGCGGATCGCCTTGGCCATGTCCGCGACCTGCGTCGCGCTCAGCCAATGGTGCGCCAGCTCGTCGATACGCGTCTCTGGCGCCGATCCCGTCAGCTCTTCGAGTGCCTCGCCCACCTTGCGGTGCAGGCGTGCGCGCCGTGCTCAGCTCCTCGTAGAGCGTCGTACGAATCAGCGCATGGCTAAAACTGAATTGATCGGCGCTGCCCGGCACCTCGGCCACCAGCGCCGCACGTGTCGCCTCATCCAGCGCGTCGAGAATGGAATCTTCGGATTGCTCGGCAATTCGCGTCAGCAGGGCGAGATCGAACTGACGCCCGATCACCGCCGCCAGGCTCAGCACCTTGTTCGTCGCGTCCGAGAGCCGATTCAGGCGGCGCCCGATCACGTCCTTCACGCCTTCGGGAATGCCGAGCCCGGAGATGTTTCCCTTGTACGTCCAGCGCTCACCTTCCTGGAAGATGGCGCCGGACTCGCTGAGGTTTCGTAGAATCTCGCCGATGAAGAACGGGCTGCCCTCGGTCTCCTGGTGGATGGCGTGCGCCAGCAGCAGCCCCGGTTGTTCCAGCTCGTGCCCCGCGGCGGCGGTCATCAGCGCCACGACCGCCGGCTCATCGAGACCGTGCAGCGCCAGGCGCTCCACGCCCGCTTCGCGGCGCAGATCGGCGAGCACCGCGGTCAGCGGATGCGCCCGCGTCAGGTCGCTGTCGCGATACGTGACGACGATCAGCAGACGCAGAGGCATGGGCGAGCGCAGCACGTGCTTGAGCAGCACGAGCTCCGGCGTCCCGGCCCACTGCAGATCGTCGAGGACGAGGACGATCGGCGCGTCTTGCGACGCGGCAGAGAGCAATCCGGTCACAGCTTCGAAGAACAGGTAGCGCTCGGTCTCCGCTTCGGCGACTTGCGGTGGCGGCAGATCCGGGATGCGCTTGCCGAGCTCCGGGATCAAGCGCGTCAGCTCGCCCTTGTGCTCGCGCCCGTGCACCTGCAGCACCGCCTCCGGCGCGTGTGCCACGTAGTGCCGCAGTGCTTCGACGAAGGGTTGATAGGGCGGGTTGAAGTCCTCGTCGCAGGTGCCGAGCAGCACCGTGGCTCCGTCGGCGTGGCAGGCGCGCGCG
>JBGQHM010000425.1:0-5720 GCA_041497995.1 Binatia bacterium | reverse complement strand
GCGACGCTGGTGAACCGGCGGCTAGCGCATGAGGTATCGCTGTTTGCGTGGGGTGGGTTGGCGGTTCTGCGAGCGATCGAGGCGGTGGACTACGATGTCTTCACGCGGCGCCCGACGGTGTCGAAGGGGACGCAAGCGGGCTTAGTGCTCCGAGCGTTGGTGGGACGCACCCTTCGAGAGCCTCAGGGTGAGCGGACGAGAAGTCATTCGGAACGTTCTGAGTCTCAAATGGATCAGCAACCGCTCGTGCTGAGGCCCTCGAAGCACGTTTCGCAGCGCATCGCAGGGCACGCGACGTTGCCCCCAACGCGTGCGGCGTATGCCTACTGCCAGAACATCACGCGGCGCAGCTCGAGCAACTTTTACTACGCGTTCCGTCTGCTCTCGCCCGAACGGCGCGACGCCCTCTTTGCGGTCTACGCCTTCTGCCGCTTCGTCGATGACATCGCCGACGACGCCGGCCGCAGCGACCCGGCGGGCTTGCTTGCACGCTGGCGTGACGAGCTGGGCCGCGTCTACGACGGCACGCCGACGCATCCGATCAGCCGCGCGCTTGCCGATGCCGTGCAGCGTTTCCCGCTGGCGCAGCAGCACTTCCTGGACTTGATCCGCGGCGTCGAGATGGACCTCACGCAGCGCCGCTATCCGACGTTCGATGGGCTCTACGAGTATTGCTACCTGGTTGCGTCCACCGTCGGCCTGCTGTGTATCGAGATCTTCGGGCATCAGCACGACAGCGCACGCGACTACGCCGTCGATCTCGGCATTGCCTTCCAGCTCACCAACATTCTGCGCGACGTGATGGAGGATGGGCGTCGCGGCCGCATCTACTTGCCCCTGGAAGACCTGCGTCGCTTCGATTGCACGGAAGCAGAGCTTCTGAGCAGCCACTACTCGCCGCGGCTCGGCGCGCTCATGGCATTCGAGTGCGGTCGCGCGCGCGCCTACTACCTCCGGGGGCGCGGCGCGTTGGCGCCCGAAGATCGTAGCTCGCTCGCGGCGGCCGAAGCGATGCGGCTCATTTACGAACGTCTGCTCGACCGCATCGAGGCGCGCCACTTCGACGTGTTCGGTCCGAAGGTAACGCTACCGCGTTACCAGAAGCTCACACTGGCGCTAGCGGCCTGGGGGCGCTCGCAGCTCGCTGTGCTGACGTCATGAGGCGCGTCAATGTCATCGGCGGCGGCTTCGCCGGCTTGGCAGCCGGCGTGGATCTGAGCACACGCGGGTTCCGCGTCAACGTACTCGAATCGCGTCCACGTCTCGGCGGCCGCGCCTACTCGTTCACTGACGACGCCAGCGGCGAGGTCGTCGACAACGGCCAGCACGCAATGATGGGCTGCTACACACACACGCTCGCGTTCCTCGAACAGATCGGCGCGACGCGTAAGCTGATGCGGCAACCGCACCTGCACGTCGAGCTGATCCATCCGCAGCGCGGCACGGGCGCCATTACCGGTTCGCCGCTACCGAGCCCACTACACCTCCTCGGCGGCATCTTGGGCTACCGCCTGCTGAGCCGCAGCGAACGCGTGTGCGCGTTGCTCGCCGGCATGCGCCTCATGGCGATGCGGCGGCGGCGCGACCCGCGGCTGGCACTGTGGACCGTGCAGGAGGCGCTGGTCGCCCTCGGGCAGTCGGCCAACGCGCGCAGCAGCTTCTGGTATCCGGTCGCTATCGCCACCCTGAACGAATCGCCGCTGCGCGCCGCCGCCGCGCCGTTTGTCGAAGTGCTGGCCCGCGCCTTCTTCCGCTCGCGCGCCGACTCGCAGTTCGTCCTACCGAAGGTGGGGCTGAGCGACCTCTACACCGATGATGCACGCGCCTTCATCGAAGCGCGTGGCGGCAGCGTTACGGTGAAGTCGACGATCGCCGAGCTGTCGGTGACCGGCGACCGGATTGACGCAGTACAGTTGCGCGATGGCACCCGCGTCGATGCGGATGCGTGCATCAGTACGGTGCCGCCGCGAGCCCTGGCGGGGTTGCTGCCGGAAGCGCTGCGTGCCACGTCATCGCTGCGTGCGCTCGACGAGTTCGACGCTTCGCCAATCGTCTCCACGCACCTGTGGTTCGACCGTCCCGTGCTCAGCAGCGAGTTCGTCGGCCTGTTGGGAACGACCACACAGTGGATCTTCAATCGCAGCAAGCTCACGGCGAATGGCAACGGCGACGGACAGCAGTGCCTGAGCGCGGTGATCAGTGCAGGCCGCGACGTCGTGGAGTGGGACACGAGCCGCGTCACGGACACCGTGGTGAGCGATCTGAGATCGCTGGTGCCGGCGGCGCGCGAGGCGCGACTCTTGCGCAGCGTCGTCGTGAAGGAAAAGTACGCGACGATCTCGCCAACGCCGGCGGCGGAACGACTGCGGCCACCACCACGGACATCCGTTGACAACTTTTTCCTGGCGGGGGACTGGGTGCAGACCGGGTTGCCGCCGACCATCGAGAGCGCGGTCGTCAGCGGGCAGCGGGCGGCGCAGCTCGTTGCCGACCGTTTGGCGGGTCAGTAGGATGCGCGCACCGTGGAACGCATCGCCGTCTTTGCAGCTCTCCAATGGGAGTGCCGCCCCGTCTTGCAGCAGATGCGGCAGGTGTCGCGTCGGCGGGTTGGTGACTTCACCGTGTGGCACGGCTCCACGCCGCGCGGTGGAGTCGTGCTGGTGAAAACGGGCATGGGCATCATGCAAGCAGAGGCCGCCGCGCGCGCCATCCGCGATCACGACGGGCTCGAATTGTTTCTGTCGACGGGCTGCGCGGGTGCGCTGGCAACCGAGTTGGCGCCCGGCGATATCACGGTGGCCACCGCAATTGTAGGCGGCCATGCGCAGGGGCGTCTGGAAACGGACCGGCAACATTCCCTGCGTGCGCTGCAGGTCGCAGAGCGCGTTGCACTGCACGC
This sequence comes from Binatia bacterium, assembly GCA_041497995.1. Lineage (GTDB taxonomy): Bacteria > Desulfobacterota > Binatia > HRBIN30 > HRBIN30 > DATKMS01. The sequence continues at coordinate 2,821 of JBGQHM010000425.1, read as the reverse complement.
TACGAGTGGGCCAGTCCTGTGTAGCCCGCATGCGTTGGCGACCGCCGAGGACAAGCGTGCCGCGGCGCTGCAACACGGCGCGGTGGCCGTCGAGATGGAGGGTGCATCGCTCGCAGCCGAGGCGATCGAGCGGGGCATCCCGTTCATCTCGGTGCGCGCCATCCTCGACACCGCGGACGCCGAGCTGCGCCACGCCGGGCGGTTCGTCGATGCGCGCACCGGAGCGGTGAAGCCGCTGGCACTCGCCGGCTACCTCGCCACACACCCCAGTGCCGTAACGGACCTGCTGGCGATGCAACGCATGATGCGCGCGGCCCAGACCAGCCTAGAGCGCTTCTTCGCCGCGTATTTTCCCACTCTCGACTCTTGACTCTCGACTGTAGACTACGGAGCCCCCAATGCGCTTCCCCCTACACATCACCACCGACATGATGAAGTGGCAGCTGCACAACTGGCGACGCGGCAACGAGCGGTATCCGTACGTGCTCATGCTCGAGCCGCTGCACACCTGCAACCTGGCCTGCCTCGGCTGCTCGCCGGAGCGCTACAACGGCGACCTGAAAGACCGGCTGTCGCTGCAGGACTGTCTGCAGGCCGTCGACGAAGCCGGGACGCCGGTGGTGTCGATCTGCGGCGGCGAGCCGACGATCTATCCGGAGCTGCCGGAGCTCGTCGAAGAGATCATCGCGCGCAAGCGGCACATCTACCTGTGCACCAACGGCATCCTGCTCGATCGCTTCTTCAAGCGAGGACGGCCACACAAGCGGCTATCGATCAACGTCCACCTCGACGGCATGCAGCAGACGCACGACTTCGTCGTCGACCGCGCCGGCGTCTTCGACAAGGCCGTCGAGATGATCAAGGAAGGCAAGCGCCTGGGCTACGCCATGTGCACCAACACGACGATCTACCGCGAAACCAGCATGGAAGAGATCGAAGCGATGTGCGCCTTCCTGACGAACATCGGCATCGACGGCATTCTGCTCTCACCCGGCTACCACTACGAGAAGATCAAAGAGAACCACTTCCTGTTCAAGAACGAGATCCACCAGAAGTTCAAACAGGTCCTCGAGCTCTCGAAGAAGTATCGGATCTATTCCACGCCGCTCTTCCTACAATTCGCTGCCGGCGAGCGCGACTACCCGTGCACGCCGTGGGGCAACCCAACGCGCACGCCAAAAGGCTGGAAGGGCCCCTGCTACCTGATCGAGGGCGGCTACTACAGGACGTGGAAGGAGTTCTGGGCCGGCGTCGACTGGAGCTACTGGGAGCAGCGCAAGGATCCGAAGTGTCAGAACTGCCTCATGCACTCCGGCTTCGAGCCGTCAGTCGTCCGCAAGCTCGCCGAGAATCCCGCCGACATGTGGACGATGGCGAAGTGGAATTTCTTGTCGTAGTCGAGAGTCGACAGTCCAGAGTCGAGAGCCGTCATTCAACGTCGACCCACTCCTCCTCCGCGTCGTCGTCGATCTCCGGCGCCGTCGCGATGACGTATTGAGCGAGCAGTTCCATCTCTCGCTTCATCGCTGCTCGTATGGCCTCCTCGACCGGCACACCCCGGCTGGTGTCCGCGGCGATGCAGGCGTGGATCAGCCGCTCCTGCTCGTCGCGGCTGTCAGGCGGGTAGATCAGCGGGGCCATGAACGCCACTGCATTCTCCCGCGAGCCGGCGAAACGACAGAGCCAGATCTCGCCGGGTTCGCCCTCCTCTGCAGCGGGGTCATCGACCTCACTGACGAGCCATTCGGTGCCCGAGACCAGCTCCCGCAGTCTCTTCCTTCCGGCGGCGGGCAGCCGCTCGACGAGCTCGTAGAAGGCGCAGTAGCTGTCGCAGAGATCGCGCACCCGCTTCTGTTCGCCGTCGGGTAGATTGCGTCCTTCACGTTCAAGGAACAGCTCACCCATCGTCTTGCCACATCGGGGGACACGCAGATCGAAGAGCGTGTAGCTGACGTGCATCGAGTCAGGAACGCCACCTGGCGTGCCCGGCGAGAAGCGCTCCTCAAACTGCTCGTGGCGTTTGCGGAGCCAACGGGCATCACGGTCGCGTTTGGCCTCATGAAGAAACGACCACACCAGCTCCATCGTGCGGATGTATGCACCGAAGAGCTGCTCCGCGTGGCTCTTCGGGGGCGCGGGCGGCGGCTCGTGCATTTGCGCGCAACACTTCTTGAACTTGCGCCCACTGCCGCACGGACACGGCTCATTGCGGCCGATCTTCGGAATCGGGCGCCCCGTCTGCATCTCGATAACCTCGCCAATCGACGACTTGGCAACCGCTGCATTGGCCAGGCCATGTGTGCGCTCGTAGGCCTTGGCGACCGCAACCAGGGCTGCGAAGAGCTCTCCAATCGAGCTCTGCAGCTCCGGCTCGGTTTCGCTAACTTGCATTAGTGCGGTGATGAGCCCGGTGAGCAATTCGGGCGCGGCGAGGTCACGCTCGAACATGAATTTGCGGAACGCCAGCTCGGGCTCGACGCCGGTAAGGTCGGCGAAGCGTGCATACGTCTCGTCCGCCGCGATCTCCATATCGCCGTCGCTGATCCGGGCTGCCGGGCGATTCAGAGCCCGGCGGTACACCAGGTCGACTACTTGTGCCAGTTGCAAGCCGAAGCTCGTCGTCGCCAAGGCGTGCTCGTCGAGCATCGCGAGCATGTACGCCGCCACCGCGGGTTGCTCGTGTGTGAAGCGCACTGTCTCGCGACTCGCACGCGACGCACTCCAGGAGCCGACAACATCCAACTCTTGCTGAACGAGCTCCGACGTGATGACCGGTGGGCTTCCCATCACCGACCCTGTCCTCCCAGAGCGGTTGCTCTAT
>JBGQHM010000424.1:0-5749 GCA_041497995.1 Binatia bacterium | reverse complement strand
CGTTAGCCCCTTCTCGGAGAGTGTGACGTGCCGCGCCACGCAGCCCGGGCACCAGAGCAGCAGGAGGCCGATTCCCGCAAGGGAGAAGCGAGGTGAGCGAACCCGTCGAGAGTGCATCGAGCACATTCAAGCACGACAGTTCGGTCGAGTTCAAAGACCGGAGCCAGCCGCTCTTTGAAGTTGATCGGCTGGACACGCCAGCGAAAATTGGCTAAGCGCCATGGTCGTGCATCTAGCGGTGCGACACCGCAGTTCCCTAGCCCCCACGCACGCTGGCGTAGCTCAGTCGGTAGAGCAGCTGATTCGTAATCAGCAGGTCCGCGGTTCGAATCCGCGCGCCAGCTTTTCTTCTTCCCCTTGTGGCACAAGGGTTTCCGCGGCATCCGGTGGCCAGGTATCTCACTGGCTGTCAAAGCGGTGTAAGCACTATGTAAGCAGTCGGAGGAAAGTCGCGGCCCCGCCTACGGTTTCCCACTAGTGCTGTTTCCCCGCCAGTTTCCTGGGTAGGGGGCCTTCACCGGGTGGCCGGCCCCCTCTTCACGATGCCGCGCACGGTCTCGGGTGCCCAGAGTTTGCCGGTCCGGGTTGAGATACCGTCGGCGTTCAGTCGGCCCGCAATCGCCTGCGACGTGTGCGCGGCCCTGCTGCGCGCGGCGTGCCGTTCCGGGTCGGGTACACGACACCCGCCGCCGCCGAGGCGAGCTTCGCCGATGCCGCCCCCGCTGCCCGTACCACCTTCACGACGACGCCCGACGGGTTGGTGCGCTTCGAGTTCTGTGCTGAGTGCGCCACCGCGATCGGGTCCGCGCTGCTCCCACACGAAGACACCGATCCATTGCAGTGAGGCATTCGGCCGCGCCCAACACCGAGCGGCAGGTTTTACTTGACACCGCGACACATTCGGCACTAACGGACGCAAAGGGGGGAGACGATGCACAAGCAAGGCAATGCGCCTGTGTTGCTAGTGCTGGCTGCGCTGGCAATGAGCAGCGTGCGCGTTGCCCACGCTGGAATCAACGTGCGGACCAGTGGGGGGGAGGGTGGTTCGCAGTGCCCACAACCCACCGGCCGTCCCCCGGTCACCCAGCCGGGAGCCAGAGGTACGCCGCTGCCTATTCCCGCTGGCAACCAGACACTGGGTCTCGACATGGTCATCGTCCAGTCTGGAGAAGACATCGCTGCAGCAGCACGTGCCGCGCCCGACGGGGTGATTGTAGTGGTTGCGCCAGGAACCTACCGCCCTATCGTGCTCAATCCCGGCGACCTGCAGGGGGCGCTCACGCTGTTCGCCGACGTCACCGGCGAGTTCACGAACAGCGCACCCGCGGCGGTGACAATCGCGGCGAGGAGCACTGACGAGGCTGCGTTCGAAGCCTTCAGCCAGAACGATCTGTTCATTGACGGCTTTACGCTGCGCGGTGGGACCGACGCCGGCTTCCTCTGCGGCGACTGCTCCACGATCACCGTACAAGACTGTACAGTCACGAGCGGAGGCGGTGACGCGGTGCGCTTCGAGCGATCGGATGATGTGCTGGTCTTCAACAACTTGCTGACCGGCAACAAGGGAGGTGGGGTGACGGCGTTCGGTACCACCAACCTGCAGATCATCAACAACACGATCTACAACAATCTCAACGACGGCATCGTGCTGTCCGTGGACGAAAACCAACACGCATCGACCAACGCCTTCTTGCGGAACAACATCCTCAACAAGAACACACCAACCGGGATCGTCGTGGATCCCGGACCACCCAGCTCGCTCACCGGTTTCGATGCGGACTTCAACCTCAACACCAACGGCTATGACGGGACCGTCGCGGGTCCGAGCGACATCGCCGCAGACCCGCTGTTCATCTTTCCGGCAGGCGGCGACTTCCGCTTGGCGCCCAGCAGCAGGGCGATTGACAGGGGTACTGACGCCGTCGACGCTGACCTCGTGAGCCAGCTGGAACAGCTGTCAACCCAGACCGACAGCAGCCTTGATGCGGAGCCGCTCGATCTCGGGTACCACTATGTGGCTCCGATTCCGACGCCGACGCCCACACCCTGTGTTGGAACCTGTCACAGCGGAAGTGCTGTCACCGTAAGTGAACTGCTGACGATGGTAAATGTTGCGCTCGGCAACGCCCCGGTGTCGGACTGCCAAGCGGGTGACTCGAATGCTGACGGTGAAATCACGATCAACGAATTGCTGGCCGCGGTGAGCAACGCCCTGTATGGCTGCGGAGTGGCACCGCCGACGCCGCGACCGACCTACACGCGAACCCCAACCCCAACGGTGACCCGGACGCCGACTAGGACTTTTACGGTGACCCCGACGCGGACCCACACGCAGACTCCGACGTCGACGCCGCAGGTGGTTCATATCGACATCGGGGTGGTAACCGGTGCAGCTGGGGGAACCGTAAGCGTATCGGCAACGCTCCGTTCGTCTGGCTTTGGCGTGGCAGGGACGGGGAACGATGTCAGCTACAGTAACGGCCTGTTTAGCTTGGACCCGAAGAATTGCAGCGTGAACCCTGCAATCAGAAAGACTCTGGTCGTGAGCACGCTACCAGTCGGACCCGACCCGTCCGTCACAACCATTCGAGCGTTTGTGCAATCCTTGCAAGACACTGCGGCCATCCCTGATGGGGTGCTGTACACCTGCACCTTCGTTATCAAAGCGAGCACGCTCCCCGGTTGTTACCCTCTGAGCAACAGCACGAAGATTGCCTTCGGTCGCGACGGTTCCCAGCACCCCTTTGTAACCGGAGACGACGGCGCGATAGGGGTCTCCCTCGTAGGTGGTGGCAATTGTGTCGTGGCCTCCCCAACACCGACCGTTGGGCCGCCAGCACCGAACCCCATTTACGTGCGCGTGAGTGGCCGCGACACGAACAGCGGCGCCAGCCCAGCCAGCGCGTTGCGTAGTATCTCCAAGGCGGCGCAGCTGGCGCGCAATGGCTACCTCATCATCGTCGGCCCCGGAACCTATCGTGAGGGCGTGACGCCTGCGGCCGTTGGAGTGGCTCCACAAGGCGTGCAGTTCGTTGCCGACGTCACCGGTGCTCGGACGGGTGATAGCGCCGGTGAGGTGAAACTCGACGGGACAGGAACCGGCGCCACCGCAGGTTTCAATCTCTTCAGCTCAATGGGAAGCTTGATCGACGGGTTCACGCTCACGGGCTTTTCAGACGCCGGGATCACCATCAAGAGCGGCAGCGACGACTTCACCATCCAGAATTGCATCATTACCAACAACTCCGGCGATGGTATTCGCGCCCAGGACTCAGCCAGCGTGCTGATTTTCAATAACTTGCTGTCAGGCAATGGCGGCACCGGTATCGGCATTGTCGGCCAGATTTCCGGCTCGCCCAATGCGCGCGTTCTCAGCAATACCATGGTGGGTAATGGCACGCGTGGACTCATCGTCGGCAACACCAGCGCTGCCTCGCCGGGGGCGCTCGTGCACAACAACGTCGTGCAAGGAAACGGGGGCGATGCCAACATCAAGGTTTTCACAGCCCCCCGCAGCGATGTTGGGTACGACGGCGATTACAACCTGGTGTTTCCGGGAACGTACCTACCCAACACCATCAACGGGAGCCACGACTTCAACGGTGACGCCAAGTTTACCGGCGACTTCCACCTACAGTCGACGAGCCCAGCCATCGACCGCGGCAGCCCCCTGAACCTACCGAACTCGCAGACCACGATCCTGCGCGGCCGGACGACGATCGGGACCACTCTCGACGTTGGAACGTTCGATCTCGGGTTTCACTTTCGACGATAGTTCACCGGCGGGAGGGTCGGCGTCGATGCCTATGAACCGGCCGCTTACAAAGTTCAACGAGACGGCACCCGATGCGCCCGCAGCTCGGCCGTCAAATCGCGCAGCAACACCTCGCGCTCGTCCTCGGTGAAGCGCGCCAGCTCGCGCTCGATGGCGGCGTCGAGCGCGGCCCCGGTGAGCGGTGCGTCCCGCTCCAATCGTTCGATGCGGCGTCGTAGGCGCATAGGCGACCTACCGCTTCACAAGGGTACGCCAATCGGGGCGCACCGTGGCCAGCGGCTCGCCCGCCGCCATCGAGCGCGCGGATTGCGGTTGCTTAGTCGAGGAATTTTCGGCGCACCGTGCGGCTGCAACCTGTAAGATCTCTCACACCCGCTGCGCCCGCCGCTGCTCCTCTGGTGTCAGACATCCGCGTCGGTCGGCATCGAGCGGCTCTAACGGGCAAACCCGGCCACCGAGCTACTCTTGTGGTTCAGCCACGCTGATAGGATCAGAACGCCATGAACGCTGCGAGCTTCTCCGAGCGAACGCGCTCAGCCTCGATGGCCTCCGGCGTTGTCGGTCCACTTGGTGCCGCGAGCCCGTACAGCCCCGCGGCCTTCAGCAAGCCGAGCGCTGCTTGCACGTTGCCGGCGGTAAGTCCCTCTTCCAATACGTCCAACGCTTTCGGCACCAGTGAGCGAAGCCGGTCCGTAACCGCTGTCCACAGCTCATGCCGCCGCTGGTTCACCGCAGCCCGGAACCCGTCTTGCTGGTTCAGCCACTCAGAAACCGTCTGGCGAACCACCCCGACAGCTTCGGCCGTCTCGGTCACCGTGCGCCCAGCAGCGAGCAGGTCAACCGCGGTCGCTTGTTGCGGTGTCAGCTCCCACTTGCCCGCGTCGCCATTCGTCGGCTTTCGTCGCTCGTCCATCGCCTTACCTCTCATCGCGCAGTCCGCCGACGCATCCGCCGTCGTGTGGCACTGACTGCCGCCTTGTGTCGTGGGTCTTGGTTGCTCGTTGGCCTTCTTCATGGGGTTCCTTTGCGCCCTGTTGCGCCGTACTCTTCTGTGTTGCGCTGTTTTCGCAGCTCCTGCTATGCTCGTTTCGGCGGCAATGATCATTCACCCAGACTTCAACTTGGACGTGCTCCTGTACCGCGAAAACGGTGCATGGGTTGCGCACTGCTTGCAGCTCGACCTTGTGGAAGCCGGCGCCACTCCGGAGGAAGCGGAAGAGACCCTTGCTGGCGTCATCCGGCACCATATCCAGTGGGCGCTCGAAGACGACGACATGGAGCATCTGTTCCACCCAGCACCACCGGACGTCTGGAAGCAGTTCTTCGGCGCGAAGGCCAAGGGCTTCCGCGAAATCCCGCTGAGCGTTGGAGCCGCTCACACCTTCACGCCCCCGGCCGTTCGCGTTCAGCGAGCCACCGTGGACACGCCCGCGTGAAGTACCGCGAAGCGCTCGAACGCCTGCAGAAGTTCGGCGTTCGCGAAGACAAGCGCCGCGGCAAGGGCTCTGAACGCCTCTGGATACGAGAATCGGAACCGGGCTCCAACAAAGGACCACGCGTGACCGTGAAGTGCCACGGCGAAGGGAACGACGTAGGCACGGGTTCGCTGCGTGCGGCGCTGCGCCGGCTCGGGATTCCACCGGAAGAGTTCTTCGAGTAGTCATCCGCGTCTGACAGACACCCACGCCCCGCCAGTTGCATAGGTGAACCCCACCGCGGCCGTTGCGTCGTCCGGCAGCTCGGGCATGGTGTCCGCAGCGGCTTCGCGTTGCGCCCGTCGCCGCTGGCAGGCTTCCCGGATCACTGCTACGTGCGCGGCCAGCGCGGCCCGCAGCTCGTGCTCGGTCGGCCCGGCCTTCACCGCCGCGTCAATCGCCGCTTCGGTATCGTGGAAGCGCCGGCAAAGGTCCGGGTCGGTGTCGAGCAGCGCCAGGGCGCCGTCGAGGTACTCGGTCGCCACCGCCTCAAACGTCT
>JBGQHM010000423.1:0-5756 GCA_041497995.1 Binatia bacterium | reverse complement strand
GCGATCATCGAGACGCTCCCGGCGACGTACGGGTTCCCGGTGCCGCCGAAGGGCTACCTGCCCGGCGTGAAGGAGGCATGCGCCCGACACGGTGCGCTCTACATTGCCGACGAGGTGCAAACGGGACTCGGCCGGACGGGGCGGCTGTGGGGCGTCGAGACGTTCGACGTCACACCCGACATCCTGGTCACCGCCAAGGGTCTCGGAGGCGGCGTGTATCCGATCAGCGCTGCGGTGCTGTCCAAGCGTGTCGCCGGCTGGCTGTTTGAGAACGCGTGGGGGCATGTCTCGACGAGCGGCGGTGCCGAGATTGGCTGCCGCGTGGCGTCGAAGGTGCTCGACCTGTGCAACGCGCCGGAGACCCTTGAGAACGTCCGCCGCATGTCGGACTACCTACACGCCGGGCTTGCGGCCATCCAGCGGCGCAACCCGTACCTCGTGGAGGTCCGCCGGGTCGGTCTGGTCATCGGACTCAAGGTCGATCATCCGCAGGGAGCACTCCATCTTACCAAGGCACTCTACGACAAGGGCGTGTGGGCGATGTTCGCCGGCTACGACATGTCGGTGTTGCAGTTCAAACCGGGGCTGCTCGTCGACGCGCGCTTGTGCGACGAGCTGTTGGAGAAGCTGGAAGCCGGGCTGGCCGTGGCCAAGGACGCGTAGACTGAGGAGGCGGGCCCTGGACTTCTTCGATCTACCGATCGAGCGCCAGATCGAGTTGGCGGGCAAGGTCGCTGTCGCGGCGCTCAGCCGGTACGGCTTCCCGCAGAGCTCCGAGCTTGCGCTGTTGAAGCACCGCGAGAACACGGTCTTTCAAGTCACGCACCCCACATCGGGTGAACGTGGCGTGCTGCGCGTGCATCGCACCGGCTACCAGACGGCGGCCTCGATCATCTCCGAGTTCCAATGGATGCAGGCGCTCGGCGATGTGGGCGTCCGCACGCCTGCTGTCATCCCGGCGCGCGACGGCGCGTTGGTGATAACAGCCCAAATTGATGAGCTGCCGGAACCGCGGCTCGTCGACATGATCGAATGGATTCAGGGGCAGCCACCGGCTGAGGACAATCTGGTCGACTCGTTCCGCACTCTGGGCGAGCTGCACGCGCGGTGTCACGCGCACGTGCGGCAATGGACGTTGCCCGCGGGCTTCTGCCGGCAGGCGTGGGACGAAGCTGCGCTGCTCGACGGCCAGCATCCGATCATCGCCCCCGCGTGGGAGAACTGGGCCTTGAACGCGGAGCAGCGCGCACTCGTGCTCGAGTGCCGCGAGGCCCTGCGCGAGCGGTTGCGCCAGTGGGGCAAAGAGCCGGACCGCTACGGCCTGATTCACGCCGACTTGATGCCGGAGAACCTCATCGTCGCCGATGACGGGATGCACCTCATTGATTTCGACGACTGCGGATTCGGGTGGTACCTCTACGATCCGGCATCGGCGCTGCTGTTCTACTATGGCCAAGACTTCTACCCGGATCTCCTCAACGCCTGGGCGGCAGGCTATCGGAGTGTGCGCCGGCTGACGGACGAGGAGATCAACGAGCTGCCGACCTTCCTACTGCTGCGCTGCTTCTATGGATTGGGCTGGCTGCACACGCGGCGCAACTCCGACGCCGCGCAGCTCTTCATCGAGCCGCTCATCGCGTTGACCAGCGCCATAGGCCAGGACTTTCTCAGTCGGTGGTAGCGTACATCTTCACCCGAGGTCCGCTACGCGAAACACCTCGTCCGGGTCGGACGGTTGAAAACCGACGATCCGAAAGGGTCCGAGGGTTCGATAGGACACCACCCGCCCGAGCGGTTCAGGCTTTCATTGCGAGCACGAACGTGAGCATAGCGAGAACTCACGTCGGCGTTTGACAGCTAGCGGACCCAGATGCGCACGCACAGGTTCCCCAACGACGATCACGGCTGCGGCTGGGTCGCCATGCTGCCACCGTTGGCATCGGCGCGGCGGCTCGTCTCCGAGCAGCGGGCGGACTGCGCGGTGGTGGGCGCTGGCTTCACGGGGCTTGCCGTTGCGCGCCAGCTGGCGATGCACCGGCCCAGCTGGCACATCGCCGTGCTCGAAGCGGAGCGCGTGGGGTTCGGTGCGAGCGGGCGCAACTCGGGGTTCGTCGTCGATGTGGGTCACTGCGAGCCCAAGCTGGGTGTCGAGGGCAACCGGCGGCTGGTGCGACTGGGCCGCGCGGGGCTCGAACAGTTGCGCACACTCGTCGGTGCGCACGCGATCGACTGCGCATGGACCGAGCGCGGCCGGCTGCATGGCGGCGTCGGTGACCGTGGCATGCGTCTCCTCGACGAGTTCTACTCGGGGCTCGACGCGTTGGGCGAACCCTATGAGGCGCTCGATGCTGCGGCGGTCGCGGCGCTCACGGGCACCACCTACTATCGTGCCGCCGCGCGCACGCCCGGTGCCGCCATGGTTCAGCCTGCGGCGCTGGTCCGCGGGCTCGCCGCGACGCTACCAGCGAACGTGGCCGTGTTCGAGGAGTCGCCGGTGCGCCGCATTCATCGCGGCGCGAAGTTTCGGCTCGAAACAAGGGACGGCGTGGTGGTGGCCGACCGCCTGTTCCTGGCGGCAAATGGGTTCACCGCCACACTCGGGTTTCTGCGCCGCCGGGTGTTTCCGCTACTCACCTTCGCGAGCCTCACGCGCGTCCTCACACCCGACGAGCAGGCTGCAATAGGCGGCGAGCCGGAGTGGGGCCTGGTTCCCGAAGAGCGCATGGGCACGACCGTTCGCCGCACTCGCGATCAGCGCATCCTCGTCCGCAATACAGTGCACTACGCGGGCAGCCTGCAGGTGAGCGACGTCTATCGGCGCAAGGTGCGTGAGATCCACCGGCACGCCTTCCGAGCGCGCTTCCCGATACTGGCGCAGGTCGACCTCGAGTACACCTGGGGTGGCGTGCTGGGCATGTCGGTGAACGGTGCGCACTCCTTCGGGCCACTGGGTCACAACCTGTTCGCCGCGGCCGGTTGCAACGGAGTGGGCGTGGCACTGGGAACCATCTCGGGGACGCTGCTTGCCGATCTCGCCGTTGCCGCGGACTCGGACCTGCTTTCGGACATGCAAGCGCTCCCGCCGCCTGCCTGGATTCCGCCCGAGCCGCTTCTGGGGATCGGTGTGCGTGCGACGCTTGCCCGGTTGACGGCCAAGGCTCACGAGGAGCTGTAGCGTGAGAAGGAGGCCAAAGATGAGGACGGACGGACAGACGGCGCCAACCGCAGCGCGCGGCGAACGGAAGATGTCTCGACGTGCCTTCCTCGGCGGCGTGGCCGTGGGCACGGCGGGTGCGTGGGGGCTCTCGTCCGGCCTCGCTCGGCTGGAGTATGATGCTGCAAAACCGCCGCAGCTGTACGAGTACTTTCTCGACAACTTCTGGTTCGAAGCTGCCGACCTCGAGCACCAGGCGCTCAACCCGCCGTTGAAAGGGAGCCACACGGCCGACATCGTGATCATTGGCGGCGGCTTCACCGGGCTCTCCTCCGCCTACCATCTCAGCCGCACCTTCCCGAACAAGAAGGTCGTGCTGCTCGAAGGTGCGTGCTGTGGCTACGGCGCCAGCGGGCGCAACGGCGGCTTCTGTGATGCCGGGTTCTCCGGTCTGCTGCCATACGTGCAGTCGGTCGGGCCCGAGCGCGGACGCACGGCGTTCGACGCCAGTCTCTACGGTATCAACCAGATCAAACGGATGGTTGTCGAACACGGCATCCAGTGTGACTTCGAGGAGAACGGCATGCTGGAGACCGCCACGGACGATGAGCAGGCCGCGGAGCTTGAGAAGCATCTGGCGATCTACAAAGCGATGGGACTCGACGCGACGTTGGTGCACGGCACAGACTTGGAGGCCGAGGTCAAATCGCCACGCTACATCGCCGGATTGAAGTTTCCTTACGGTGGCATTCTCAACCCGGCGAAATTGGCCCGTGGCATGAAGCCGGTGGTGGAACGCGCCGGCGTCGAGGTGTGCGAACGGACCGTCGTGCTGCGCGTGATACCGGGCAAATTGCACCGCGTGGAAACGGAGATGGGTGAGATCAGCGCACCCACACTCGTGTTGGGTCTCAATGGATACGCACCCAAGCTCGGCTTCTTCCGTGATCGGGTCTTGCCACTGTGCAGCTATGTCATCGCCACCGAGCCGTTGAGCGCGGCGCAGTGGGCCGCGATTGGCTGGCAGCACCGACAAGGCATCGCGGACATGCGCGTGCTGTTCGACTACCAGCGTCCCACGGCCGACGGGCGTATCGTGATCGGCGGCTCCGACGCACCCTACTTCGCTGACGATTCCCCGAGCTCCGGCAACTACAAGCCCGCCATCGAGGCGCTGACGAAGAGTCTCTTCACGACGTTCCCGCAGCTCGAGGGCGTGCGCATCGACCATGCGTGGGGCGGCACGATGGGCTTCACCATGGACTTCACGCCATCGGTCGGCGTGATGGGGGACTACAAGAACATCTTCTACGGCGTCGCCTACAACGGCGAAGGCGTCGCGTTCTCGCAAACTGCCGGGCGCATCATCTCCGAACTGATCGCCGGCGAAGCGAGTGAGCTCACCAAGCTGTGCGTTGTCAACCACCAGATGCCGTACCTCGGCCCGAGCAGTCTGCGCATCGTCTTCGAGCGACTCTACAAGTGGTACCTCACTCGCACTTCGGCCAAGACGGTGCGATGAGCGTACGGTACCGTGGCCACGACCCGACGACCGCATATCCAGGTGGATGGTTCCCGGTGCCGCCAGGGTCGCTCGCGCGTAAAATCGGACGGCCGGGGAGATTTGCAGACATTTCAGATTTCCAAAACGTCAAATTTGAGCGGACGATCCGTCATCACGCCAGCTATGGTGCACGGCTAGGGGGGGCCTAGGCTCGCGCTTGTGAACTGGGAAGTGCGTTCCGTGGCGACGCGATTTCATTGAGGCGGAGGAGGACCTGGGTCGTACTTGCAGCGTTTGAGTTCCACTCTCTTCAGATCGACGTGCTTGGGCCTGCTTCTTCAAGCCGCCCTACAACCCACCCCGTGCCGCGCAACACCACAGGTGGGTGCGCCTCTCGTCGTACCGGCCGTGGTTCACGTTGGTGTGCTAACCGTCCTGACGGCCACCAGCCAGATCACCACAGGGCCCGGCGATCCTGCGCTGATCGCAGGAAGCGTCGAGCTGCTACGCGTGGATAGTATCGGCCAGGTCGTAGCGATGCTGGGAACCATGCGGGACGACGGGACAAATGGTGACGCTGTGGCCGGTGATGGAACGTCCACGTTGGTCTTCACGGTGAATGAGCCCATACCCGGAGAAATCGACCTGCGGGTCAGCGCCGCCTTCACTGAAGACGTCACGCGGATACTCTCGACAGTGACCGTCGTGCCCGTTGTGCCGGTGGATTCGCCGACACCGACTGCCGCTACAACGCCCACCGCGACGCGCACGCCGACCGTGCCCACTGCGACGCCGAGCCCCACACCGACGCGGACACCGACAGTCCCTGCGGGCAGTACCCCAACCCTGTCGCCGACACCCACCCCAACTGCGACAGCAACCCTCTCTGTCACGAACACTTCGACACAGACGCCGACCCCCACACCGACACTGACTTCGACTCGGACTCACACAGCGACGGCCACACGAACGCCGACTCAACCGAACGTGCCCAGCCCCACGTCGACCGACACACCAACCAACACCGCGACGCCGACGTCCACGCTCACACCCAACGCTCCTACGGCCACACCGACTGCGACGCGGACCTCCACGCCG
>JBGQHM010000422.1:0-5780 GCA_041497995.1 Binatia bacterium | reverse complement strand
TAGGACACCGGCACTCAGTCCCGACTCCGGAAAGGGGAACACATGGCTGTCATCTATCACGACAAGGATGCGAACCTGGATGTGATTCGCGGCGAGACGATCGCCATCTTGGGCTACGGCAACCAGGGTAGCTCGCAGGCGCGCAACTTGCGCGACTCGGGGCTCAAGGTCATCGTCGGCAACATCGACGACGTCTACCGCGCCACCGCCCTGAAAGACGGCTTCGAGGTGGTGTCGATCGCCGACGCCAGCGCGCGGGCGACGATCCTCTTCTTGCTGACCCCGGATGAAATCATGCCTGAGGTCTATGAACGCGACATCGCCCCGCACCTCGCGCCCGGCAAGCTGCTCAACTTCGCGCACGGCTACAACATCGCATTCGACCTCATCGTCCCGCCGCCTTCCATCGACGTGGTGATGATCGCGCCACGCATGATTGGTGCCGGCGTGCGTGACTCGTACGTCTCCGGCGAGGGCTTCCCGAGCTTCGTCGGCGTACATCAGGATGCCACCGGCAAGGCCAAGCAACGCATGCTCGCACTGGCGAAGGCCGTGGGCTCGACGCGGTCTGGCTGCTTGGACATGAGCTTGCGCGACGAAGCGACCCTCGACCTGTTCACCGAGCAGGCCTTCGGACCCGCCTTCGGCCGCGTGATGATGACCGCGATCGACACGCTCGTCGACGCCGGCTACCCACCGGAGGCCGTGCTGATGGAGCTCTACCTGTCGGGCGAGATGGCCTACAGCTTTCTGAAGATTCGCGAGCTCGGGATGCTCAAGCAGCACGAGCTGCACTCGCATACCAGCCAGTACGGCACCGCCACCCGTAGCGTGCGCTACACCGACCTCGATCCGGTGCTGAAGCAGAAGATGCGCGAATCGTTGGACGAGATCCGCTCCGGCGCCTTCGCCAAGGAGTGGTCGAGTGGCCGCGGGGACAAGCTCGAGCTGCTCAAACAAGTCCATGCGATGCAGGCCAGCTTGCCGATGACCAAGTGGGAGGACGACGCGCGCCGCGCCTTCCGCATCGGCAATGCGGCGCGTGACGGCGAGTAGACGGCGCGATGTCGTATCGGGCGGTCTTCTTTGATCTCGGCGGTGTCGTCGTCGGTTCACCGCTGCATGCCATCGCCGCGTACGAATGCGACGAGGATATTCCGCCCGGGTTCATCAACCGCGTTGTCGTCGACACGGCACCGAGCGGTGCGTGGTCGCGGCTGGAACGTGGTGAGCTGATGCTCGAAGAGTTCTACCCGGCTTTCGACGCCGACTGCGCGGCGGCGGGTCGTGCGATCTCGGCGCGCGACCTGATGGGCCGTGTGGCGCAGGCCGTCGAGCCACGGCCCGCCATGCTCGGCGCGATCGCTCGCATTCGGGCCCGCGGCCTGCTCGCGGGTGCGATCACCAACAACTGGGTCGCTGAGGAGGGCGGCACCGGCGTTCTGCGCCCGCACTTCGATGCCTTCATCGAGTCGGCCGTCGTCGGTGTGCGCAAACCTGACCCGCGCATCTTCCATCTCGCCTGTGACGAGCTCGGCGTCGCACCAGATGACGCGGTTTTCCTGGACGACATCGGCATCAACCTCAAGACGGCGCGCGCGTTGGGCATGAGCACTATCAAAGTTGATGAAGTGGATGTGGCGTTGGCCGAGCTGCAGGAGCTACTCGGCTTTCCGTTGCGCTGACGTAGCATCACGGCGACGGGGTGTAGCACCGTGCCGGCGCTACACCCTGTCCCACTCACTATTGGCCCCGGTGCGTGAAGTGCGGATGGTCCGCCATGTCCGCTTGCATCTCGCTCTCGGCGGCGGCCGCTTTGGCTAGCTGCTCCGGCTTGAGGAGCGCGCGGATGGCCGAGACGGTGCTGGCCTCTTGCTGCGCCAGCTGGAGTTGGAGCTGATTGATCTTGTTCAGCTGAGTCGACAGCGCGTCGGCTTGCACATCTTGGGGGCCGAGCATCAGGGTCGCCAGGTCGGTATTGGCCTGGTGCAACTGAGTGAACAGACCTTCCGCGGCTGAGCGATTCGAATCGAGGATCGCATGCGCTTGCGTCTCTTGATCCGCCGTCAGATCGGCTGAGTGCAGTATCACGTGGATGAGCCGTCCTGGTCCGCCCGGCCCGCCACAACCCATGTGGTGCGGTCCCATCGGCGGTTGCGCGTGGACACTCGCCGCGAACATGCCGGCTGCCGCCAGCCCAATCAACATCATCGTGCGCTTGGTCATTTGTGACCTCCTTGCCTGGACAAACGAGCCAGCCGTGCGGTTGGTTGACGCATCGGTGAGGTGACTGGCCGCACAAATGTCCTGCTAAGGTGCGCGGGCAGGGACGCCCGCGCCACTTCATCCGATTCTCTCAAATTGAATGATGGTGGAGCGGGCGTCCCTGCCCGCTCTCCTTGTTCGCAACCTTGCGCGACTTCTTAGAGTTCAGAGCGCGGATAGTAGGGGCGATCGCCCAGCGCTTTCACCTCGGCCCAGAACTCGGGGCCACCTGACTTGCCCATCTCTTCGAGGTGCCAGGCTTGGCGCTTGTAGTTCCAGCTCTCCGGCCGCAACGCCTTGGCCTGAGTGAACGCCGCCTGGGCGGCATCGTTGCGCCCGTGTTGCTGGAGATATGTCCCGAGACGGAAGTACGCCGCAGCGCGCGCGTGGTCGGGATTGGGGCCGGCGAGCCGCTCGCGCACCTGCTCGGGTGTGAGCGCGTACGCGCATGCCGGACCGCGTTCGACCCAATCGCGTACAGCAGCGAGGTAGCGCGCCTGCTGTTGCTGCGCCTCGGTCATCATCGCTTGGAAGTCGAAGTCGGGCTCCATCATGCCGCGAAAAAACTCGCCGGCGAATCCGGGGTCATTGGGCCGGGCGATGCGGCCGTCCTCATCAATCCAGGCGATCGACGGGACGTTGACCCAATCGTACAGCTCGGCAACGCGATGCTGCACGTCGATCAAGCTCGGATGTGTCGGCGCCGCTGTCTCGATCCATTGACCAGCGTCGGAGGCGCCGCCGGCGTCCATCGCGACGGTGATGATGGTGAAGTTGCGTGCTGCGAGCTCAGTGTACAGCGCCTGCCACACGGGCAGGTCCATGCGGCAGCCTCACCAAGAGGCCCAGGACGCAAGGAGAACCTTCTTGCCGCGATGCTCGTGCAGCGAGTGGAGCCGGCCGCCGAGATCCGGCAAAGTGAAGTCCGGCGCTGCCAGTGACGCGCGTGTCGCACTGCGGGCTGCGGTACTCGCATCGAGCGCGAACACGGTGGCGTCGTTGTCGTGCACCAGCGCCTGACCACGCAGGCGCGCGAACGCAGCCAGATTCACGCTGCCGTCGGCGCGGGTGAACTCAGCGTCGCGTCCCGGCGGAATCGGGATGCACAGCGAGCCATGGCAGAACCCATCGCGCGTCAGCTTCCAGCCGGTAACGCGCGTCAGCTCAGGTGCTGTGAGCCAGAGCTCATCGCCGCTCACCTGCGCTGAGAGCGAGGTGTCGGCGTCCTCGGTGAGTAGTGTGATGGTCGTGGTGTCCATGTGACGCTCCTACACCGCTGCCACAGATGCAGCAAGCCGGCGGCGCACCGGCGCGCGGCGAGAGCAAGGTGTGCGGGCGAGACGCCGCACCACTTCATTTGATCTTCTTGGGCAAATGGATAGTGGTCATTGCCCCGCCATGTGAGCCAAGCATGGCTGGAACGCTACCTGCCATGCTACCTTGGTCGTGAATCCCGAGGAGGACAGCCGCATGGGACTCACGGTTGTGAGAATCGAGGTGGGCAATCCTGCCAAGCCGACACGAACGGAGGAGGTCGAGTTTCTTATCGACTCCGGCACCATCTACTCGGTCGTGCCGGCGCGCATCCTGAAGCGACTCGGGATCAAGGCCTTGGCAACCGAGGAGTTCCGGTTCGCCGACGGTACGACAATCAAGCACAAGAAGGGTATTGCACTCTTCCGCCATGGCAAGCGCGCCGGCGGCGCCGACGTCATCTTCGGTCAGCCCGGCGACAGCATCTTGCTTGGCGCCTTGACCCTCGCAGCGCTGGGGCTCTCGTTGGACCCGTTGCGCCGCGAGCTGCGGCCGCTGCCGATGGTGCTCGCTCCGCTCGCTGGCTAGCCGCGCAGCAGCTTCGGAAAGTCTGCTTCAGCGATGCCAGCTTGTTTGAGGATGCTGCGCAACGTGCCACGCTTCAGGTCTCTGCGGTGGAATGGGACGATGACGGTGCCAGGGTGCACGGGGTGTTTGTAACGGTAGTGGGATCCGCTTGCGTTGCGGAATTTCCAACCGAGGCGCTCGATCACGCGAATGACCTCTGCCGGTGTGCATTGCGGCAGGCGGCTCATGCGCGCGCGACGGCGCGAACGTGAACGGCGATGCTCGTGAGCATCGCGTCCTCGCGTTCGACTGGCACCTCTTCGCCATCTTGCAAACAGCCCTCGACGTAACAGCGGACTGCGTCTTCCGCCATCTCGCGCGCCTCGTCCAGCGTATCGCCTTCGGTCGCGATGCCGAGTGTGGGAATGTGCACGACGTAGCCACCCTCGTCGGCTGGCTCAAATACCGCGCTGTACCGGTAGGTGCGGTCATCCGCCATCTCGCGACCGGGCTTGCGGCTTTGAGGCTTACGCGACGACGGAGGAAGGGCGTCCCCTCTGGCGTATGTATTCCGCTCAGATCCAGCCCCGCGTGGCGCAATGAGCTGGGAGCTTCCAGAGCGGGGGGTGGACTCGCGTGGAGGCTTGCGTTCCTTCTGATCGCGCTTTGTTCGAGGGTGAGTTGCCATGTGCAAGGTTGATCGTAGCGTCACTTGATGCGCAAAGTCGAGGGGACGTTCTTAGCAGACAGACGGCGACAAGCCCCGCGCCACGCGCACGAGAATCCACTCCTCTACCACCTCGGCGAGTTGACCGCGGCAGTCTTCCAGCGTTACGCCGGTAGCGATGACACCGCGTAGCCCGGGAACGGTGGCACTCGTGCGCGCCTGCTTCGTCGCGCTGTGCTGGGACCACGACTCTGGCTGGCGATTTGGCAGGCGATATCGACGTAAGTAGGGTGCGCACCCAACGTTCGGAAGGCGGAAGGAGGATAAAGTTGATGGATTCCGTCATGAGACTCGCGGGAAGGTTGTCGCTGGCGACCATGCTGGCCGTCGCGGGTTGTTCGTCCTCGGATTCGACGTCAGCCCCGGTGCCGCAACTCAAGGGCGTCGTCCAGTCCGGGGGAACCGCGAGCACCCGAGGCCTCGCGAATGCCGTGGTCCGCTGGTACCAGGCGAGCAGTGGAGCCCCGCGGCTCCTCGGCACCGCGACCTCGAATGAGGCCGGCAACTTCGCGATCGTGATTCCTAGCTCGACCGTCGCAGGCGTGAGCGTTGTCACGGCCAGTCTGGGCAGCGAGGTCGAGCTCGTCACCGTGCTCGGAGAGTCCGTTCCGGACTTCGTCACCGTCAACGAGCTCACCACGGTGGCGGCCGCGTTCTCCTTCGCGCAGTTCTTTCACGACATCGAGATCCGCGGCGACAGTCTCGCCTTGAGCATCGCCGCCGGGATGAATGCGAATCTGGTCAACGTGGCCACGGGGACATCCTCGTCGGTGCTGCTCTCCTCGCCGAACGCCGACCAGACCAACTCGCTGCGATCGACCATGAACCTCGCCAACTTCATCGCGGGGTGTGTGCGGCAAACCGTCACACAGTGCCCGGCCGTCTTCGCCCTCGCCACACCTCCCGGCGGGCCGCCTCCCACAAGCACACTGCGGGCGTTGGTCAACGTCGCCCGCAATCCCGCCGT
>JBGQHM010000421.1:0-5795 GCA_041497995.1 Binatia bacterium | reverse complement strand
CCTAGAACCGGCTCGGGTCCATTTCCATGTCGTTTGCCGTGGCCGCGATGATCCCGCCGTTGTAGGTGACGGGCAGACACGCGACCCCACCGGGCCGTGCGACCGCCTTGCCGATGTCAATCGACGGGGTCAGCGAGTTGAGGAATGCGGTGATGTCGTCAACTTGCGCGTTGGTGAGCCCGATCGATCCCACCTCGGCAGCCGCCGGCGACGTGTTGAACTCCACACCATCATAAAACTTCACCGCATCCCGCAGGGTGGTAACGGCGTGGTCGTGGAAGAAGGGCGGAGTGGCCTTCGCCGCAAATAACGTCGGCGTGCTGAACTCCCGCGTACAATCCGCGTCCGCCTTTGGGAGCGCTTCGCAGCCAACGCCGTTGATCAGCTTCGCCACCCCGGTGTTGAATGCTTGATTGCCGCCCGCCGGCCGGATCGAGGGGTCGGTGTCACTCAGCGCCGGTCCACCGTGGCATTTGGAGCATTTGGCTACCGGACCGAAGAAGAGGGCGCGACCGCGTTGCTCGGCCGGGCTGGTCGCCAGCGCGTCGAGGTCAAAGTTCTCGTCCGGCGGCGACGACACGGACAGCTGGAAGGCCTCCATGGCGTCGAGCTCCTCCTGCGTCGGCGTTCGGAAATCCACACCGGCCACGCGGTTCAGGGTCTTGGGAAGGTGCTGCATCACCGCGCCAACGCAGAAGTCCTGCAGGTTACCAACGTTGTTGCTCCAGCCGAACGGTGCCGTGAAGCTGAGGTTGAAGACGTGCGGCGGGCCGCGAAAGACCGGGGCCTTGTTGAACCCGTCGATATTCTCCAGGATGAGTCCCTTGGTGCGCATCAACGTGGGATTCTCCAAGTTGGCCAGGTTGGGATCGAACTCGGCAACGAACAACGGATCGTTCGCCGGCAGCTTGGAGATGAAGCCGGTATCGATGGTGAAGTTCGATTCTGGTTGGTGACAGGTCCCACACGTGCGGCCGTTGCCGTTGAACTGCTCTTGCAGGAACACGGTTCTTCCCTCGTCGATGAGCGTTGTCAGCCCTGGGTTGCCCTGCGCCGGCGCCGTCGCCGCCGCCGGCGGAGGCCAGGGAAGCTCCCCCAGGAGTGTGCTGAAGAAGCCGAACAGGGACGGTCGGGGCAGCCCGGCATGTGCCGCCAACAGGTGGTCCTGTCGGTCGCGCGCAGCGATCTTCTGGACAACACTGAAGAGACCTCCGATCACGATCTCTTCCGAGCCGCTCGGATGCCGCCGCGTGACGACCACCATGTCGAGTTCGAAGTCGCGCAGCCGCTGCGGGTTGACCGCGGCTTCCAGGCCAGCCTGCGTACCGTGAAACGCGAGCGCGCCCAAGTCAATCAGGTCGTCGCCACCCGGTCCGCGATCCAGGGCGACGCTGTTGCCCGGACCCGGTTTGTTGTCAACGAGGAGGACGGAGTACGCCGTTCCCAACTCGGGAGGAAGCAAGCCGTCGACATTCACGATGACCGCCCCGTCGTCGAGGTTCACAGTGACCCTGCCCGTCGCGGTCGAGTCCTCCGCCGACAGGCCGGGTATGCGGTGCAGGGACACGGATTGTGGGGCCTCGCCGACTTCGTCTTTGTAGCGACCGACCCACGTGGCAAAGTTTGCGATGCTGCGGGTCGTATTGTTTGCGGGGCTGGCTACCGCTGCGCTGGCCGATACAACCACGGCCAAGAACGCAGCCAGGGATCCACTCACCAGCGCCGCGTTCTTCAACGACCTCGTTACGTCCCTGCCAATCCCAGGCGCACGATTCTGCATGGCCCCTCCTGCTACTCGGCTGCGACCCGACCGTGAACTGCGCCATGAACTGCGCGTCGACGAGTGTTCAGGTCAACCATCCTCACTCACATCCGCCAGCGTGAAACACCGCACAGGCGAGCCAACCGGCCAAAGCTTGAACGGTTCGTTGACCTGCGTAAGTTCGCGCGCCAGCCTTAGCTGCGGCCCCGCTGCGTACACAGGTGCACTCGCCAGCGGCAACGCAAACATCACCGCAGCGATGCCGCACAACAACTTCCGACCCGTTCGCTGCAGCCGCCACCCCCAGCTGTGCAAAGAGATGCCCCCCTCTTCGACTTGCGCTGTTTGTAGGTTACTGCGTTCTCAGTAAGAACTGACCTGCTACTACATTTCAGGAGAAGGTGTCAATACTTTTTCTATCCCATGCCCCTCACATCGAAGTTTCAGTAATCCTACGGATGGGATCTGCGACGCTGCACGTTGTGATTGGAAATCTTGGTCAAATAGGTACCCGGCCTGTGAGGTGGCAGCTCGGTGAGTGACTTCCGAGGCGCGGCGACGGTTCGGATGCGGAGATTGCGATCACGAAAGCATGACGCCGCGAAGGCACGAAAGGGGGGAAATGCAATACACCATGAAATTCTGAGCCTTGCCGCAAGCGTCACCTAACCGCGCAACCCCGCGCCCGCCTTTGCCGCGGGCGGAGACGTTTGCTATGCCATCCGTGGAGGGTCGGAGTCATGCCAGTCGTCTATTTCGTGAAGCAGCAACGGGCCATTGAATGCCCGGTTGGCGCCAATCTGCGTACCGTCGCCCGGCAGAATGGCATCGACATCTACGTGTTTCCCAACAACATTCTGAACTGTCGGGGCAACGGCCTGTGCGGCACCTGCCGCGTCAAGGTCGATAACCCACGGGCGCTCTCGTTGCGCACCCCTTCGGATCAGCGCAAGTGCGGTTGGGAAGGCGACGAGTATCGCCTCAGCTGTCAGACGAAGGTTCTCGCGGACGTTTCAGTGGTCACGGCGCCCCGCAAGATCCTCGCCTGGGCCAATCACCCCACCTATGAGTGGATGCAGAACCTGGAGTGACTCGATTCCGGATTCGGAGGTGCCGGACAGCTACTTCTCCTCGGGTGCCTCGACGCTGATTTGAATCCTGTCGCTCCCCGACATGCCGCCGTCGTCGGTGAGGTTGACCGTGACCCTGTAGTCTCCGGCTTTCTTGACGACGTGCGTCACCTTCTTCGCGCGTCCCGGCTTACTTCCATCGGCGAAGTTTCACACGTATTTCGGATTCACCAGGACGTCGACATCGAGTGGCTCCACGGAAAAGGACACAGGAGGCTGCTACTCTGGGGGAACGGGGTCCGGACCCTAAGAAGACCGAAGAGCAAACCCTTTCATGCCGAGTAGCCGCCTTCTTTCGGCGGCGTATCGAGGCACGCACCGACTTTGTCGCGACCCTGGCGCGCGGCGCCCGCCTCACTTTTGCACGCGCTGGTAGGCGCCACGGAAGTACAGCAACGGCTCGCCTTCGCGCGCGTCGGCCGACTCGACTTCGCCGATGAAGATCGTGTGGTCGCCCGCCTCGATGACATTCACCGCTCGGCATTCGAGATGCCCGAGCGCATCGATCAATACCGGCGCACCGGTCACGCCCTTGCGGACCGCGAGATCACCGAACTTGTCGCCGCCCGACACCGCAAAGCGGCGCGACAGTTCCTCGTGGTTATCCGCGAGAAAATTGACCGCGAACACGCGCGAGACGTGAAAGTGCGGATGGCTATCGGAGCGCTTGTCCACACACACCAGGACCAAAGGTGGTTCAAGGGACACGGACGTGAAAGCCGTCGCCGTCAGTCCATACGGCTTTCCGTCGTCGCCAACCGTGGTGACGATGGTGACGCCGGCAGCGAAGTGGCCCAGCACTTTGCGAAACTCTTGCTTGTCGATCGGCATGGCAGAAGAGAATCAGGGCGAGCGGCAAAAATCAATTGGCCGGGCCGCGGCTCCGATTGCCCCGTTCATCTCCAAATGGGCGCCGCCACCAGCGGCCCGTCGGCGCGCCACATGTGACAGGAATTCACGGCGGCGTGCGGGCCCTCGGCACGCCGCGGCCGCATCTCCAGCTCCTCCGCCAGGCTGGGAAAGCACTGCATCAACGTCGGCGCCATCATGAACAACAGGTGCTGCAACGGCTCCAGGCCGTCCGTACCAGCGAACAGCTCCTGCACCTGCGCGGTGTACCCTTTCAACATTGTCCGGCCGATCAGCCGGTCCAGTATCCCCACGGCCTCCCAGCTCCCCAAGGCCTCGATACCGGGGCCTGAGCGCCGCACGCGGCCGCTGCCCTTGGTGATCGCCATGCTCGGTACCCCGATCTCGAAATCGGCGGTCGCCTCGAACCCGGCCTCCATTTCCTCCTCGAGTGGCAGCGCATCGGCACCTGGCGGATAGTGCAGGTCGAAGAGCATGCCGCGCAGGACGATGGACACGCCCTCCCCCTTCATCCCGTCGATGATGACACTGCGCGCAAACAGCGGACTACCAGCAGTCGGGACGCTACCGTCGCTGCGGCGGCGCGCTTGTTCCCGCACGGCGACTGCCTCAATCGTCGGTCCGATCAACCGCAGCAATGTGAAAACGTGAAAGCAGCCGCGCGGGCCGCCGACCGTGTCCATGAGCGTCGAGCCGTAGCCATCGCGTAGCGACGCACCCACCAGCCGCTGCACGTCCGGCAGGCGGTCCGGGCAGCCCTCGCCGCGCGTCGCCGGACCCGGCGCGAACGGAAACGCCGACATCGACGGCTCGATGCTTTGGATACGCAAGCTCGGATAGTCGAGCTGCAAGCGTACCGCCATGTCATGCACCACGCCCGGGCCTTGCAGCTTGCCCGCCAGCGGCACAATGCCACGCTTGCGCAAATCGAAGATCCGCCCGTGCGCAACCAGGCACCCACCGTCGCCCCAACCGAGGCGCAGCGAAATCATCCGCGTGTGAAGGGGGGTTAGAGACATTGCCAGGGTGTGGATAGAACCACAGAACGGAGAATCACGAAAGCACGAAATCCTGAAAACACGAGCGAGGGATATACGTCACAGCACGACTCGCTTCACAACGAGGGTCGGGGAATTGAAATTCAGAAGGAGGCCGGTGTGGAGCTGGGTGGCCTTCAGATACGATTTGAGTTGCGCGAAATGGATGTCCTCGAGTGCCTTAACGGCCTTGAGCTCGACAACGATTTGATCCTCGACAAGCAGATCCAGGCGATGGAGACCTACCTGCTGGCCTTCAAATGACACGTGCACTTCGTGTTGCCTTTCGAAGCCAATCCCTCGGTGGTTGAACGCAACTATCAGCGCATTCTCATAAACGTTCTCCAGAAACCCCGGTCCCAAGGCCCGATGAACTTCAACTGCCGCTTCGAGGATCTGTCCCGACAAAGCTTCGAATTCATGGCCCATGGTATTTCCGCTTCGCGCTTTCGAAAATTTCGTGCTTTCGTGTTTCTCAATTCTCACACAACTCCTCGATCGCGCAACGCCGCTACGTCGGCTTCGCCCATTCCAAGAAAGCGGGACAAAATCTCCTCGGTGGCTTCGCCGAGGAGTGGCGCGGGCCTGATTTCGGTGGGTGAGTCGGATAGCTGGAGCGGGTTGCCCGGCATGCGCATGGGACCGGAGCGCGGGTGGTCGACGTCGACGATCATGCCGCGTTCGTGCAGGTGTGGATCGTTGATCACGTCGGCCGTATCGAACACGGCGCTGCACGGCACGCCGGCCTTGGCCAGCGTATGCATTGCCTCCCACTTGTCGCGCCGGCGGGTCCATGCGGCGATCATCTCGACGATCGTTTCGCGATGCTTGTTACGCTCCGGAATCTCCGTGTAGCGCGGGTCGCCAACCAAATCGCCGCGACCGATGCAGCGCAGCAGTGCATTCCACATCTCGGTCGTCGTGAGGAAGATGTACACGTAGTCATTCGGGCCACCCGGTGCACAGGGGTAGAGATCGATCGGCACGAGCTGCGGG
>JBGQHM010000420.1:0-5808 GCA_041497995.1 Binatia bacterium | reverse complement strand
ATGATCAAGACGATTCTGGTGGGCCTCGATGGCTCCGAGCATGCGCGCACCGCTGCCCGCTACGCGCTGTGGCTCGGTCAGCGGCTCGGCGCAACGGTGGTTGGGCTGCACGTCGTCGACATTGTCTCGATCGAAGGGTCCTTCTTCCACGACATCTCCGGCTCGCTCGGATTCGAGCCGTATCTCGACTTCTCGTCGAAGATGCGCGACGTGCTGCACGAACGCGGCAAATCCCTACTGCAGGAATTCGCCGACAAGGCCCAGGAAAGCAGCGTCCGCTTCGACACGGTCTTGGGAATGGGCGTGATCGCCAACGAAATCGCCGAGCACGCCAAGACGGCCGACTTGGTCGTCATTGGGCACCGCGGCGTGAACGAGAAGTTTTCCACCGGCCTGCTCGGCAGCACGGCCGAGAGCATCACGCGCAAGTCGCCCAAGCCGGTGTTCATCTGCACCATGGAATTTCGGGACATCGGCAAGCCGCTGCTGGCGTACGACGGGAGCCCACGCGCCGCCGCGGCGATGCAGTCAGGCGCCGAGTTCTGTGCGACGCTGTCGCTGCCGCTGGCTGTGCTCACGGTGAATAAGGATGAGGCGGCGGGACGGCGCGTGCTCGACGAAGCCGAAGCCTACCTGCGACCCTACCAGCTGCGCACCACCTTTGAGCTGCAGCAGACCGGCAACGCCCCCGAGCGCATCGCCAATTTCATCAAAGAGCGGGGCCACGATCTGCTTTTCATCGGCGCCTACGGCCACAGCCGCATCCTCGAAATGGTGCTCGGCAGCACCACCGAGTACGTGCTGCGCAATAGTGCCTGCCCGGTGTTTCTGAACCGTTGACGCGGCGCGCGCGTGGCTCGTCGCTCGCGGCACGTAGCCCGAGGAGCATCGCGGAGGCGAGAAGCGGGGTGGCCTATGGCGCAGAAGATGGACATCAGCACCGTGCGACAACTCGCGAAGCAGTATCGCACCTGGGGTAAGTGGGGCGCTGCGGATGAATTGGGCACACTGAACTACATCACGTCTGAAAAGATCGTCGCAGCCGCCCAGCTGGTGCGACAGGGCAAAGTGTTCTCACTCGCGATTCCGTTCGATAGCAAAGGACCGCAGACCGGATTCGGCGGACGCACCAACCCGCTGCACTACATGCTGCAGGACGGCGGCGACGTGGCTTCCGGCGCGCAGGACTTCATTCCGGGGCTGCGCTACTGCGACGACGCCGTCACCATGCCGCTGCAGTGCGCCACGCAGTGGGACGCGCTGTCGCACATCTACTTCGACGGCAAGATGTACAACGATCGCGGCCCCGAGATGGTGAACAGCAACGGGGCGCGCGCCAACTCGATCGACAAGCTCAAGAGCAAGATCGTGTCGCGCGGCGTGCTGCTCGACATCCCACGCCATCGTGACAAGGACTGGCTGGTCGCCGG
Organism: Binatia bacterium; assembly: GCA_041497995.1. Taxonomy (GTDB): domain Bacteria; phylum Desulfobacterota; class Binatia; order HRBIN30; family HRBIN30; genus DATKMS01. The sequence continues at coordinate 4,378 of JBGQHM010000420.1, read as the reverse complement.
CGAAGCCATCTACCCGGCCGATCTCGATGGCGCCGCCGCAAACGCGAGGGTCAGCATTGGAACCGGCGACATCGTCCTCATCCGCACCGGCCAGCTGGCGCAAGTGAACGCGGAAGGGAGCTGGGGACAGTACGCCGGCGGTCCCGCCCCCGGGCTGAGCCTCACCTGCTGCGAGTGGTTGGCGAAGAATGAAATCGCCGGCTACGCCACCGACACGTGGGGCACCGAGGTCATTCCGAACGAAACACCCGACGTCTTCCAGCCGCTGCACTGCGTGGCCATCGTCAACATGGGCATGCTGGTGGGCGAGATCTTCAACCTCGAGGACCTTGCCACAGACTGCGCCAGCGATGGCGTCTACGAGTTTCTCTTCGTCGCGCCCCCGCTGCCGATCACCGGCGCCGTGGGCTCACCGATCAACCCGCAAGCGATCAAGTGATTACGGATTTCGCATTGCGGAATGCGGATTGAAGAGCCTCCGTAATGCCTTCCTTTTTCGAATCCGCAATCCGAAATCCGCATTCCGCAATTAGAAGGCCGGCATCACCGAGTCGATGAAAATTTGCAGCCCTTCGACATCGAAGGGTGCGCGCAAGGCGACGATGATCCACTCGGCACCGCGCTGAACGTAGGCGCCGATGCGGTCGATGATCTGCTGCGGGGTCCCAATGAGCATGCCGGGTTCCATGAAGCTCAGCGCGGAACCGAACTGTGCCTGCAGGCCCTCGCGCTTGCGTTGCGCCTCGGCCTCGTTGCGGCCGATGGCCAGGCCCAGGTTGATGGTGCGGGTGATCTCGTGCGGTGGGCGCCGCTCCTTCTCACACCACTGCGTGAGCACGGCGTTCTTCTGCTCAAACAGCTCCGGTCCGATAAACGGCACGTTCCACCCGTCGGCGTACTTGGCTGCCATGCGCAGCAACCGCTTCTCCCCCATTCCCCCGAGCCACAGACGCGGGCGCTGCTGCAACGGCTTCGGCTCGCAGCGTGCGTCGGTCATCTGGTAGTGCTTGCCGCGGAACGTGGTCGCCTCCTGGCTAAACAAGCCGCGGATGATTTGTACACCTTCTTCGAGCTGGTCGAGCCGATCTTTGATGGGCAAGAACGGAATGCCGTAGGCATCGAACTCGATTTGGCTCCAGCCCGCACCGAGGCCTAGCTCCATGCGGCCGCCACTGATGTGGTCGACCGTCACCATAGCATTGGCAAGCACCGCGGGGTGCCGATACGCCATGCAATACACCAGGCTGCCGACCCGCACGTTGCGGGTTTCCGCGGCTAACGCCGTCATGATCGAAACGGCCTCGAAGCACGTCCCTTGAGCGTCACCCGGGACGAGCATCGCCGGGTAGAAATGGTCCCAAATGGAGACCCAGTGGAATCCCGAGCGATCGGCGAGATGCCAGACCCGGCGTAGATCATCGAGGGTGCAGTTTTGCGGCCCGGTATGCACGCCGAACAGGAGTTTGGCCATCGCTGGATGCCTGCCCTTCTCCCCTCTGGGGTTCTGATCGACTGTACCTTGCGCGTGACAATCGTCGCAACAACGTGACGACAGAAACCGGCGGCCGTCGACTCTCAGCGCCGGTGCTTCATCATAGATTCACGGCACCGGTGTGGCCGCATCCTTGCAGCGGCTACGTCGAAACCCTAGTTAGTTATGCTTGCAATGCCCATGAGCGACAACGTGATCCGCCTACTTGGGCGGTACTCCGCCGGCTTGCGCCTGGCAGCGGAGTACGGGCCATCCTCGGGGGTGGTGCACGAGTACGCCTACGAGAACACCCCGCAGGGCAACGGTGTGCTCGGCCGTTGGATCGACCGCACGTTCTTGGGGCTGCGCACGTGGGACAGCATTCGGCAACGGATTCAAACCACCAAGGAACTGCTCGCCGAGCTCGTTGCGCAACGGCGGTCGTCGAGCCAATCGACCGTCATCCTCGATGTCGCAGCGGGCACTGCGCGCTACCTGCGCGAGCTGGCGCGCGAGCACGGCGACGACGATCTGGCGATCGTGTGCCACGATCGCGATCCGCGCCAAGTGATGCATGGCAGAAAACTGGTGGCGGACGAGGCGCTGCCGCGTTTCACATTTTCGGTCGGCGACGCCACGGACGAATCCAGCTACCTGATCAGCCAAGATCCCGACATCGCACTCGCCATCGGACTGTTTCCGTTCCTGCACCGCGACGACGCCGTGCGCACGGTGATGCGCCTGGTCTACAGCCACCTGACCCCGGGTGGCAGCTTCGTCTGCAGCACGCTGGCGAAGCCGTCGGCTTGGCTGACCAACTGGGAAGGCACCGCGTTCCCGTCTCCTCCTGCCATCCGTTCACCCGAGCGCATCGCCGAGTGGCTCCGCATCACCGGCTTCACCCGCATCGATCAACGCTTCAGCCAGCCGCACGGCTTCGCGCTCATCGGCTGGAAACCCGAAGATTGAAGAACGTGCTTGTGCTCGGTGAGCTCGTGTCCGAACGCCGACACGAGCACCAGCACGATCCTCAACGCCGATAGGTCATCCGCACCATCACCGTGAAGTCGGCGGCTGTGATCACTCCGGTGACGTTGTCGACGACTCCGAGTTGGAAGAGCAGCGGTTGCACGGCAACGTTGATGCCACCCGACAATTCGACCAGCGGGCCGTCCAACAGGCCGGTGTCGTTTCCATGCATCGGGCTGGTGTAGAGCTCCTGCTGCAGCAGGATGGAGACCGGACGAAACAGCCGCGCCTCGAAACTGATCCCCTGCGTGACCATGGGGTTGAGGCTGAGATCTCCCGCGGTCACCGGGCCGACCGGATAGATCAGCGCCAGATTTGCATACGTCACCAACCACGGTAGGAACTGATGTTCCGCGGCGAGCCCGAGACCGAAGTCGGGCTTCCCGCTGCCGTACACGCCACCAGCCCGGCCCGTCGGAACTTTCACCGCGGCGCGCAGCGAGACGAGCGGCCATCCTTCCGGATGCCACGCCTCGTACTTCCCGCTCATCCAAATGTCGCCGAGGTTGAACGACTGGTCCTTGCCGTCGAATAGCGTGACGTCCCCGCGCTGCACGTGAAACCCGCCGAATGAGTTGTTGGGGAACAGCGTGCGCTCGACGTTGAAGTTGCCGAAGAGACTTTCCACGCTGTCGATGAAGGGATCGAGGAACCCGCCGAAGCGCGAGATCATCGGCACGTCGAGCCCGACCTCGCATCCGTGACCTACGCCGTAGCTGCCGCCGACCATCGTACGATTGGTTTCGAACTTGAGGGTGGCGTCGACGACACCCTGGTTGGTCGCGATCTCGTTGCTCTCCGCCGACTCCAGATGCACCTCGAAGTGCCCGGGACCTTGGACGCGTGCGCGCTCGAAGGGCAGGTTCAGGAAGATGAGCTGAATGGGTTGGTAGTTGCGGACGGGGATCGGGCCGTAGCCGGTGAACTCGTCGCCCTCGGCACACGCGGCGCTGACGTGTACCAGCAGCGCCAGGCAAGCTGTCGCAAGAACGCGCATAGCTGCAGGCGCTTACTGGAGCCACGTGCGGGACTCAAGCCCGCTCAGCCCTTCTTTCGCGGGATCGCGCCGGACTTCTCGAACATGAACGCGGCACTCTGTTTCGCCTGCGCGTCGTCGCCGCGCAGCAACGCAGTGCGGAAGTTGTGGGCCAGAGCGCGCATTAACGTCCCTTCGGCAGGGTCGAGGCCGTCGGCGAGGGCGCTCAACTTGTCCATTGCCGCGCCGATCTGCGCCAGCGCCGCTGGCATGTCACCGCGGTCACGCGCCGCCATCGCGGCAATCAGCAGGCTGCGAACCGCCGCGACCACCGGACCAGCCTGGGGACCGAGCACCACTTGGAGATCACCGAGGCGTTCTACGACCGACTCCAGCGCAGCTGGGATCTCCTCCTCATGCTTGTGCGCCATATCGCCGTTAGGGTACAAGCCCGCAACGGAATTACAACTCAGGAGGCGCGTACGCTCTTCGTCATCATCGGCCACGACGCACCGGACGCCAAGGAAAAGCGGCCACAACACCGCCCGGCGCACCTACGCCATCTCGAACCGCTCTCGCAGGCGGGCAAGGTGGTGCTCGCCGGTCCGTTCACCGACGGCAGTGGCAGCTTGATCATCGTCGACCTGCCGTCACGCGAGGCGGTGTGGGAAGTGGTGGCGCGCGATCCCTACGTGGTCAACGGCATCTTCAACCGCGTTGAGGTCAAGCCCTTCATGCAGGTGTTCCCGCAGCCGGGAGACGCCAGCCGCTGAGGCTGGCAGGTTTGGCCGAAAGGGGGACAGTCCCCCCTCCGGGACGCTGATTGTGGCCTGAAACAATCAAGACATTCCGAGCAGTCGCCACGGCCCGGGCAAGGGGACTGTCCCCTTTTCGGCCGTCCT
>JBGQHM010000419.1:0-5823 GCA_041497995.1 Binatia bacterium | reverse complement strand
GCGCTGGGGGCGCAAGCGGCACTCGTCCTCTACACGCATGGCGTGCTGGTCGGCGTGCGCCAGCAGGTGTTGGACACTCTCGCCGGCCACCCCCGCGATGCGGAGGCGCAGTACGCCGAGGCGCTCCGGGCGCTCGACGCGGTTGAGCGGCGCTTCAAGGGGTTGTGGGGCAGCGTGGATCTGCCGATGTTCCATCGGCTGTTCGCGGCGGCGGCGCACGCCGAATGACGCGGCGACCTGAGCCCGCCACGCGAAGAGGAGAACCGCCATGCGTAGACTGATTCGTTACCTCTTCATCCTGTTCGTCATCGTCACGGTCGGGGGCCTGATCGCGCGTCGCCTGCTGCGCGCGCCGACGATCAAGACGGGCAGCTACCTCCTGCTCGAAGTCGGTGGCAGCTACAGCGAAGGGCCGCCGCAGGATCTCATCGGCAGCTTGCTGCACCGGCGCGAGCGCACCCTTATCGACTTGCTCACGATGATCCGCGAAGCCCAGGTCGATCAGCGCATCAAGGGCGTCATCCTCAAGGTGACGTCGTTGGAGATTGGTTGGGGGAAGATCCAGGACATCCGCGATGCGCTGCTGGACTTCAAGAAGTCGGGCAAACCCCTGCTGGCTCTGCTGCAGGTCGAGGCCAGTGGGAGCAATAGGGAATACTACCTGGCGAGCACAGCCGAGCGCGTCTACATGTCGCCGAGCGTGACCGCGCCGCTCAACGGATTGGCGGCGACCTTCATCTTCCTGGGCGGGGTGTGGGAGAAGCTCGACATCCAAATGGATGTCGAGAAGGTGCGCGAATACAAAACTTTCGGGGACATGCTCGCGTACAAGGAGATGACCGCGGCACACCGCGAGATGGCCAACTCACTGCTCGATAGCCTGAACGCGCAGTTTGTCGCCGGCATCGTGCAGAACCGCGGCATCGATGCCGACGCCGTGCGCGCACTGATCGACAAGTGTCCGGTGTCTCCGGCTGACTACGAGGCCGCGCATCTGAGTGACGGGACGCGCTACTTGCAGGACCTGCACGATGAGATCGGTGGTGATCAGACCCCGTTGGTCGAAATGAAAGACTATGCAGAGATCGACGCCCAGTCGTTGGGCTTGGACGTCGGACCGAAGATCGGCGTTGTCTATGCCGTCGGCGGCATCGTGACCGGCGACAGCGGCACGGGCATCCAGGGAGAAATGATGGGCAGCGACACGGTGAGCCGCGCCATCAACGACGCTGCCGACGACGCTGCCGTGCGCGCGATCATCTTCCGTGTCGACAGCCCTGGCGGCTCGGCGCTGGCGTCCGACCTGGTGTGGCGCGCCACGCAGCAAGCGCGCAAGAAGAAGCCGCTGATCGTGTCGATGTCCGACGTCGCAGGCTCGGGTGGGTACTACGTTGCGGCCGGCGGCAGCCGCATCATCGCGCAACCGGGCACGCTGACCGGCTCGATCGGCGTGGTGTTTGCGCGTGCCAACGTCAAGGGGCTCCTGGCGCGGCTGGGGATCAATACCGAGACCATCACGCGTGCGCCGTTTGCGACGCTCGAAGACGTGACGACTCCGCTCACGCCCGAGGGCCGCGCGAAGCTGGTGACGGAGATGGACCATATCTACGACGTCTTCGTCGATCGCGTCGCGACCGGCCGCAACCTGACAGCGGAACACGTCAACGACATCGGCCGCGGGCGCGTGTGGACGGGTGCGCAGGCGAAGGAGAACGGCCTGGTCGATGAGCTGGGCGGCTTTATGGCTGCGACGCAAGCGGCCAAGGCGGCGGCCGGCATCGACGCGAAGCAGGAGGTCGAGCTGGTTTTCTACCCACGGCACAAATCGCTGCTGGAGCGCATCGGCGAAGCGGTCAGCGGCGGCAAGTCGACGGACCTACCCGGAGCGTGGCAGCAGGTGCTGCGCACCGTCGCCACCCCATTTGAGGACGGCTCCCTGCTGACGTTGATGCACGAGCACATCGAGATTCGATGACCCAAGGGCCGCTTCACGATGGTGGCCCGCGCACTGCGTGCGACCATCGCCCGCCATTTGTCTCCTCGCCCCCCTTTGGGATATGAGCACTCGGACGGAGGGGTCATGACCAAAGGTACGCGGCATCTGGTTGGATTGGCGATCATCGTGGTTGGCGTCTTGGTCGCACCGTCGATCGCAGCCGCAACGGACGCATCGGCGGCGCGATACATCTACGAGGCGTTGCTGGATACCGATAACAATCCCATCACCGGGGGGCCCGTGACGGTGGTGCAGGACACGGAGACGCCGCACGATGAAGTGGGCATCGACTACATCGTCAGGGTTGGCGCCGAGGCGCCGCTCCCCGCAACGTTCCCCGACACTGCGCCGATCGTATCCGGCCCCGAGGTGCTCAACCGCGATGTCCTCAAATGGAACGCCACGACGCAGATGTTCGATCTCATCGATTGCAACCACACCATGTACCCGCTCGGCGTCGGTCCGAACGGTGAGGGGTTGGTCGAGTGGGGCGCGCCGCTCAAGTTCATCGGCTACCCGAGCGGCACGATTCGCGGCGTATTTCATGCGTCGCAGCAGGACTTCAACGATTACACGGCCCCATTCGTGGTGAACTTCCCGGTGCAGGCGCCAGCGCAGTCGCGCGGCGGGTTGGCGTTGCTAGGCGCGCTCCTCTTGGTGAGCGCGGTCTACGTGCTCGGCAGGCGGCAACGTCGCTCGATGCTTGCCGTCTTCGTGGCGAGTTCCCTGGCGATTGGAGCGGTCGCATGGGCGGCGGCCATCGTTCTCGACGGCGACTTCGCCGACTGGACGGGCATTGCGCCAGTCGTGACCGACGTCGCTGGCGATTCATCCATCCACGACCCTGCCGAGGACATTCTCGCCGGCTATGCCGTCGTGGAGCAAGGGAGCATCTTCTTCCGCATGGATCTGGCCGGCCAGATCCAGAGCACCTAAGACCCACCGCTACCTCGAACCCAGGGGCTACGCAGAAGGAAGGGCGGGCAGCCGCACCCTCCTCGTGGCGGTTGAACTGAGCTCGAAACATCCGAAGAATCCGATGACGGTGGAGGGGGTGTCCCTGCCCTGCCCGCTCACCTTGTAGGTTCTACGCGCACGTGCCCAACGGTGAGGACTGGGGTGGTGTGGTGCGGGCGCGGACCGGCTGTGATGGCGGCCCTGCAGGTGTATGAGGCGCCTATGAGGTTCCTGTGTTGACCCGCGACCTCAGGCGAGGGTTGCCGGATTCGTTGATACGCTCAATTCAAAGTTAGGGTTGTCGGGCGGGGCCACCGACTGCTTGAGGCAAGCGACTAGATTCCGTATCGTGCACTCATGGCGACGAGCGTAGAACGACTGGCTGAACAGGCTTTGAAACTGCCGAGCGAATCGCGCGCACGGCTCGCGGACCTCTTGGTCGAGAGTCTTGATGCCGGCGAGCTTGGGCGAATCGACCGGCTGTGGACGGCGGAAGCGAAGCGCAGACGGGACGAAGTCCGCGCTGGCCGCGTGAAGACGATTCCTGGCGACCAAGCTCGTCGCAAGGTGCGCGACGCCGTCAGGCGATGAGACATGAGTTCCACCCGGAGGCGCTCGCGGAGTACGAGGCAGCAGCTCTCTATTACGTCGAGCGCGATCCGCGGGTTGGGCAACGGTTCGTCTCAGCGGTTGAAGATGCCATTGACCGAATTCTTGAGGCGCCGACGCGCTGGCGAGTCCTCGCCGAGGATGTGCGTCGCTGTCTCACTCGGGTGTTTCCCTACGGCGTGTTGTACACGATCGAGCCAGACTTCGTCCTCATCGTTGCCGTCATGCATTGCAGTCGGCAACCGGGGTACTGGAAGCAGCGCATCGCGAAACCCTAACCCGGCGCTCGAACCGACCGGCTTGAGCCATGTTGCTCCTCGCGAGCGCCGCTGCGCCGGCGGTTCAGCGCCACGACGTTAGGAGTCAGTGCCCCGCTGCCGGGATCGAAGGGTAAATGCAGCGCCTTGACCCAGCCCTGATCGAATTGCTGGAAGGGTGGCCGTTCTTCGACAACGCCATCGTCCAGCACGGCTTCACGCCATACCTTCGCGACTACGACGTGTTCGTCGACGCTGTCGCGTCGGTTCCGGGTGCGCCACGCGCGTACTGCGAAGGGCGCTACCGATTTCGCTTCACGCACTGCGTACTCGCTCACGCCGAGACGGCGGTTGCGGACAAGTCGTGGCGCGTGTCCTGGAACGACGTCTTTGTCGACCGCGACGCGTGGGTGCGAGCAGGAGAACCGAGCGGCTACGTTTGGGGGGTAGCGTACCTGGAAGCCGGGCACTCGCTCGACGAATTCTTGGACGACTTTCCCAGCGTGAGGCGTACGCAAGCAGTGGCGGCGTTGGAAGAGGCAAAGCGGGCTTTGGTCTCCGGTGCGCGTGCTGCTGGATGAGTGCGTGCCGCGGAAGCTGCGACGCCACCTAGTCGGCCACGAAGTGAAGACTGTGTCCGAGGCATAATCTTCTTCCTGCTCGCGATCGTCTCTGCGCGGCAGCTCCGCGCCATATCGCTACGCCGCCGGCAGCGATCTCGTATCAACCGGTCAAGCTGCGTTGCATGCGTCGATGCGGGATGCCGGCTTCTTCGAACTCGTCGCCGACAACCTTGAAGTCGAGTGCTTCATAGAACGGAATCGCCTGCACTTGTGCGTGTAGAACGAGCTGCGTGCAACGGCGCTCCACAGCGATCTGGACGAGCGCGTCCATTAGTATGCGACCAACGCCGCTCCGCCGATGCTCCTTCAGCACCGCCATGCGGCCGATCTTGGCGTAGGTTGGGTGGAAGACGACGCGCCCGGTTCCCACCGGGTCACCATCGATGTCGGCGAGCACGTGCGTGGCAGAGTCGTCGTCGGTGTCGAACTCCTCCTCGGCGGGGACGTGCTGCTCGTCTTGGAAGACACGACGGCGGATGTCGAACGCTTGGTCACGCTCCTCGGCGTTGGTGACGATGCAAACATAGACAGTGCGTGGCATCGGAACGCTGACTCAATGGAATGCTGGGTTGATGGCGCGGGCCTCCGTGCCCGCGCAGGCGTCTCGCGGGCACGGAGGCCCGCGCCACTGGAGCAGCTCGGCTCCCCTTGATTCCTGCCATCGATCGCGGTCGTTCATCGGCGGGTTCAGTTCCCTATTTGCTTCAGATACTGTCGCGTCAAGTCGGCCGTCGGGCCCGTGGGCTCAAGTTGCAGTGCCGCGTCGAGGTGCTCGTGTGCGCCGGCGCGGTCGCCCATGGAGAACAGCACTTGGCCGAGCAGCGAGTGCGTCTTCGCGGCGTTCCATTCTTGCTGAAAGGCCGGCGGAGCGTTCGCCGCGGTGCCGACCCGCAACGCTTCCTCGAACGCATCACGTGCCCGAGTGATGTCGCGCAGCACGGCGGCCTCATCGCCAGCCTTCTGCTCCTGCTCGATCTTCACCATCAGCGTCATGCCGACGTTGTGGTAGATGATCGGATGCACACGGATCTTCAATCCCGCATCGAACGCCTGCAGCGCGTCGTCGTAGCGGCCTTGACGTCGATACAAGGCTCCCAGGTTGCCGTACGTCATGGCGCGACTCTCCGGACCCGCTTTCGCGGTTGTCGCCACTCGCAAAACGCGCTCCGCTTCATCGAGACGGCCGCGGTCGAGCAGCGCCGTACCCAGCTCGCGATAGGGGAGGGCGTCGGACGGCCCCGTCGCGGTGACGTAGCTCCAGAACGTGAGGTTGTCGGTCCAGACCCGCGTGTACGGCACGGCGAGCACTGCCCACACCAGGCTGAGCGCCGCCGCCGGCGCGGGCCACCGAAGGGCGAGCCGCCACCACTCCGCAAGACGT
>JBGQHM010000418.1:0-5859 GCA_041497995.1 Binatia bacterium | reverse complement strand
TGCGCGACGTGTCGTTCACGGTCGAGCCTGGCGAGAAGATCGCCATCGTTGGCGCCACCGGAGCGGGGAAGACGACGATCATCAAGCTGCTGAATCGCTTCTACGACGTGCAGCGCGGTCGCGTCCTTGTCGACGGCGTCGACGTCCGCCAGTGGGACCTGCAGGCGCTGCGCCGCTGCATCGGCGCCGTCGCGCAGGACGTGTTCCTGTTCTCCGGGACGATCGCCGACAATATCGGCTTGCGGCGCACCGAGATCAGCCTGGAGACGATCCGTCACGCCGCGACTGCCGTGAACGCGGAGCGCTTCATTGCGCGCCTGCCGGCGGGGTACGACGAGATGCTGCGCGAACGCGGCAGCAACCTGTCCGCCGGCCAGCGGCAGCTGCTGTCGTTTGCGCGTGCGCTGGCGTACGGACCGACGATTCTCGTGCTCGATGAGGCGACCTCCAGCGTGGATACGGAAACGGAGGTGCTGATCCAGGATGCCTTGGAAAAGCTGATGCAAGATCGCACTGCCGTTGTCATCGCACACCGCCTGTCGACCATCGAGCGCTCCGACCGCATCATCGTGATGCATCACGGCGAGATTCGCGAGATGGGCACACACCAGGAGCTGCTCGATTTCGGCGGCTTGTACGCCCGGCTGCATGCGCTGCAGACGCGTGGGCGGGAGTACGTGCCGACGGAGACGCCCGCTGCCGCCGGCGCCGCGAAGTGATGGGCGCGAAACGCGCGCGTATCCCGCTGTTGCCGCTCGCGTGGTGCCTGCTGACGTTCAGTCCGGTGCTCTCAGCGTGTTCCCCTGGCTATGTCCTCCGTGCCGGGTACGAGGAAGCGAAGATCCTCTGGCGCCGGCAGCCGATCGAACACGTGCTGCAACGCGGTGATCTCGACGCCGCCACTCGCGAGAAACTCGAGCTCGTCCTTGCCGTGCGGTCGTTCGCGCGCGAGACACTGCACCTGCGAGTCGGTGATAGCTACGGCAGCATCGCACACGTTGACGCCGACCAGGTCGTGCACGTCGTCTCAGCCGCATATCGATTGCGGCTACAGCCGTACACGTGGTGGTTCCCGATCGTCGGACGTGTGCCGTACAAGGGCTATTTCTCGGAAAGCGCGGCGCAGGACGAGGCCACAGACCTCGAACATGACGGCTACGACACCTACGTCCGCCCGTCCGTGGCGTTTAGCACCCTCGGTTGGTTCGCCGACCCGCTGCTGTCAAACCTCTTGCGCTACGACCGAGCCACGCTGGCGAACGTGATCATCCACGAGCTCCTGCACAACACCAGCTACATCGGCGGCCACGCCGACTTCGACGAATCGTTCGCCAACTTTGTCGGCAATCGCGGCGCCATCCTCTTCTTTGCGCGCCGCGGTGACGCAGCGGCCCACGAGCAGGCGATGACGAATTGGGGGGACGACCTGGTGTTCTCCGCTTTCCTCGTCCGCTTCACCACGCATCTGCGCGAAGCGTATGCGGCCGGGGCAACAGTGGATGACCGAGAGCACCTGTTCCGCGCGGCGCAAGACGAGTGCCGCACGCTGCCGCTCCAGACCCGCACCTACAAGGAGTTCGCGACGCGGCCGCTCAATAACGCGGTGGTCCTCCATAACCTCATGTACGCCGATCGCCTGCAGGTGTTCGAAGACCTCTTGCGCCAAGATGAGGGTGATCTACCGCGCACGATCCAGTCCGTGTTCGACGCCGTGCACGCGCATGCCGGAGATCCGTTTGCGGCGGTGGAGGCGCTGCGCCGCCCAGCCGTTGCTGGACAACGCCCGCTGCTGCAGACCGTCGCGTGCAACGATGTGTCAGGGCTCGATCGTACCGAGCCGCCGAATGCCGTAGCGGACGGAGAACAGAAAGACGCCCAGCGTCAACGCCGCGGCCGCCAACAGCGATCCTGCAACACCGGTCTGTGCGGCGGCCGACAGCGGGGCCTCGTTCAGCCGGCTCATAAACCACGCGTAGACCGGCCACGCCTCGAGGACCACGACGGCACCGATGAATGACATGCACAGGATCATGTACACCAGCCCGCCAACGCCAGCCGCAACCTTAGCGGCGTTGTCGGCGTCGAACTTCGGATACGCGGCGCCCACGGCGAGGCCGAGACTGACGATGCCAAAAATCATGCAGAACAGCGTGATCGTCGACAACCACATCATCAGCGGAATCACCTGCAGGTAGTAGTTCGTCGCCACGACGAGCACCTCACCCAACACCAGCAGCGGCACGAGCCCGACCCAGAACTTGCTCCACCAGAGCCGGCTCAACGCCAGCGGCGCGGTCTTGACGATCCAGAACGAGGGTCCTTCCAGACTGATCGACGGCAGGACGAAACGCACCGCCACCGAGGCGGTGACGAAGCCCGCCAATGCGAGGTTGAGAAAGGCAATGACGTTCTTGAAGTAGAAGGTGACCAGCGGACTGCCCTTCAGGGGCAGGACGCTGAAGTTGTAGACGTAGACCACGACGAGAGCGAGCAGCAGGATGAGCTGCGACCATTGGCTGGTGTCGCGGAAGAAAGTCTTGATCTCTTTGATCACCAGCAAGCGCGTCTGCGGCGCGAACGGTAGCGTCAGCACCCGGACCGCCCGTTCCCACACCGCCTGCTGCGTGAAGCGTGCTTTGCGGCCCTCTTGCGCCTTGCTCCATCCGGGCCGAAACAGGCGGTGCATCAGTGCTTCGCAGAGAACGCTGAGCGCCGCCGCCGTACTCACGAGCATCAGCAGATAGAACAACGCCGAGCCACTGTGGCCGCTGAGCAGTGGATAGAGGATCTCTGCTGCCCAGGTGCTCGGTAGGAACGCCGAGGACGGCGTGCGCATAGCCGCGAGGAACTCGACGAAGCTGGCGAACGCTTCGGGGTTCACCAAGCGTTCGGGCTGTAACACACGGAAGAACAGGTACAGCACCGCCATCGCTACCACCGACAGCAAGACGAGAATGTCACGCGTGCGCCGGGCCGGGAAAACGTTCACTAGCACGGCCGTGAGCGCGACGCCGATGGCGGCCGGGATGACCAGAAACGGCGGCAGCGTCAGCACGGTCGCTACGTAAAACAGCGGCCCGGCGTGATGCGCGATGCCGTATGCCAAGAACGCCGGTACCGCGAACACGAGTACCATCCAGGATGACTCGATGATCGTGTCGCTGAAGCGTGCGTAGAAGAAGAGCGAGCGGCTCACCGGCGCCGCTACGATGCGGTCCAGCTCGCGCGACAGGAAGAACGTCGACAGCGCAGTAATGATGTTGGAGAAGAGCAGGATGGAGAAGAACGTCAGGAAAACCATCCCCAGCAGCTTGTACGTCAACACCGGCCCGAAGTCCGGCACGCTGAGGAAGTAGCGCAGCGCGCGGTAGAAGAAGACGAAGATCGCGACCCAGAACGCCACGCCGAGCAGCCCGAGAGAGCCGAGGGCCATGCGCCCGCGCCGGTCGAGACGGCTGGCACGGTTGCGGGCGGCTTGGAAACGCGGCCACAGGAGCAGCCGCAGCCGCGCGATCTCCGACGATGGGTCGGTACGGACAGGAGCGGGCGCGAGTGCGGCAGAAGCGGGTGCGGCCATCACTCACGCGCGCAATGCCGGCAAGATCTCGGCGACGTCTTCGCCACCCGTCAGCGTCAAGAAGATCGTTTCCAGGCGCGAGTTGGAATGACTACCGGCCTGCCGCCGCAGCTCGTCAACCGTCCCGATCGCAATCAGGCGCCCCTCATTGATGATGCCGATGCGGTCGCATGTTTCCTCGGCGACCTCGAGGCTGTGGGTTGACATGAACACGGTGACGCCGCCGCGCGCCAACTGCCGGAACGTTCGCTTCAATAGGCGCGCCCCACGCGGGTCCATACCGACCATCAGTTCGTCGACGATGAGTATGCGCGGCGCATGGATCAACGCCGCAGCCATCACCAGCCGCTGCTTCATGCCATGCGAGTAGCTCTCGACGAGCTCGGTTGCCCACTGCGTCAGGTCGAACATCTGCAGCAACTGGTCGCGGCGTAGCGCCGCCACCGCGGCGTCGACCTGATAGAGGCCAGCCACGAAGTCGAGAAACTCCGAGCCGGTCAGCTTCTCGTACATGTGTGGCCGGTCGGGGACGAAGCCGCAGAGCTGCTTGGCGGCGATGTCGTCGGTCGCCAGGTCGTGCCCGCCGAGTAGCACGCGGCCGGCGCTGGGCTGGAGGAGACCCATCATCATGCGGATGGTGGTCGTCTTGCCCGCGCCGTTCGGTCCCAGAAAACCGAAGATCTCTCCCGCCGCAACGGTGAGGCTCAGGTCATCCACCGCCAGTGTGTTTGCGTATCGTTTGGTGAGGCCGAGGAGTTCGATCATGCAATGCGATCCTGTCGTGTACGCGGCCGGAGTGCAAGATCAATGCCCCTGCGATCTTGCAGGGGTGAAACGTGAGCCCCGGCGGCGCATCAGTCGAGCAGACTCTTTCGTCGTTGAACCAGTGCCGGCCAGCAATAGGATGGAACTTTCTTGAACCAATGACTGTTGAGCGATGACGAACGCATGACGCATGGAGCGCGGTACATTGTAGGGCTGGCGATACTGGCGAGCCTGCTCGCCTGGATGCCGGCGGCAGCGGGGAATCTCGGCTCCGGTGCGGTCGTGCTACAGCCGCTGCTGTTGCGCATTAGTGGCTTCGCGGGCAGCGCACCCGCGGGCATCCCGACCCTGGGGACATTCACCTTCGGCGTAGGCAACAAAGTGGTCACGCTCGACCTCTCCGCCGTGCAGACGTTGAACGGGCCGCTGACCGAGGGGCCGGCTGCGCTCCGCGACTTCGAGCTGTACACTCCCAATCTTCTGGTCGTTGGCGATCCAGCACTGTTGCGCAGCTTGAGCGACGCGGCGCCGCATACGCAGATCACGCTGTTCGGCTACGTGCACACCGGAGCGCGCCGCATGTACGTCGTGCAAATGGAAACCGCGTAAGCCGAAGGACAAGGTCAGAGTATGCAGAGTGCATCGGCACAGGTAGACGCCCTCTGCGCACCGGAGGTCATTCTCCCGTCGCAGTTCTTTTCGGCGGTCCCGGCGGTGACCGAGCGGCCGGAGAAGCGGCTCATGTTGGCGGTGCTGCAGGACGCCGTCGCCACGCTCTTGAAACACGCAGGCAGCGCGGGCAGCGGCTCGCGGCGGCTGGTGCGGGAAGCCGAGCAGTGGATCAATGCACGGAATCACGATTGGCCCTTCTCGTTCGAGAACATCTGCGGCGTACTGAACCTCGATCCAGCGGCGATGCGTGAGGGCCTGCGGCGCGTCGCAGGCGCCGCGCCGGCGCGTGTGGTCGCGTTGCCGATCGGACGCCGCGTGGTCGGCGAACGCCATCGCGTATCGGTGCCCCGACCGCATCATCGAGCCACCGCGGCGCATGTCGACCGGTGAGTCCCTAGAAGGACGGCCGAAAAGGGGACAGTCCCCTTGCCCGGGCCGTGGCGACTGCTCGGAATGTCTTGATTGTTTCAGGCCACAATCAGCGTCCGGAGGGGGACTGTCCCCTTTTCGACCAAACCTCTAGGTGTCACTCCGACTCGAAGAGCTTCGCCGAATCGAACGTATATGTGAAGCCGGTGGCGGCGCCGATCTTCTCGCTGCCACTCATCAGCCCGGTACTGACGCCGAGGTAGAGCGTGCCGCGGCCGCGCTGCAGTTGGGCGCCGGCGCGGATGTCGCTCCGATCGTTGTCGAAGCGCGAGCCGGTTTGGCCGGCGATTTCGCCCAGGAGTCGAATGGTGGTTGCGCCCTCCGTCGTGGCACCGAGCGGGGCTGAAGCCGCGCCAATTGAATAGGTGACAAGATCGTCCTGTCCGCCGGCGGCGAAGGAGTTGCCGACGCTCGGG
>JBGQHM010000417.1:0-5912 GCA_041497995.1 Binatia bacterium | reverse complement strand
CGCCATCGCCGCAGGCGACTTCAACGGAGACCACCTCGTCGACCTGGCAGTCATCAACCGCGGTTCACGCACCGTCATGCTGCTCATCAACACCAGCACACGCAGTTTGGTGCGGTCCATCCCGTCGTCGCCGTTGTTACGCGAGTTTCCGCAGCGACCCTCTGATCCCTGGGATCAGGCCACGCAGCCTGGACGATGGTGACGCGGCTTTGATTTCGCCGGCGGCCTTGGACATAATCGCCGCCCAATGAGCACTCCCGCAGAGCAAGAGTTCACCGCCGAGTTCGCGGTGTCTGTCCCGCAGTGTTTCGCGACCATCATCGACTTCGACCAGTACCCGCGCTGGTTCTCCACGGTTGAGAGCACCCAAGTGCTGCAACGCTACCCAAATGGGCTCGCCAAGCGGGTTGCGCTCCGCGTCGACATGAAGATCAAGACGATCGGCTACGTCTTGGAATACAAGTACGATAAACCCACGGGCCTCACCTGGAAGGCGGTGGAAGGCGACCTCGAGTCCATCGAGGGCAGCTATCTGTTCGAGAAGCTCAGCGCGAAGCGCAGCCGCGTGACCTGCCGGCAGGCAGTGGCAATCGGCTTCTGGGTGCCCGGGCCGCTCCGCGCACTCATCGAGCGACAAGCACTCAAGCAATCCGTGCTGGAGTTCAAAGCGGCGGCCGAGAGTGCAGCACAGGCGCTCGCACCGCGGCGCCGCGCAAAGAAGTGAGCGCTGCGTGGGAGGCAGCAGCTGATGCCCTACGAACAGATTGCGTGTGAGATCAGCGATCGCATCGCCACGATCACGCTGAACCGCCCCGATCGGCTCAATGCGTACACGTCCACCATGCGTCGTGAGCTAGCAGCCGCGTTCCGGCAGTGCGATGCGGACGATGGCGTGCGCGTGGTCATCGTCACCGGCGCCGGCCGTGGTTTCTGCGCAGGGGCCGACATGTCGGAAGGCAGCAACGCATTCGATCGTGCCGACCGTGAGCAGTACCAGGAGCAGGTGCGCCGCGAACGCGCCGCGGACATCCGCCCGTGGGAGATGACCAAGCCCATCATCGCCGCGATCAACGGCGCCGCCGTCGGCGTCGGCATCACCATGACGTTGCAATGGGACATCCGCATCGCCGCGGAGAGCGCCAAGATCGCCTTCGCTTTCGTTCGGCGTGGCGTGATGCCGGAGGCACTGAGCACCTGGTTCCTGCCGCGACTGGTGGGGGTGAGCCGCGCCGCCGAGTTACTGTTCTCTGGGCGCACCCTCTCGGCTCGCGAGGCGTTGGACTTCGGCGTTGTCGGCCGTGTGGTTCCGGACGCCGAGTTGATGCCGACCGTCCGCAGCCTCGCCGAGGACATCGCACAGAACGCCGCCCCGGTGTCAGTGGCGCTCACCAAGCGACTCATCTGGCACAACTTGACCGAGCCCGATCTGCAGCGCGCGGAAGACATCGAGAGTCGCCTGTTCTGGTGGACCGGCACCCAACCAGATGCCCGCGAGGGCGTGCGCGCCTTCCTCGAGAAGCGCACCCCGCAGTGGACGATGAAGGCGAGCACCGACCTGCCCGACCTTCTGCCGCGGCGAAAGGCGTGAATCGTGTTCCGGAGTCGTGAATCGAGCGCCGCGTCAGTGCTGGTACGTTCCGACCAGCTCCGCTTGAGCGACGACATGCCCGTCGATGGCTCGTAGTACCTGCGCTTTCGAGGCACGCGGCGGCAGACCGGTTGGGCGGTCGAGCGCGTACAATCTGAAAGTGTAGCGGTGCGGTTTGCCGGGCGGTGGACACGGGCCGTTGTAACCAATCTTGCGGAAATCGTTGAGGCCCTGCTTGGCAGCATTCGGCAACGTCTCAGCCTTGACAACTCCTGCCTGCAATTGCATCGCGTCTGCGGGCAAATCGTACACGACCCAGTGCACCCATGTACCTGCGGGAGCATCGGGGTCATCGAGGATGAGCGCCACGCGCTTCGTGCCTGGCGGCATCCCACTCCAACTCAGCGCTGGGGATTGATCAGCGCCGTCGCAG
Organism: Binatia bacterium; assembly: GCA_041497995.1. Taxonomy (GTDB): domain Bacteria; phylum Desulfobacterota; class Binatia; order HRBIN30; family HRBIN30; genus DATKMS01. The sequence goes on along the minus strand of JBGQHM010000417.1, from coordinate 3,891 downwards.
CTGTAGGCTGCGGGAATCGCCGCGCCTGCTTTGAAGGCTGACGACGTGATTGTAAGCGGCTGGGCCGTCTCCTCCGCGCGCGCGCCACAGGTCACGCACATCGCAACCGCGAACGTCAGGAAACGCTGCCACCGGGGGTGCATCAGCATCGGCTCTGCACGCATGGCGGCAGCGTCGGCGCGGCGGCCGTGACTATTTGATGCGCGCCACCCGCGCCAGCCCTGCAAGGCCAACCGTGCCGAGCATGGCAACGAGCAGCCCGATCATACCCGGCGACAGCAGCGGCGCCGCGTTGAGGCAATTTAGCGCCCTGGCACATGCCGGGTCGGCGCAGTCCGTGAAGCCATTGTTGTCATTGTCTTCCCCGTCATCGCAGATCACTTCGATCGTAGGCGTGCCGTAGGTGCTGATGGGACCCACAGCGAAATCGGCGGCGCCGCCGCAGGTGCCAGTTGTCAGTCCGGTACAGCAAGCAAACGGAACGCCCGCAGCCGTGCAGTCTGCATTGCTGCCGCCGTTGGGGTCGACCTCAAGAATGATTCTGCTGATGTGCCTGGTATTGACGCCGGGGAAATCGGTGAACGGGAAGAGCATGGGTGCGCAGGGAGGACCCAAGTCGCACTGGCTGGTGCCGGTCTGGGTGCTCGACGCCGAGTTGTTTCCCGTGTCGACCAGCGTCAGCTTGACGTTGTACGGGACGGATGCCGCATCGGCAAATGCGATATCGATCTTGATGCCCTGCGCGTGGTGCAGGTCACCGGGGCTCAACCCCGCGCCGCCGCCGTCGTATACCAACTGGACCTGACCGTCGGCGCTATCGGTCGACTGGTAGCAGAGACCACCGCCGGGATCGACGCCGGACAGAACTCTTTCGGACACGCCGCCCATGACGACGGTGGCCGTGACCGTCAGTTCTCGCACACCCCCGATGGTTCCGCTCAGCCCAAAGTCAGTTGCGGTCTTGCTTTGCCCGGTGGTGTTCACCAAAATTTGGGTGTCTGCGATGATCTTCGTCTTGTCTGCCGCGCTGAAGTCGTCGACGATCACTTCCGCAGCATCTGCCAGGTGGCAAGCGAGCACCTGCAACAGACATGCTATCGAAACCAGGCCGCTCCGTCGTCTCAGCATGCGCCCCCCATCGTTCCTCCGCCCCGAGCTTGTCGCAGGGCACGTGTGCGTGCTGACCGTACCCTTGCCTGGCGGAGAAGGCAAGGGTACGGACGGTCATGTCCCGGTCGGCAGCACGCAGCTCACGCACTCCGCGTGAAGCTGCGATCTCGTGTGGGGCGCGACGACTCGGAGCCCGGGTCGGCGTCGGTGTGGCAGTGGGTGGCAGACATCAACGGCACGAACACGTACCAGTAGCGGCGTTTTCACCACCACCGCCAAGGTACGAGAGGTAGGTGACCAGGTCCGACCCGGCATTCTGCGGCGTCGTCAGGAAAGCGGTGTGGTTGATCTGATTGATGGTCTGGCCATTCAGCGAGCTGCCTGAAGCGGTGTAGATTCCGGACGCCAGGGTTCCACCCGGCTTCGCCTTGTTGTCATTGCCGTTCCAGGCCGCATTGAGCTCTGCGGTCAGCAGATAACGGTGATATTGGTCTCCGTTGTTGTTCAGAATACCCACCGCCGTCTGGACGTCGAGGTTGGCATAGTCCTGCGTCGCTTGGATGATCTTCAAGAAGTCTGCGGCGCTCATGTGGTTGCCATAGTTCTTCCAGAATCCAGGGCTGCGGATGAAGCCGCAGAGCTCAGGACGCGGTGTTCCTGTGGGCGTGAACGTCGGGGTCCTCGTGGGTGTCCGCGTTGCGGTCGGCGGCACCGGCGTTTTCGTCGGCGTCCTGGTTGCCGTCGGCGGCACCGGCGTGTTGGTCCGCGTCCTTGTCGCCGTCGGCGGCACTGGTGTGTTCGTCGGCGTTTTGGTCGCTGTCGGTGTCTGCGTTGCGGTGCTCGTCGGTGGCGCTGTCGACGCGCACTGGAGCGCGCAGAAGGAGTCGCCGTTACCATGGAAGGCGTCGAGCAACCGCGAGCCGTAGCGGACACCGCCCGCGAACGAGTAGTTGATGTCACCGTAGAACGTGTCGGCTTGATACGCACACGGTGGGTTGTCGACCGTCAGCACCACGGTCTTCCCTGGCGCAATCACAGTCACCTGGTAGTCGACGAGCTCCTGGTTATCGATGTTGTTGTCAAACTTCTTGTAGATCGCCAAGCCCACCGGATAGCTGCAGGTTGCGGAGTGGTTGGTGATCGTCGCCACCGTCGGGTTGGAGTTGTCGGTGATCACGCCGGTGAGGTCACCGCTCGGCGGCGTGGAGGAACATCCGCTCTGCGGGGTAAAGGACGGGGCGGGTACGCGGGTCGGCGTTCCGTGCGGGCATACCTCGCCACACTGCCGCGGATCGATGACCGTTGCACCGCTGGGGATACCGCCTGAGGGCACGGTCGAAAAAGTCGTCAGGAAGATGCCGTCCAGCATGTGGTTCTTCTCACGCGGCCACACGTTGATGGTGTGCACGCCTGGAGAGCCGATCGTAAACATGTTGGTGCCGCTCTGGATGTCGCTCGTCCACACCCACTGACTGGTGGGGCCCTCCGTCAGCGATCCGATGGCAACCCCATCCACTCCGATAAAGACCGAGTTGCTGGAGCCATCCGGTCCGAACCCACGGATCCACAGCCTGAAGGTCCCGGCGTTCAGGAAGTTCACCATGTAGTCATAGCGCTCGTAGTTGGCGGGATTCGCATTTTCATCGCTCTGGTCAAGTTGGTTCTGCGTCGATCCCGTCTGGACGTAACCCGTGCCGACGTAACCCGCCTGCGAGCTGCGCACGCCGAGGAACGTGTAGGTCGTTCCGGGGTTAGCCGACCCGGTGAAGGCTTCGGCGTCGATGTATGTACCTTCGCTGTCGACGCTGCAGATGCCCAGGTTCGCCGGCGTATTCGTCGATGTCGGTGTCGCCGTTGCGGTCGGCGTATTGGTCGGCGTTCGCGTGATCGTTGGCGTGTTGGTGGGCGTGTTCGTCGCCGTCGGCGTAATGGTCGGGGTCTTGGTCGGCGTCAGCGTGACCGTCGGCGTGTTGGTGGGTGTGTTCGTCGCCGTCGGCGTAATGGTCAGGGTCTTGGTCGGCGTCAGCGTGACCGTCGGCGTGTTGGTCGGCGTGTTCGTCGCTGTCGGCGTCTTGGTAGCCGTCGGCGTGGCGCAACGCTCGGATCGAACTTGGCACGCTTCCGCTCCGTCGTTCTCGCCGTCACCACCCACATAGTTCACGTAACTCTGAAGGTCCATCGAAGGTGACGCTGTCAGGAAGGCCTGATGATTGAGCTGATCGATCGTCGCACCATTCAGCGAGCTGTTTGGATTATTGTAAATGCCCCCTCCAAAAGCTCCGCCAGGCGCTGCGTTGTCGGCGTCTCCATTCCATGCAGCATTGAGCTCCGCGGCCAAGAGGTGGCGGTGATACTGATCGCCGTTGTTCCCTAGAATCGCGAGGGCGTCAGAAACCGATAGCGCGCTGTAGTCCTGCGTCGCTTGGATGATCGCCAAGAACTGCGCGGCCGTCATGTGGTTGTCGTAGTTCGACCAGAAGCCGGGGCTGCGGATGTAGGCGCAGAGGTTCGCCTCAGCACACCACGGAGTTGGTGTCTGCGTTGCCGTTGCGGTGAGAGTCGGCGTCAACGTCTTCGTCGCCGTCGGCGTACTTGTCGGCGGCACCGGCGTGTTCGTCGGCGTGTTGGTCGGCGGCACCGGCGAGTTCGTTGGCGTGTTGGTCGGCGGCACCAGCGTGTTCGTCGGCGTGTTGGTCGGCGGTACTGGCGTATTCGTCGGCGTGTTGGTCGGCGGCACTGGCGTATTCGTCGGCGTGTTGGTCGGTGGCACCGGCGTGTTCG
>JBGQHM010000416.1:0-5918 GCA_041497995.1 Binatia bacterium | reverse complement strand
ATTCCAGTGCGCGTGACAGCACCTGCGGGGCGAGCTCGAGCAATGCGACGCGCCCGATCAGCTCACGGACGGGGCCGCCGTGGGACGACTCGAGGCGTCGCGCATGAATCCGAATCCACACTTCGTACTCCAGCAAGCGGCTCGACACGAGCGTCTCGTCCCACAGCTCGGGTGGCGGGGTGACGTCTTCGGCGAGTAGCTGCGCGAGCGCGACCGAGGTATCGAGGTAAATCATCGATCGGTGCGGTCTGACGCCAGCTCACACAAGAGGTCGGCGAGCTTGGCCACCGCCGCGCGGGGCGGGGCACCAGTCCCCGGGAGTAGCGGCGGCCGCAGCCACCCGCGACGCACGGCGTCAGCGAGTTGTGCGTCACCCAGGAGATCGGCACGCCCGCTCTGCGGCGGCACAAGTTCCGCCACCACTCGGTCGCGATCGGTGACGAGAACGGTCTCGCCGCCAGCGGCCAGCCGAACGTACTCGCTCAGTTTGTTTTTCAGCGTCTTCAAGCCGACCGCACGCATGGGTCCCAAGGTAGCTTCTGGAAGCCACGTCGGTCAAGCGCCCGCCCGGGCAGCACCCCTGGCAGTTCGGTTCGAACAGATTGACCACCGCTATTGGTCGCGCAGAGCCGGGATCTGCGGCGCCCGACTCGATGGTGAGGGTGCACGCCAGGTGCGTCTATCACGATTCGCATCGTCCGCGTGCGCTGTTGCTACGCGCGCCCGCCGCGATCACGCCGGCGGTGGTTGGAAGTTCGCAATGACGCCGCCCGGGGCGACGTGCTCGCGCAGAATCTCTTCGAACGGGCGTTGGTCGATGACTTCGAATTGGCTCGTGTCGAGCGGGAAGCGGGCGCCCGATTCGGTGTAGGGCGTTACGGCGGCGGAGCCGGCGGAGATCACCGTCACGAGCGGCGCTAGCTTGTGTTGGATGGTGGGGTTCTCGCGCGTCGTGACGACGATCTTGCAGGTCGGTAAGCCGAGCGACAGCACTGACACGAGGCGGATGAAGTCGGCGTCACTGACGCCACCCTGACTGCGACCGCCGGCGATCTGGCGCAGACGCGGCACCGACAGGTACACCTCCATGCCTCGCGCGAGCAAATGCCGCGCGTGCAACGCCAGGGCGGTCATCTCGTAAGCGAGATCGGCATTGAGGCCGACCAGGATGCCCGGATTCGCGACGCGCATGCCGGCGCGGTGGGCGCGGTCGAAGTTGGTCAGACGGCGTTGGAAGTCGGCGCGCGGGTTGTCCGGATTGGTCCCGATGAATTTCGCGTACGTGGCGGGAGCGTAGGTTTCCTGAAACGTCGACATGGTCAGGAACGGCACGAGGCTGCCGTCGGCGTGGCGTGGGATACCGGCCAGCAGCGTGTCGAATTCGTGCGTGTCGATCGAGCCGACGTTGATCAGGACGTGCTTGAAGCCGAGCTCCTGTGTGTAACGCAACGCTTGGTTGACGTAGCGCATTGCCCAGCCTCGATTGGCGGCGGCGTATTCCCCGGTCAACAACGCGACGGCTCGCATCCCGCGCGCGCTGAGTACGCGTAGCTGCTGGTGCACGTCGGCGAGGTCTGCGGTTTCGCGCTTCAGCGCCTGATTGTCGCGACGCATGCCGCACATGCGACACTCCGCGTCGCAGGTGTTGGTCATGTAGAGCGGGGAGAACGTTTCGAGCTGTGAACTCCGATCGCCGCGGACCTCGCACGCACGCTGATAGAGAGTCTCACTGTCGAGCGGCGCGAACCACAGATCGGCCAGCTCCATGGGGTCGATGCCCGCTCCAAGCCGAACCCGGGTGCACGCCTGGTCGACGGCGTCAGCGGATGGTGCGCGTTGTGCTCGCCGGACGTCATCTTCAAGGGCGGTGTTGTCCAGTTGAAAGTCAGGCATGGTGTGCGTTCCGACGCATCAGTTCGACGAACATATAGAGCACTCGCCGCTCCATGGTCAACTCGAATTGAGCGAATGAACGAACACTCGAGGTCGCGGCTCGACCTTGCACGCGCCGTGGACATAGTGCAGAGAGTGGGCGCCGATGAATGCGAGGACCGACGCGACGAACGGAACGGTTGCGGATGCGGGCAGCCGTGACGGAGCCTTGCGGGAAGCGGTGGCGCGGGCGCGCCGGAGCGCATTCTATGCACGGCATCTGGCAGGCCACGAGGTGAGTGGACGCGCCGACTTGGCGCGGCTGCCGTTGACGTTCAAGCATCACCTGCGCGATGCGAGCCCGTTCGGGATGCTCGCCGTGCCGCCGGCCAAGGCGTGGCACTACCACGAGTCGAGCGGCACCACGGGCGAGCCGACCTCGACGTGGTGCGGCCTGGCAGAGGTCCGGCTGATGGCCGCGCGCCTGCAGCGGATGGTGCCGGAGATGTCCTCCGACTGCATTATGCTCAACCGCTTCCCGCTGTTCGCGCCAGTCTCCTTCATCTTCGAGGACGCGTTGCGCATGGTCGGCGCCTGTCACGTCGCGGCGGGCAACGTCAGTTGGGATGTCCCGTTCACACGGGCGCTGGACTTCATTCGCCGTCTGCACGTGACGATGCTCGCCAGTTTGCCGCTCGAACCGATCTTGTTACGCGAGCTCGCACACGAGCTAGGACTCGACATCCGTCGCGACCTGGGCTCGCTGCGCGTGATCTGCTGCGGCGGCGCGGTGCTGCCGCCGGCGCTGCGGCGCGTGATCGAGCAGGACTGGGGTGCGCGCGTGGTCGAGATCTACGGATCGAACGAGACGATGGGGCTCGGGTTGAGCTGTGTCGAGGGACGCCTGCACCTCTGCACCGACTTGGTTGAAGCGGAGGTGCTCGATCCGCAGACCTACGCCCCCATTCAACCGGGCGAGCGGGGTGTGCTCACTGTGACCAGCATGGTTCACGAAGTGATGCCGCTCGTCCGCTACGTCACGGGTGACCTGGTTCGCGTGCAACCCGAAGCGTGTCGGTGCGGTGAGCCAGATCCCGTGATCGAGGTCTACGGACGTGCCGACGACGTCATCGAAATCGGCGGCGGGCGCGCCACCGAGTACGACATCCTCGACGGTGCCTACGAGTTCGCCGATGGCCTGGGCACACGCGTGTTCTTCATCCTGATCCGCCGTCGCGGTCTGCACATGCTGATCGAGGTTTCGAATCCTCAAGGGGCGCGTGACGCCGCGGCCGAGCGCCACCTGGCAGAGCGTATCGGGCTCCCGGTCACTGTCGAGTACCTGCGCCACAACGAGGTGATGGACCGCACGGCCTTGTTCCGCACGCCGAAGATCTACAAACCCAGTCAGATCAGCGATTGGCGCGGCACGGGGCGCAAGACGATCACCATCATGGAGGCACTGCTCGAGTGGCCACGCTTTGACCGGCGCACGCTGACGCACATCGTCCTGCGCCAGATTCGCAACGCGCGGCGCCGGCGGCGTCTCATACGTGAAGACCAGCAGGCGGCGCCCCCCGTTACGTCGTAGGTCCGCGAGTTGCACCGCCGGCTTGGATGAGGCAGACAACCTGCCGTGAAGAGTTGGCGCGTACTGGCTGCGTGCATCGTGCTTGTTGGCTGTCCGTTCCGGGCGGACGCCTCGTGGGAGCAGACGCGGCAAACGGTCGTGGAGCCGATGAACGCGGCGTTCCATCGCACGTTGCCGCGCAGCATCAGACAGCGTGACCTGACGGCGATCCTTGACGTGTATGCGGTCGAGGAGGGCACGGGGCTGTCATGGGACTGGGCCCGCGCCGATGCTGTGCCCTGCAACAGTGGAGAGGAAGTGCTGCGCTGGCACGGCCCCGGTGCGAGCGAGACGATCCGTAGCCGGTATGAGCGGCTGCTGGACTTGTTCCAGAACGTTGAAAGTGCCGAGGGCCGGATCGACTCGGTCGATTGGGATCATCCCACGGCCGATGGTTACCGCGCCGAGTTTCACCTGATCGTGCGCGGCGAAGCCGGCGACGTCCGGCGCCAGCTCGATCAGCGCGCCATTGCCTACTTTGCGCGGCGCGACGGCAAGTGGAAGATCACGCGTGAGGAGATCACGGCACGCGAGCTGGCCAGCGGCCTCGTGCCCCGCTTTGCACTCGGCACGCAGGCCGCCGGCATCGACAACGTTCACGATACCGACGGCTCACCACCCTTTCGCATCGTTGGTGGGTACTACACCGCGTCAGGAAGTGGCGTTGGCGACGTCGATGCCGATGGCGATGAGGACATTGTCCTGGCGAGCGCGTCACACCTCGTCCTGTATCGCAACAACGGTGACGGGACGTTCACCGACGTGACCGCCGCGTCGGGTTTGCCGAACCCGTACCCCGCGGTCGCGACCGGTGTGGTCCTGTTCGACTACGACAACGACGGTTTCGCTGACCTCTACGTGGCCGCCCTTCGCGGCGGTGACCACCTGTTTCATAATCGCCGGGACGGCACCTTCGAGGACGTGACTACGGCCGCCGGCATCAAGGCGGGCGAGTGGGCGAGCATGCCGGTGGTCGCCGACTACGATCGAGACGGCTTCCTCGACATCTACATCGTGCGGATGGGCGATCACGAGCACACGCCGCCGTATCCCAACTACGATGCGCACAACGGCTTCGCGCACACGCTGTATCACAACAACCGCGACGGCACGTTCAGCGACGTGAGCGAGCGCGCCGGCGTCGCCGACACCGGATGGGGCCTTGCGGGGGCGTGGGGTGACTACGACGACGACGGCTGGCCCGACATTTATGTCGCCAACGAGTTTGGTCTGGGTGCCTTGTATCACAACGACCATGACGGCACGTTTCACGACGTCACGGACGCCAGCGGCACCGGGAACCGCGCCGCCGCCATGGGTGTGGCCTGGGCCGACTACGACAACGACGGCCATCTCGATCTCTTTGTGTCCGCGATGCACGCCAACTCGCGCTGGCTGCTCTTCCATCCCGATTTTCCAAAGCCGCTGCCGTGGTACTACGAAGCGCTCGGTTGGGTCATGCCGCAGGTCGGCCAGCGCCTGCACCAGTACACGCACGAGCTGACGCGCGGCAGCTCGCTGCTACACAACAACGGCGATGGCACCTTCACCGACGTGAGCGACCACGCCGGGGTGCGCGACACGCAGTGGGGATGGGCCGCTGAGTTTCTCGACTACAACAACGACGGGCTGCTGGATCTCTATGCCACCAACGGTTTCATCTCCGGGCCGTTGCTCGACGATGTCTGAATTGACATGTTTGAAGGCGTCGGTCGGCGCCGAGATCAAACCGCGGGACGCATGCTAGACATCGGCGAGCACAGCTTGAACGGGCGCGAACACAAATGCTTGTTCCGTAACAACGGTGACGGCACGTTTACCGACGTCGCGCACGTCAACGCCGTGGATCGTATCGAAGACGGACGCGGCCTGAGCCTGTTCGACTTCAACGGCGACGGGCAGGTCGACATCCTGCTACGCAACTACCGGCAACCGGCACAGCTGCTGCGCAACACCGGTGGACCGCAGCACTGGCTGGCAGTTAAGCTTGTAGGGACGAAGAGCAACCGCGACGCCGTCGGCGCTCGCGTTGTGCTGACGAGCGGCGGCCGGCGGCAGACGCGTGAAGTGACCTGCGGCTCGGGCTACTTGTCCAATCAGAGCTTGGTGCAGCACTTCGGTTTGGGCGACGCCACGGATGCGGAAGAGGTAGAGGTGCGGTGGCCGTCGGGTGCGTCGACGCTGCTGTTCCATGTGCAGGGAGATCGGCTGCTGCACATTGGCGAGGGGAACGGTACATCCGGTGAAAGTACAACTGATGGTGGCACCGGCTTCTAGCCGGTGCGCGCGCATCCAGTGAGCGCGGCGCAATGACTCATGCGCTAAGCATCGACGTCGAGGATTGGTACCACGACGGAGACCTGCCTGTCGCGGGCTCCGCGGAAGGCCGAGTTGAGCTGAACACGCTGCGTCTGGT
>JBGQHM010000415.1:0-5920 GCA_041497995.1 Binatia bacterium | reverse complement strand
CATCTTCGGTGTACGCTTCGAGTCGGTGGCATCCAACTTGATCCTTGGTCCGTTGATGGGGTTGGTGCTTGCTGCCTACGCATACGGGCTGTGGAAGCTCAGACCATGGGTCGCTGCGCTATCGATCGTGTACGCCTTCTACGTGCCCGTAAACCTCGTCCTCTTCTGGTACTTCCAAACCGGCCCCGACATTCCACCGCTCAGCTTCATACTGATCTATCTCGCGGTCTCGCTCACCGGTTCGATCGGGACGGCGCTGTACTTGGCCTACCATCGTGACAAGCTCGCCTGAAAGGCTCGGATGACGCCGTCCGCAGCGAACTGCTCGAAGGTGCGGCCGTCGCGGGCCTCGAAGGCACCCGATGCGTGACACCGGCCTCGGTGCTTGACAGGAAAAACGCACGGCAGGATAAAGGCTGGCCGGAACAACATAAGGCCGACAGCCGGGAAATCCGCACAATGGAGGAGGACGATCATGTCACTGCGCATCAATGACGAAGCCCCGAATTTCACCGCCGAAACGACGCAAGGCAGCATCAACTTCCATCAATGGATCGGGGATGGTTGGGCCATCCTGTTCTCCCATCCGAAAGATTTCACTCCGGTATGCACCACGGAGCTGGGCTACATGGCCGGACTGCAGTCCGAGTTCGCGAAGCGCAACTGCAAGATCATGGGCCTGAGCGTGGATCCGGCCAGCAGTCACAGCAAATGGGCCGCCGACATCGAGGAAACACAGGGCCACAAAGTGAACTATCCGATGATCGGCGATCCGGAACTGAAGGTGGCCAAGCTCTACGACATGCTTCCGGCCGACGCCGGCGCCACGTCGGAAGGCCGGACCGCCGCCAACAACGCGACGGTTCGCACCGTGTTCGTGATCGGTCCGGACAAAAAGATCAAACTGATGCTCATGTACCCGATGAGCACCGGCCGCAACTTCGACGAAGTACTGCGCGTGCTGGATTCGATCCAGCTCACCGCCAAGCACCAGGTCGCCACGCCGGTGAACTGGAAACCGGGCCAGGACGTGATCATCGTGCCGTCGGTCTCGGACGAGGATGCGAAGAAGAAATACCCCAATGGCTGGAAGGCGCCCAAACCCTACCTGCGCATTGTGCCGCAGCCGAAGTGAGACTGCGCGTGCGCTGTTCGCAGGCCAGAGTATCTGAGCAGCATGAGCACGCGTGGTTCGTCTCTAGCGTAAGTTTGTGCATCAGCCCGCGGCCTAACGTAAGAGGGTTCTTCCGTCGACGGAACGCTTCCGCCGAAGCGGCGCGCGGCGGGGCCGTCGGTCTCGTACTGCACGTTGCTCATTGCTGTTCCCACTCAGCGCACTCCGTAGCAGCGCAGCACGTTCTCGCCGAGCAACTTCGGACGCGCCCTCGGTGACAACTTACCGGCCAGCTCTTCGAGCTCGGCGATGTAGTTGCCGGTGTGATCGGGGTGCGGAAAGTCCGAGGCCCAGAAGAATCGGTCATTGCCATGCAGATCCATGAGCGCTGGGATGGTGCGTTCGTCGGGGTCGCAGGAGATCCAGCACTGGCGGTGGAAGTAGGTGCTCGGCTTCTCCTTCAGCGCGACCCCGCCGCCGAGGAGCGAGGCAACGTAGCCGTCCATGCGATCGAGCCAGTAGCCGATCCAGCCCCCACCGGATTCCAACAGCACCAGCTTCAGACGCGGAAAGCGGTCGAAGACACCGAACTGAAAGAACGTGGTGAACGCGTGGCGCACCGCGTCGGCTGCCGTGACGTTGAGAAAGAAGTGGGCGCCGTGGAGATTGTCGAAGCGTCCCGGCGTGGCCCACTTCGGCTCGAACGTCGGATGGATAGCGAGCGGCACGTCGAGGTCCTGTGCGGCGGCGAACAGACGATCGTGATCGGGATGGCCGTGCGGCTTCTTGGTCATGGTGAAGGGTGCCACCCAACCACCGCGTGCTCCGGCACGGACGGCGCGTTCGAGCTCTCGCGCCGCCGCTTCCGGATCTCCCAACGACAGATGCGCGACGGGAATCAGCCGCCCGCCGCTGTCGGCGCAGAAGTCGATGATCCAGCGATTGTACGCGCGCGTATAGGCCTGTGCGATCTCCACGTCCGTGCACTCCGCCTCCCACAGCACACCGAGGGTGGGATAGAGAAAGGCGGCGTCCAACCGTTCCTGATCGAGGCGCTGCAATCGCTCGCGTGCGTTCATGGCGCCGAACGACGCGCCGCCGGCGTAGGTGTGATCGGCGGCGGGGAGCACGTCGGAGAGATTGCGCTGCATTCCGCCGAGCAGTCCGAGCATGCCGCCGCGCACTACCTTCGAAGGCGTGCCGTTGATTTCCAGGTATTCCATGCCATACGTGTCCGTCCGCAAACGCATCGCGCGCTCCTGATAGCGCGGCTCCAGGTAATGTTCCCACAGGTCCGGGGCTTCGAGGATGTGGCCGTCGGCATCGACGGCACCGGCGTACGCCAGGCTTTGCATGTGAGGGCTCCTCTCGCTTTGATGGCGGCCGCCGGCCGCGTCGTGATTGGTAGAACCGCCGCGCGTCTCCACGCGCTCGTCTCGTGTCGCTGCCAGCACCCGTTCGACCGCCGCTTGCGGCGCATCATGCACCGGCAGCGTAGCCAGAGCCGCCGTTACTTCGTCTAGCGCGTCGATGAATGCACGGCAGTCGGTGCATTCACGCAGGTGCGCCTGCGACGCGTCGTCGACCGGTAGCGCCCGCGGCCCGTGTTCGGCCAAGGCGTCCTGCAGTTTCTCGCACACGGGCTTCACGCCGACACCTCCCGCCGCAGCACGGCCTGGCGGCGCGCCAGCGCCTGTGCCAGTGCGATGCGGGCTCGTCTCAAATGGGTCTTCACCGTATTCACCGGCATGCCGAGCGTGGCCGCCACGTCGTCTTGCGGCAACTGCTCGATGCAGCAGAGCACCACGACCTCGCGTTGCGAAAACGGAAGCGCCGCGACGGCGCGTTCGATCCAGGCAGCGGTCTCGCGCGCCTCAACCAGCTGGTGACTGTCCGGCGCCGAGTCGCTCAGCTCGGGGTCAGGTGCTGAGACGACGATCTCGCGGCCGCGCGTCTTGCGGTAGTGGCTGCGTACGGTGTTGGCGACGATGGCGAACACCCACGGCTTCATGGGCCGCTCGGGTTGATAGGTCGCCGCCGCACGGTGAATGCGGGTGAACACGTCCTGGAAGAGATCGTCACGCGCCGCCTCCTCCACACCGCAGCGGACCAGATAGCTGTAGACCGGCCTCCGATAGCGCGTGACCAACTCGGCGAAGGCATCGGCATCACCGCGGCGGTGGCGAACGAGGAGCTGACCTTCCTCCATGCCGCTCGGCGCCTGAGGACGCGGCGCATCGACTCGGGCACGTGTCATCGCACCGCCCCGGCCCGACAAGCAGATCGCATTACCCACACTCCGCAATACGCGTTACCGCAATGGCGGGTTTCAGAAAAGTGCATCGTGGGGAGCTCGCCGTCCCAGTCCGATGTCGCCGCGTGTCGATTTCACCGGTTCTCGTTCGACCAACAAGTGAGTCAGAAAGCAACCCAACGTAGGAGGGCAGTGATGAAGTTCATGCTTTTGAGTCTCGAGGCGAAAGGGGAATGGGAGCGGTTGCCAGCCGCAGAGCGCGATCAGCGCGTCCAACTCCACGAACAGGCGTTGCAAGCACTGATTGCCGAACGCGGTCTGGCCGAGGGCCAGTCGCTGGTGCTGACGTCAGTGGGGCTCACTCAAAGCTCGGAGGCGATCACCGTGCGAATGAACGGCGGCAGGCCCGTCCTGACCGACGGCCCGTTCGCTGAGACCAAGGAGGTTCTGGCTGGTTTCGATCTCATCGAGTTCAGTTCCATCGACGAGGCCCGTGCCTTCGCGACGAACTGCTTCGTGCACGACGGCCACATCACTGAGATCAGGCCGGTGCACGACAGCTGGTGGGCCTACCACGGCCCCGGCGCCGGGGACGCCTTGCGGTTCATGCTCATGATCACCACCGATGAAGCGACGGTCGCCAAGCGGTCACAAGTCGAGATTGATCGCAACGTGGCGCACCACCAGCAAGTCGGCATGGAATACAGCGCGCAGAAGGGCATCGTCCGTGGCGAGCCGCTGTGCTTCAGCAGCGCGCGGCTGCGGCCGAGCGCCGAAGCGCTCACGCTCAAGGTGCGTGGTAAGAAGCATGTACCCTCCGACGGCCCGTTCGCGGAGACCAAGGAAGTGCTCGGTGGATTCTTCATCATCGACTGCGCGTCGAGGGACGTAGCTATCGAATGGGCGCGGAAGGTGGCGGTCAACGCCGGCGAGACGATCGAGATCCGGCCCGTCCGGTCGATGTGGTCGATCTATCATGGGTGAGACCAGGCGTATCGCGTAGCCCTCGTCGTCGACCAGGAGCGATTGACCGCGCACAGCCAACGACCCATGATGCCCGCGATCGAGGGGAGTATGGTCGCGGTTACCTGTCCTGCATGCACCAGGGAGCACCCGGCAGGCGCCGCCGTTTGTTCCGCTTGCGGCGTTGCTTTGCCGCGCCTCTGCCCGCGTTGCGCTCGTGCCAACACGCCGGACAGCAACTTCTGCAGTAACTGCGGCGCGTCGCTGCAGGGGGGAGCTGGGGTTGCCGACCCTGCGACCGCCGCGCCCGCGTCCTTGACAGCGACACCGGAGGCGTTTGTTCGCACGGTTCAGCCGCGCGCCTATACACCCAACCATCTCGTCGAAAAGATCCTCACCCTGCGCAGCGCCGTCGAAGGCGAGCGCAAGCAGGTGACGGTGTTGTTCGTCGACGTGAAGGAATCGCTGCACCTTGCCGACCGCGTCGGTGCCGAGGACTGGCACCGCATCTTGGACCGCTTCTTTGCCATTCTCGCCGACGGTATCCACCGCTTCGAAGGGACGATCAACCAGTTCACCGGTGATGGTGTCATGGCCCTCTTCGGCGCGCCGCTCGCGCACGAGGATCATGCCCAACGTGCCTGCCACGCGGCGCTGCAGCTGCGCGAGCAGGTGCGTCTCTACGCACAAGAGCTGAAGCGCACGCGCGGCGTGACCTTCGCCGTGCGCATGGGGCTGAACTCCGGCGAGGTGATCGTCGGGACGATCGGCGACGACCTCCGCATGGACTACACCGCCCAAGGCCACACGGTCGGCCTGGCGGCGCGTATGCAACAAATTGCCGAGGCGGGAACGATCTATCTCACTGGGCACACGGCGACGCTGGTGTCGAGCTTCTTCGTCCTCGAGCCCGTCGGCAAGGTCCGCATCAAGGGCGTGCGCGAGCCCGTCCGGACTTTCGGCCTGGTAGAGACAAAGCCCATCCGCACCCGCTTGCAGGCGTCACGAGCGCGCGGCTTCTCGAGCTTCGTTGGGCGCGCCGACGAGGTCGCAACGTTGGAAGCGGCGCTCAGCCGCGCCGTGGCCGGGCACGCTCGCGTGGTCGGTGTTGTCGGTGCGCCCGGGGTTGGCAAGAGCCGCCTCTGTCAGGAGGCGGTCGACCGCTGGCGTGCTCAAGGCATGGCGGTTGCCGAGGCGCACTGTCCGGCGCATGGACGGTCGCTGCCCTACGCGACGTTGCTCGACCTGCTGCGCAGCTTCTTCGCGATCGCGGTGGACGAGCGGCCGTCGGCGAGTCGTCGGCGCGTGCGCGCGCGGCTGCGCGGCCTGCATCGCGGTCTCGAAGAGGAGCTACCGCTGCTGCTGGATTTCCTCGGCGTGACCGATCCGAAACGCCCGCTGCCGGCCATCGACGCCGGCGCACGCCGCACGCGCCTGTCTGCCTGCGTGTGCCGCCTGGTGCAGACGCAGAGCGCGAGCGCGCCGACCGTGTTGCTCATTGACGACGTGCATTGGATCGATGAGGACAGCAACGCGATCCTGGCGCAGCTGGTTGAGGCGGTGAGTTGGACGCGCACGTTGCTGCTCCT